>CAYQEJ010000004.1:0-59008 GCA_964416505.1 uncultured Gammaproteobacteria bacterium
GTTTCGAATTAGATGCAGTAATGTGTGCATTTGAAAATATTCCCGATTGGGAAAACCCCCTCTAAGACTATTAGTCGATAAAAAAATAATCTTAATTGTGCTATATTTATGCGTATGCAAATTGTAATCCCCATGGCCGGAAGTGGTAATCGTTTTAAAAAAGCAGGATATAAAGAGCTTAAACCTTTGATAAAAATTGAAAAAAAATATATCTTAGAACATGTGGTTGATTTATTTCCAGATGAAAATGAATTTCTATTTATTTGTAGTGTTGATCATCTTAAGAAATATAATTTAGAAAAAATTATAAAAAAAATTAAACCTGGAGCGAAAATTGCAACAATCAAATCTCATAAATTAGGCCCAGTTGAAACAATACTCCGCGCAAAAGATTTTATAAAAAAGGATGAAGAAATAATCATAAACTACTGTGACTTTTCAATGATCTGGAATTTTAAAGACTTTAAAAAAAAAGTGAAATCCAAAAATATCCATGGAGCAATTGTTTGCTATAAAGGTTTTCATCCTCATTTATTAAGAGATAATTTTTACGCAGGAGTAAAAACAGACAAAAAAAATAATCTTATAGAAACAAAAGAAAAGTATTCCTATACAAAAAATAAAATGGAGTCATGGCATTCATCAGGAACTTACTATTTTAAAAATGGCGAGATTGCAGTAAAATACCTTGAGCAAATAAAAAAGAGCAACCTAATTACTAATAACGAATTCTATGTTCCTTGGGCTTATAATTTGATGAAAAATGACAAATTAAATTCGATTGCTTACCCTGCAGATTATTTCTGCCAGTGGGGCACCCCAGAAGATTTAGAAGAATATTTATATTGGTCAAGATATTTTTATGAAAGTTAATTTAATTCCACTTGCTGGAAAAGGGCAGAGATTTTTAAATGAAGGTTATAAGCTACCCAAACCTTTGATTTCAGTTGATGGAATACCAATGGTTATTAAAGCCACTAAAAGCTTACCCACTGCAAATAAATATATCTTCCTATGCCTCCAAGAGCATATTGAAGAATATAAAATAGATAAAAAAATTAAAAAATACTATCCAAAAGCAATTATAGTACCCATAAAAAAGATCACCGAAGGACAGGCAAGCACATGTATTTTAGCTCAAGAATTTATTAACCCAGAAGACGAGCTTACCATTGGAGCATGTGACAATGGCATGGCTTATGATCAGAAAGATTTTAGTAAATTAATGAATAAAAAAAATACCGATGCAATAATTTGGACCTTCAGAAATAATCCAAATGTAAAAAGAAATCCTGAACACTGGGGATGGGTAAAAGTGGAAAAAAATAATAATGTAAAAAAAGTCTCAGTTAAAATACCAATAAGTAATTCGCCTATAAACGATCACGCTATCGTAGGAAGTTTTAGTTTCAAAAAGGCAAAGTATTTTTTTGAAAATGCAAATCAAATGATAAGGGAAAATAAAAGAATAAACAATGAATTTTATAACGATGAGTGCATGAATTTCTTAGTAAAAAACAAATTAAATGTAAAAGTTTTTGAAATTGATACTTATCTAGGATGGGGTACTCCAGCTGATTTAAAAACATACGAATACTGGAGTTCATTTTTTAAGAAAAAAAATGCAAAGTAATCTTCTTTCTATCATTACACCCTCATATAATGAAAAAAATAATATTGAAAACATACTTAAAGAATATGCAAAATTTAAAAAATATAATTTTGAATTAATATTTGTAAATAACGGCTCGACGGATGGAACTGAAAAAATTCTAGCTAAGTTTTCTAAGAATGAAAATTATAAATTCTTAAAAATTATTAATGTCAAAAAAAATATTGGTTATGGTCATGGAATAATGACTGGTGTTAATGAAGCAAAAGGGGAAATAATCTCATGGACTCACGCTGATTTACAAACTCCTCCAAAAGACGTTTTTAAAGCATACGAAAAATACAAAAAGTTTAATAATAAAAAGTATCTAATCAAAGGAATCAGAAAGGGAAGAAAAACTTCTGACTCGATAATATCTATGTCTATGGCGGTGATTGCATCAGCGTTTCTTAAAATGCAACTTTCCGAAATAAATGCGCAGCCTAAATTATTTCATAGAGACTTAAAAAAATATTTAAGTAATTATCCAAATGATTTTACACTAGATTTATTTTTACTATACCGGGCTAAAAAAAATGGCTTTAAAATTAAAAACATAGAAGTGAATTTTTTAAAAAGAGTTCATGGTAAATCAAAATGGGCATATTCTTTTTCCTCTAAGCTAAAAACCATCTTAAAAACATTCAACTACATAATCAAACTTTCTCGTTCAAATTGAAATGAATTTATTTTTTTGAGAGAATTTCATAGTGAAATCAATTTTTTTAAAAATTTTTTTATTTACATTTAGCTTATTAATTGGGTTGTTAATTTGTGAATTAATTCTTAAACAGTTTACAGTAAAAAATATCATTTCCATTGATCCAAATAAATCATTCGCAAATGACAATTTTACTTACTCCTCGTCTCTTAAATACAGAGTCAAACCTTATTTAGTTAGAAATTGCACAGCTATTCCAAACCCAAAAGCAATTTGCTATTCAAACTACTTAGGTTTTCGAGACAAAGATCATAGCTTTAATAAACCAAATGACACTTATAGAATTCTTTTACTAGGAGATTCACTTACTTATGGCCCCGGAGTAAATACAGATGAAACATATCCTAAAAAATTTGAAAAAATATTAAACAAAGAATATAAAAATAAAAAAATAGAAATTATAAATATGGGTATGATATTTTATGGGCCAGAACAATATTACAATCTATATGAAGAATATGGAAAAAAATATAATCCTGATCTAGTAGTAGTAAGTTATCATTTGCTTACTGACCCTTATGATGCTTATGAATATGATTTAAATCGTAAAAGCTACTTTTACAAATCTATTCCAGATTTTGTACCATATAAAGTTAATCAATTCCTGAAGGAGAAGTCTCTTTTATATAGAGCATTTCTTTCAGGATATTATGGTTGGGCAAATAGACAACAAGTAAACGTAGAAAAAATTGTTTTCAATGGAAAGAATAATCGATATCAGTATGACACTCAGCTTAATACAAGTTCTCCTTCAATGAAAAAAGGATGGGAAATATCTGAAAAATACATGAATCTTTTAATAAATTCTGCAAAATCTAATAATTCGAAAATCTCTGTTATTATTTTTCCTACTCCGGCTCAGATTTTACCTAACGAATGGGAGAAAATGAAAAAAGAGGGATATTTATCGGATCAAAGATTATACTCCCAATCTAAAACTCGTGAAAAAATGCTTCAACTATGTAGAAAATATTCTTGGAAGTGTCTTGATCTTCAAGATCCATTCAGAAAATCTAAAAATATTGATAAACTTTTTTTGAAAAAAGATATTCACCTGACGGGTTATGGAAATGAGATTACCGCAAATGCGCTTTTAAATTATCTAAAACAAAGCTCACTTATTAATTAAATAATTTCCAACTACTAAAGCATCTATACCTGATTTATTAAAAGTATTAAGCGCTTCCAAAGTAGTATTAACAATTGGCTCACCTTTTAGATTGAAAGAAGTATTTAGAATAACATTAACTTCAGTTTTTTTTCCAAAACTCTTAATAACCTTATAATATTTAGAATTAATATCCTTATCCACACTTTGAGGTCTTGCGGTACCATCAACATGGGCGACAGCACCTAAATTACTAATTTTTTCTTTGCTAACCGGGACAACAAACAACATGAAATTAAAAGGAAGAAGATTCTTACTCCTTCCAACATTAAAGTATTTTCCCAAATCCTCTTTTAAAACGGAAGGCGCAAAAGGTCTAAATGCTTCTCTAAATTTAATCTTACTATTAACTTTATTTTTCATTTCAAATGAACGTGGATCAGCTAAAATACTCCTATGCCCGAGCGCTCTTGGTCCCCATTCAAATTCATCCTGAACCCATCCAATTACTTTTCCATTCTTCATCTTTTCCGTTACTTGGTCAACTAACTTATCTTCGTCTTTAAAGTATTTATATTTTATATTTTCATCTTCTAAAGTTTTTCTTATTTCATATTCAGTTTCTGAAGCACCGTAGTAAGAATGAATCATAATAAAATTTCTTTTATTTTTAAGCACTCCGTAATAGGCCCAAAGAGCTGCACCTAAAGCCCCACCAGAATCTCCTGCAGCAGGCTGAATATATATATCTTTAAAATTACTTTTTTTTAAAATTTCCCAATTTGCTTTGCTATTAAGTGCGACGCCACCAGCATAACAAATTGATTTGAGATTAGTTTTTTCATAAATATAATTAGTAATTCTAATAACTTCTCCTTCTAAGAATAGCTGAATACTCGAAGCAATATCAGCATAATAATTTATTACTTTATCTGGAGTATTATTTTTTTTACCAAAGATGTTTTCAAATTTTTTTGTATATATTCCTTTCAAATCGTATTGGTATGAAAAGTAACTAAGATCAAGAGAGAAACTACCATCTTTTTTTATATCAACAATTTTATATATAAGATCTAAATATTTAGGTTTTCCGTAAGGCGCAAGACCCATTAACTTATATTCTCCTTCATTAGCTTCAAAACCAGCGAAAACCGTAAAGGCACTGTACAAAAGTCCTAAGGAATTCGGAAATCTAATCTCCTCTTTTATTTCTATATTATTTCCTTTTCCCACACCCCAGCTAGCAGTAGCCCACTCCCCAACTCCATCTATACTAAGAATTGCTGATTCATCAAAAGGAGAAGAAAAAAAACTACTGGATAAATGAGATAGATGATGTTCTGAAAAAATAATTTTTTTGGGGCTAACTTTTAATTCTTTTGAGATGTGACTCTTTATCCATAATTTATCAAAAAACCATTCTTTCATTGATTCTTTAAAAAATCTAAAATTTTTAGGGGCATATGAAAAAGAATTTAAAAATATTCTTTCAAATTTTAAAAATGGTTTTTCGTAAAAGACTACATAACTTAAATCTGTAGACTTGATTCCCGCTTTTTCCAAACAGAAGTTTATTGAATTTATCGGAAAAGAGGAATCATGTTTTTTTCTTGAAAATCTTTCTTCTTCTGCAGCTGCAATCAAGATTCCGTCTTTTAAAATTACCGCAGCACTATCGTGATAGAAACAGGAGATTCCTAATATATACATTATTGAAGTTTTGCAAAATTAATATCATATTTAACTTTTTCTTTTTTAACCCAATAACTTCCTTTTTTAGCTAATGCATTATGACCAAGAAGAGAATCTTTGGAAAAAACTTTTATTAAATAACTAAATGGAACTATCAGAACAAAAAAAATAATAAATAAAAAAATATTTGCCCAAATATGCATAATTTTTTTTGTAATTTTTATCCATTTTTTCCAAGCGTTTTTCATTCTAAAATATTGGATATATAATTGCTGCAACCCCAGTATGACCTGCAACAAAAAGTAAAACCATAACTAATAAGAGGACAAGAATTATTGGGAAACTCCACCATAGCTTATATTTCCAGAGAGTGGACATAAATTCTTTTAAAGTGGCTGTCTTTACAATCAAATCATGGAAAATCTCTGAGAACATTTCAATATTATATAGCAAATTAAGACGTGTATAAAGATGAATTTCCTATAAATCTATTTCAAATTTTTTCTTGAAAATCCTATTAGATACCCCTGATATAAAATATACAAATGTTAGTATCTCTAAACCAAAAAAGAGATATCCTAAATATCCAAGTATTGGCATCTCAAATACTTTGAAAAAACCTAAATAAGGAATCGTGTAATTCCATTTAGGAAGTGAATAATAGTTCCACATTTCCCACCAAAATCCAGTAAAAAGTGTTGCCAGCATTACAGAATATATATTAACCTTTATGCCCTGAGAAATTTGCTTAAGAATAGAAGGAAAACCCAATAGATAATTGATTGGATCAATTACAAATATTCCTGCTATCCAGACCAAAGGAAAAGTTTGATTCGGAAAAATCGGCATAATTATAAAAATAAGGATTCCAAAAATTAAGATTAAAATCGGAAAAAATTTATTTATTTTTATATTCATAGGTTTTTTCGCTATTACCTTATCCAGAATGTTTTTTATTAAATATGAAGTAGACAAAACTGCTGGAATTACGGTAGAAAAATCTATACTTGCTCGAAGATTATATTCTAAAATAGAAACATCTTTTCCTAAAACATAGTGCCAATTTTGCAAAAATGAATTACAAAATTCAAAAAACCACCAGACCGGAACTGATAAAAAAAATAACAAGATAAATCTATATTTTAGATTTGAAATAAGGGATTTCTTAAATAAATACATGGAAATTCCATTTATAGTTAATATATATCCTAACCAAAGGGGGAAAAACGCATGTTCGTAAACAACGGGAATCCTTGTCCAAGATATTATCCAACTAATAATAGTCAAAGACAGTCCAAGAACTAAAACATTCACGTGATTATAATATTACCAACTCTTGCTCTAGTCAACCTTAGATGATAAAAATTCTTTTATAATCCTTGCAGTTTCCTTTGGTTGCTCATAAGCAGGACTATGCCCTGCATTGTTAATAATTTCCAAATATAAATTTTTTTTAGAAATTTTATTTATAAAATTCTTTGCTGTATTTGTAGGTACATATTTATCATGTGAACCAAAAATCAATAATGTTTGATTTTTTATACTTTTCAATTCCTCATCCATAACATATCCCATCATAGAAACACCAAGCTGAATGTATGACTTTCCTGTTACTCTTTTTCTTCCTGGCACAAAATAAAGATCCACGAGTCTTTTATTAAATTTGTAGGCATTCAGATATTTTTCTACTAAGTACGCGCTGTATTTATTTTTTATTACTTGTTCAAATGCCTCGTGTGCTATTGGAGAATTTGCAGACAAACTTAAAAATCTTGAATAAATTTCTTTTATAATTTTTGTTTTTCTTCTATGAAGAACTGTGCCAATTAAAATTAAATGAAAATTGAAATTACTCAAAACAGCTAAATGGACAGTAAGGAATGTTCCAGCAGAAGCACCAACGACTGCAACTGTGTTGGGAGCATAAATTTTTATAAATTCTGAAATATAATTGTTAATAATTTCCAATGAATATGTCGGCAGCGAATCAGAATCTCCAAATCCAGGAACATCAATCATATATAGCTTATAATCCTTATATAATTCCTTTGCTAAAAGAGTCCAGCCAATCCATGAATTCGCCCATCCGTGAATAAAAATTATTGGCTTCCCTTTGCCTACCTCGGCAACATTCAAATAAATATCATTAACTTTATATTTTTTTGTCTTTATCTGAAATTCCTTCATTTTATTTTATTCTAGCCTTGAGGTTTTCGAGGATTTGGTCTCGACCTTCAATCTTTACCATTGTCTCAATTAATGGCAATCCTTGCTCTTTTCCTGTTATTAAAAAATAAATTATTTTCATTGAAACCGATTCCTGATCTCTAAAATTTTTAAGATGATTTAGTATAATCTCTTCTCTCCAATCTGAATGATTTATTTTTTCCAATAGATTTAACAACTTTTTCCCTGATTCCTTTTCTTCAAGAGTAAATTCTCTTTGCTTATTGGGTGTATTAACAAGATCTCTAAACTCTGTTAATTTTTTTATCCTTGACTGTGCCAGTCCTATTAAAAGATCCGAGTGCTTACTATCAAAAATTGCAGAAAATTCTTTATCGTCCCGATAGAATCTTTCAAGTCTTTTCCTTAAATCTTCTAAGCTCAAATTCCTAATCCAGAGTCCATTTATCCATTCCAACTTCGATAAATCAAAAATAGGCCCGACTGGCTTTAAATCTTTTGGATCAAAAAGAGAAATAAACTCATTTATATCAAAAATTTCTTTCTGCTCTGGATGACTCCATCCCATAAGAGCTAAGAAGTTTAAAATTGCTTCGGGCAAAAAACCTTCATTTCTATACCAATCCACGGACGCATGACCATGCCTCTTGGAAAGTTTTGATTTATCCGGATTTCTTAAAACTGGCGTATGATAAAACTTGGGCTTTTCCCAACCAAAATACTCATAAAGCAGAATATGCTTTGGAAGACTAGAAAGCCACTCTTCACCCCTAACAACATCTGTAACCTCCATAAGATGGTCATCAATAATTACTGCAAGATGATATGTAGGAAAGCCATCAGATTTAATAAGAACGGTATCCTCAATTAAAGTGGAATCAAATTCCACATCTCCTCGTATTTCATCCCTTCCTATAAGTTTTGTATTTTCTGGAACCCTAAGACGGAGAACATGTGGCTCATCAAGTCTTTTTTTCGAATCTTCAATATCCAAGCTCCTACAGTGGCCATCATACATTGTTGGCTGATGACTTGCAGTTTGACTCGCTCTAAGGGCATCTAACCTCTCTTTCGTACAAAAACAATAATAAGCTCCACCTTTTTCTACCAATTCCAAGGCATATTTGGCATAGATTTCAAGTCTTTCCGACTGACGATATGGGCCAAAATCTCCGCCTTTTCTTACGCTTTCATCCTCCGAAAGAGAAAACCAATCAATTGCTTCAAAAATTTTATCTTCAGATCCTTCTACAAATCTTCCTCTATCTGTATCTTCAATTCTTACTAAAAACTTCCCCTTATTTCTTTTGGCATAAGCATAATCAAACAAAGCTTGATAAACAGTGCCTATATGAGGAAATCCCGTTGGACTTGGCGCGACTCTAGTTCTTACCATACTTCCTTGCATTGTAGCTAAAATCTCCTTTATACTCAATATATGCCCACCACTTTAAGCAAATTTAAAAGTGAGTTTATACTTGCGGTCAAATGGGCCGCTATTATTTTAGGAATTATTATTGGAATTTTTATTCTTATAAAAACACTATCCTTTGTAAAAGAATTAGTTTTCCCCACTCCTGCAGCACCTCCAAATGCATCATTTGGAAAACTTCCACCCATTTTATTCCCTGAAAGTATAAACAAAAAATACAATTATAAAATTGACACATTGAAAGGAGGGCTACCCAACCTCCCAGACAGAACAAAAGTCTATGAAATGATTAAACCTAGCCCCGATTTACTAGCTGTTAAAAGGGCGAGTGAAAAAGTATCAACGCTTGGTTTTATCGATAAACCAGAACAACTGTCAGAAAGTATCTTCAGATGGAACAGCGAGCAGGAATTAGCTAAAAGCTTAGTTTTAAATGTAAACATGGCATCTTTTACGCTTTACTCTCCATATTTAACAGACCCCTCTGTTATATCGGCAGCATATTTGAAAGATGAGGAAAATGCTATATCAGTCGCCAGAGAATTCCTAACAACACTTGGCATTCTTCCAGAGGATTTAGATGAACAAAAAACAAGAACTGAACTTTTTACTATAAATGATGAATTAGTAGGACCTGTAAATAGCTTGTCTCAAGCGAAACTTATTAGTGTTTATTTTTTTCAGAAAAACATAGAGGATACACCCATAGTTTATCCAAGTGGACTCAACTCAAATATGAATCTTGTAATCGGGTCCGGAAGAAATGAAGCAGAAGTGGTAAATGCTAGATTTTTCTATCAAAAAATCTCCGACAAATCTTCTACGTATGCCATCAAAACATCCGATGAAGCATTTGACGAGCTTAAAAAAGGTGAAGGAAAAATTGTTTCATATAACGGTAAAGGTGATAATGTAACTTTAAAGAAAATTTATATCGCATTATATTCCGAGGGGAAAGAACAAAAATATCTTATGCCTGTAATTGTTTTTGAAGGAAACGAAAATTTTGTAGCTTATGTATCAGCAATTAAGGACGACTGGATAAAAAAGTAATATTATTATTTAAATAATTAAGAAGATATTCTGTGTCTCTAAATCTATCTTGACTTTGCATCACTACAAATATTAAATCTTTGCCATTATTAATCTTCTGCGAAGTTACTAAAACCTGACCTGCGCCCTCCGTATATCCGGTTTTTACACCATTAACTCCTGGGTAGTTAAGCATTATATTTATGTTTGGGAAAGTATACTTATTTCCAGATTCAGTTGTTATGGTTTTTATTTTAGTTGCAACTATTTTCGCAAATTCCGGATTTTCCAAAGCATAAGAAGTGAGTCTTGCGAGTTCAATTGATGTTGTGTAATCTTCTCTATCTAAAAGCCCAATTGGCTCAGCAAAATGCGTATTATCCAAGTATAACTCCTTTGCCTTCTTATTCATCATTGCCACAAATGCACTTTCTCCTCCAGGAAAATTGTCTGCTATTGCCTGCGCAGCATCGTTTGAAGAAGGAAGCATCATAGCATAAAGCAAATCCTCAAGTTTAATTTTTTCGTTAAGCATAAGCTTCTGATTTGTTCCTTCAACATTGGATTTATAAACAGTAAGCGTATCATCCAAATTATAATTTTCTAAAGCTAAAATCGCAGTCATAATTTTAGTTGTAGAAGCGGGTGAAAATCGAAGTTTTGAATTTTTTTCATAAAGAACAACTTGCGAAGATTTATCTATTACTACTGCTCCCTGAGCTGAAATATAAGGCTCATAAGGATAAATAACTTTTGGATAACTTTCAGGCTTAAAATCAATTGGGTTTTTATAAGTTTCAACTAAAGAGATCTGTTTTTTTAATTCAATATTTAAGAAAGCCAAAAAACTAAAAGCAGAAAAAATAATAACTAAAACTATAAATTGAAGAAATTTAATTTTTGAAATTTTTGAAGAGAGATAGCTCATTCATTTTAAGATACAATTTTGATTCCCAAATCTTTTAGAAGACTTTCGGAGATTCCTGTTGGACCATCCATAACTGCTGTTCTACCAGTCGAGGTCATAGGAAAAGCCATTGTCTCTTTAATTGATGCCTCACCTTGAAGTAGCGCGATATGACGATCCAAACCTAGCGCAATACCTCCATGAGGCGGAGCTCCAAAAGAAAATGCTTCAAGCATATGTCCAATGCTTTCTTGAATTTGCGAATCAGTATAACCCATTATCTTGTAAGTTGCTTTCAGAAGCTCAGGAGTGTGTGCTCTTATACTTCCTCCTCCTGCCTCAAGACCATTACACACTAAGTCATATTGTGTTGTTAAGATTTGATCAACATTTTCTCCTTTTTTAAGCCATTCAACATGCTCTGGAATCGGCATGCTGAAAGGATTATGAGTAAAGGTCCATTCGCTTTTACTGTCTAGACTATCTGAAACTTCAGTTTTGCTTACTTTTCTGAAGAATGGAAAATTAATAACCCACGCAAAAGCAAGCGTACCATTTTTCTTTTCCTCATCACTTCTCAAATCAAATTTATCAGCACCAAACTTCTCCATCGCTTCCTGATATGTAAAAACAGGAAAGTTTTCATCTTTTAACTTTCCCCCAACCTCTTTAACAGCAATCTTAACCACATCTTCTACTGTTTCCATTACATCTTCTCTACTAGCAAAACTCATTTCCAAATCTAACTGAGCAAATTCAAATCCCCTATCCGCTCGTAAATCCTCATCTCTAAAACATTTTGGAAATTGAAAATATCTTTCGAATCCTGCCACCATTAAAAGCTGCTTGTATTGCTGAGGACTCTGAGGAAGAGCATAAAATTTACCTGGTTGAAAACGTGAAGGCACTATGAAATCTCTTGCTCCTTCCATAGTAGCCTTTGAAAGAACAGGAGTTTCAATTTCTACGAAATCTTTTTTAAGTAGTGCTCCACGAAGAGACTGCATATAATTATTTCGAAGCCTTATGTTTTTCTGCATTCTTGGGCGACGTAGATCTAGATATCTGTATTTAAGTCTAATTTCTTCATTTACATCAAGCCCCGAGTCTAAAACATCGAATGGTGGTGTCTCTGCTCGACTTAAAATATCCAAATCCAAAACTTCCAGCTCTACGGCACCTGTCTCCAAATCTTTGTTTACGTTTTTTTCTGGTCTTTGATTTATTTTTCCTTTAACTTCTACAACAAATTCTGTTCTCAGCTCTTGTGCTTTTTTGTGAGCTTCCGGAGAACTTGCGGGAATAACTACTGCCTGAATCACGCCAGTTCTATCTCGAAGGTCTAAAAATATCAATTTTCCATGATCGCGTCTGACGCTAACCCAGCCATTTATAAAAACTTCTTCACCTATCTTTTCTACTGTATCCTTGATTAGAGTTCTTTGCATATGCGTATTGTAATATTTTGCCTGAAAGTTAACAACCCTTAAGCTTGAAAAATACTATAAGATTTGTTAAAATTTCAGACCTATGGCAACCCTAGAAAGACTCTACAAACCTCCTGTTGGAGAAGTTACAAAAGACATGAAGCATATTGAATTAATGCTCTCAGAAAAAGGGCCTTATTCAGTGCTCCCCTGGCGTTCAATTCCTGGATTCTATGGATCAAATGCAACTGTACAGGGTCAATTTTTAAGTGATTTAAATTTACTTGGAAACTTGGTAGGAACCTACGGAGTTATGGAAATGGCTCAGGCAGTTAACACCGAAACAAAAAGAGAAAATGTTCGAGGGAGAGCAAATAAAAGAGCCGTGAGGATTTATTCAAAAGAGTATGATCAAATGGATTCTGCAAGACGCGAACAAGAAGTAGCTTCATATGCAAGTATCGCAAATGCATTTATTAACGATTATTTCAGGACTGGCGTTTGGTCACCTTTAGCAGACAGAACTGACCTTCATGAAGAAGTAGAGCTAGCAAACTCAATTCCGCAATTAGTAGATATTATGTTCAGTAATCCAAGAGCAAGAATAAGATTTGAGGCAAAAAGAAAACTGGTTCTTATGCAATTAGCTGCGACTACAATTGCTAGAGGAAGAGAAATAAATGAAAAAGAAGGTATTCCACGCATTACAGAAATTTTAAATGATGGCTTCTGGTTTGGTGATGAAGTCATCTCAACAAGAGGTAAAAAAAGAATTAAAACAAAAAGAATAAGAATAAGATCTACAGATGTTGAAAGTCATCATAGCTATGAAACCCTTGAATGCATAGGACAACCAACAGAAATCACTGATCAGGATAGAATAGGAACTCTAAAGAGAATTCGTGAACATGTCCCCGAGCCTGGAGGTTATTACATAAAAACTACACATTATGAGCAAAGACTTATTAGCTATGATGGTGAACTTATTCCTGTCTACCAAGATAGTAGGCCTAAAAGAATCTTAGCAAGAATGGCTAAGATGATGAGAAAAGAAGAAGAAGATCCAGCAATTGCAGTACAGGACACAACGGGATTAAAATTTGTTGTAAAAGACATAAGAGATGCATATAAATTATTAGATTTTTTCACAAAAGGAGGAGAAAATGGAGCACTAACAATTAAGGTTGGCGACCTGGAAGATACACTTAGCGGAACCGAAGAATACAGCGCAGATAACGAAGGCAGCTCACCTAAAACAAGGCAACTTAAATTTATAGCCACAATCGAAGGTCATTCAGTCGAAGTAATAATAGGAACTTTCGCTACTGACCAAATTAATGAACTAGCACATGAAGTAGCGCACGAAGAATATGAATTGAGGAGAAATGCAAAAGTTTTCAAACAAAATTTTCCTCAAGAAATTTACCATGTTAACGTCGATGAGGAGATTCCACAGATGATTGATAGGCTTAGGAGAAGAAGACGCGCATCAGCTTTTGAGAGCTAAATCTTTAATTTTTAAATCTATTTTTCTATTTCCATTCCATTCGTTAACATCCAAAGAATAAACAACATCCACAACATTTCCTACTTTAAGATTTAATTCAGTATCAAAATTAAATAAGATTCCGCTTATTATTTTCCCTCCATGAATAAAATCAATTTTTAAATGGTTTGAATTTTTTCCTACAAATTTTAAATTTTTTATTTCCAGACCTTTACTTAAAAAAACAGGAATAGGATTCTTCATTCCAAAAGGAGAAAGTTTTTGGATTTCGTTAAATAAATTTAGATCAATTATTTCAATCGGAATCTCGCAATCAATTTTTAATTTTTTTATCAAATATTCTTCAAGAATTAATTTTTTAGCTAATTCTTCAAATCTTTTTTCAAGTTCAGGAATTTTTTCTGTTTCTACGGTAAATCCAGCAGCCATAGGATGCCCTCCAGCATCAACCAGAAATTCCGATGCTGATCTTATAAATTCAATAATGTTCAAACCACTAACAGAACGCGCTGAAGCCTTACTATATTTCTCCCCTTTCGAAAGAACTATTGAGGGAAGATAATATTCCTCCGTTAATCTTCCTGCTACAAGTCCAATTACACCAGGTTGATATGATTCATGATAGATAAATAAATGCTTTTTTGAAATTTTGGGAATTGCTAAATCTTTAGCATGTTCAAATGTCTCAAATGTAATTTGCTGCCTCGCTCTATTCATTTCTCCTAATCTTCCTGCTAATTCTTTTGCTTTTTTTTCATTTGTTGTACAAAGAAGTCTTAAGCTATCCATGGCATCTTCAAGTCGACCCATTGCATTAAGACGGGGCGCTATGATATGTCCAATTTCATATGTATCAATTTTCTCCGAATCAATTCCTGATTCTTTGTAGAGCTCAATAAGTCCAAGTCTCTTTGTATTTCTTAAATATTTAAGCCCAAGTTTTACCAAAATCCTACTTTCATTTGTCAACGGAACGAGATCCGCAATAGTAGCAATAGTAACCAAATCTAGATGTTTTGTTAAATTAACTTCTCCTTTTATTTTTTCCGTTAAATATTTTGATAAAAACCATCCGACCGCAGATCCACAAACTTTCGTTGAATGGATTATTGAAAAAGCTTCTGGAAGTTTTTCTGAAGGCACATGATGATCTGTTACTATTACATCTATTCCTTTGCTATCTGCAAATTTCGTCCCATCAAAGGCTACGATTCCATTATCAACAGTAATAATGAGTTTTGTTTCGGGATATTTTTCCAGCATCCCTAAAACTCCTTTCTCAGAAAGTCCATATCCCTCAGATATCCTATTTGGAATATAAGGCATAACATTTACATTAAGTGCTTTTAAAGATTCCCAAAGAATGGCAGCGCCTGTAATTCCGTCTGCATCATAATCACCGAAAATAATTACGAGTTCTTTTTCTTTAATCGCTTTTACAATTCTTTTTAACGTCTTCGCAAGTTCTTTTTTATCTATCCCCAAACCATCAATTCTAAGATCTTCAATTTTTGGATTTAAAAAAATTTCAGTTTCCTTTTTAGAAGAAATTTCTCTATTTTCAAGAAGAAGCTTAATAAGCTTTATGGAATCAAAATTTTTAATATCAAACTCAATATCACTTCGTATATCCCATTTTTTGGTCATATGTTGCTATACTATAACAAAGAGAGTTTTTGCAAACAATGAACAAAAATATTCCTTCTAAAGTACTCGATATTTATAAAGAAATTCAGAAAAATAATATTGATATTTACTTTGTAGGTGGATGCGTAAGAAATATTCTTATGAATATTGCAGTTAAGGACTGGGACTTAACATCAAACGCAACTCCGCAGGAAATATTAAAAATTTTTCCAGACGGTTTCTACAATAATGACTTTGGTACAGTTGGACTTCCCATTGATGATAATTCCATAATAGAAATAACTACATTTAGAACGGAACAGGGATTCTCCAATAAAAGACACCCTGATAAAGTTTCATGGGGAAAAACAATTCAGGAAGATCTAAGTAGGCGAGATTTCACCATGAATGCAATTGCTTTAAAATTCGTTAATGATCATGAGGAAATTGTTGATCCATATGGTGGAAAAATAGATATAGAAAACAGGATTATCAGATGCGTTGGGAATCCTAGTGAAAGATTCAAAGAAGACGCCCTTCGGCTTTTAAGAGCGATAAGATTTGCCACCGTACTATCATTTAATATTGATGAAAAAACCGGCAAAGAAATTGTTTCCGATGCTCCTCTCATCCAACAAATATCTTTTGAAAGAATAAGAGATGAGCTTCTAAAAATCCTTGATAGCGAAAATCCTTATAAAGGAATTCTCCTTTTAAAAGATTCCGGACTTTTAAAATATATAATTCCTGAACTTCTAGAAGGAATCAATGTTTCTCAGGTACGTCCCGGAAGACATCATACGACTGACGTATTTACTCATAATCTACTCGCTTTGAAATTCTGCCCATCCAAAGATCCAATTGTTAGATTCGCAACTCTAATTCATGATGCCGGAAAACCAAGAGTTAAAGGCGAGGATGAGCACGGCTTAGTAACTTTTTACAATCACGAAGTAGCAGGAGCAAAACTTGCGTATGAGATTTGTGAAAGACTTAAGTTTTCAAAAAAAGACAGAGAAAGAGTAGTAAGCATGATACGTTGGCATATGTTTACAGTTGATGAAAACATTACCGATGCAGCAATAAGAAGATTTATAAGAAGGATCGGAGTAAAAAATGTAAAAGATTTAATTGATCTAAGGATTGGTGACAGACTTGGATCAGGAACTGAAACAGCAGAGTCGTGGAGATTGAAAAAATTCAAGGAAAGAATAGAAAAAGAATTAGCACCTGCTGCGTTTTCTATTAATGATTTGGCAATTGATGGAAATGATATTATGAAAATATTAAACATAAAACCAGGACCTGAAATTGGAAAAATTCTACAAGAAATTTTTGACGAGATAGATCAAGATCAGTCTAGAAATACTAAAGAGTATCTAGAAAACCGCGTAAAAGAAATCCACAAATAATTTTTTTGCTTCATTTTATTTATATGCTATCATTAGCTAATGAAGCAAAACGTTTTAGAGGTTAAAAATTTAAGAAAAACTTTTGGAAAATTCAACGCTGTAGATGACATCTCTTTTTCATTAAAAGAGGGAGAAATTTTAGGATTTTTAGGACCTAACGGTGCTGGAAAAACTACAACAATTTACATGCTTTTGGATGTAATGGAACCGTCCAGCGGAAGCATCAAATATTTTGGAAAAGATTTCAAATCAAATCGTAGCGAAATATTAAAAAAGGTAAATTACTCATCCGCATATATTTCTTTACCTTGGTTTTTTAAACTTGATGAAGTATTGTCAGTTTATGCAGATCTTTATGAAATACCAAACAAAAAGAAAAGAATAGATAAGCTTTTACAAGAATTTGAAATTGAGCATTTAAGAAAAAAAGCAGTTCATACTCTTTCCGCAGGAGAAAGAGCAAGACTCTTGCTAACTAAAGCATTTTTAAATTATCCTGAGATTATCTTACTGGATGAACCAACAGCTTCTCTAGATCCTGATATAGCAGTAAAAATAAGACAATTTTTAAAAAAAGAGCAAAAAGAATATAACGTCAGCATGCTATTTACTTCTCACAACATGAACGAAGTAGAAGAGATGTGCGATAGAGTTATTTTCTTGAACCATGGAAAAATAAAAGCTGAAAATTCTCCCGAAAACTTAGCTAAAGAATTAGGCGATTCAAAAATTGAACTTTTAATAAAGGATCATGTACATGCTCAAAACTATTTTGAGAAAGAAAAATTTGAATTTATTAGAGAAAAAAATATTTTTAAGATTGAAATGAAAACAGAAAATATTTCAGAATTTTTAAATAAATTAGTTTTGGAAAAAATAGAATTTCAAGATATTACAATTAATAAGCCAGATCTTGAAGATTTTTTTCTCAAGCATTCAAAAGATCTTAGATCTGAAGGAGATAAATTATGAGCATAAGAAGAATTTACGCAATGAATAAAAGATATTTCTTTACGCTTACCCATAGCTATGACAGATTATCAGATATGTTTTATTGGCCAGTAATGGATATCCTAATTTGGGGACTTACTGGATTATATTTTGCAAAGCTAAGCTCTGATCCAAAATTAACAACCACAGTTCTTTTAACGGGGCTTATTTTTTGGATTATTACCTGGAGATCTCAATACGAAATTACAGTAAATCTTTTAACTGAAATGTGGGACAGAAATTTAGTTAACATTTTCTCATCGCCCTTAAAACTATCTGAATGGATTATTTCAGTTATGATCTATGGAGGATCAAAAATGGTCGTGAGCCTTTTCTTCTCTGCATTAACTGCATTTATTCTATATGGGTTTCACTTCTTTCAATTCGGGTGGTGGTTAATACCTGTATCAATTAATCTTTGTATAAGCGGTTGGGCGATAGGCTTCACAGTTGCCGCTCTTATAATAAGATACGGACAGAAAGTTCAGACGATGGCATGGACTGGAGCATATATAATTGTCCCTTTTTCAGCAATATATTACCCTCTAACTATTTTACCAGACTGGGCACAAAAGATTTCAAAGATTATTCCAACAAGCTATATCTTCGAAGCAATGAGACAACATATTGCATCTGGCACAATTGATATAAATAAAATATTAATAAGCTTTGCATTAAATGCGCTATATCTGGTATTATCAGTTTTATTATTCACTAAGGCTTTTAGAATTAGTAAGAAAAAAGGCTTGGGAAGATTAATTTAATATGGATAAGAATAAATTACAACAAGAACTAATCGGCGCAATGAAGGCTCAAGATGAGGTTAAAAAATCAACCATCAGAATGCTTATATCTGCAATTAATTATTATGAGATTGAAAAAGGCGGCGCAGGATATGAGGCAACTTCGGAAGACGTCTTAACAGTTATTGGAAAGGAAGCAAAAAAAAGAAAAGACTCTATTACTGAATATGAAAAAGCTGGACGACAAGATCTAGTTGATAAAGAAACTGAAGAATTAAAAATTCTTGAGACCTATCTTCCTGAGCAAATGGGAGAAGAAGAAATAAAAACCGTAATTGATCAAACAATTACCGAAACCGGAGTAAGCGGAATACAAGACATGGGAAAACTTATGGGCGCACTCACTGGAAAACTTAAAGGAAAAGCAGACATGGGATTGGTCTCTTTTATTGTTCGTCAAAAACTACAATAACCTATAATCTTTGCCTCGCAAGGCCTGGCCTTGCATGCCTGAATCTATATGAGCCTACTTATTCTTATTTCTAGTATGTCTTAAACTCCACTCGTGCCAGACAACGAGAATTGGGGAAGCATTAAATATTGATGAATATGTTCCTGAAATCATTCCCACAATGAGTGCCACCACAAACCAGCGAATACTTTCTCCTCCAAAAATTAGTAGAGCAAACAAAACCAAAAGTACTGTGATTGAAGTATTTAGTGATCTACCAATCGTTTGAAGAATTGAATCATTAACTGTTTTTTCAAAATTAGTTCCCCCATTTTTGGAAAGATTTTCTCTAATTCTATCAAAGACAACAATCGTATCATGAACTGAAAATCCAATAATTGTTAGAACTGCTGTAACAAAAAGACTGTCTATCTCAACATGCAGGAAGTGACCTAATAAAGAGAACACCCCCACAACTACCAATACGTCGTGCATCAAAGCAATGACTGTGGAAACTCCAAATCTTATTGAGCTTGCTGGTTTTGGAACTTTTCTAAATACCAAGCTAATATATATAACTACCAAAAGCGAAGCTACCAAAACAGCTTTAACAGCATTCTTTGTTGTTTCTCCTCCTATCGTTGGTCCAATTGTTGAAAATTCCTGCTGCTTAGCATCTTTGTATTTTGTCTTCAATTCTTTTACAAATTTGTCATCCTGTTCCTGAGTCATCTGGCTTGTCCTGGCGATTGCGAGTTTTTTTGAACTTTCTATGGAATAAACTTTAATATTATTTTTTTCTAGTGTTTGTTTTATGAAATCTTTTTCCGAAACAGAAATTTCATTAGCAAAAAGAACAGACATTCTGGATCCACCAGTAAATTCAATTGACAAATTCAAACCATAAAGCAAAAGGGAGATTATTCCAGGAATCATCACTAAAAGCGATATTGCAAAATATAGATATTTTCTACCAATTATATTCATATTATTTATAAACCAACTTTAATATCGTACGCGTTACTGTTATTGCTGAAAACATTGAAATTACTACACCAATCGCTAGGACCAATGCAAAACCTCTAATAATACCAGTTCCAAATGAATATAATATTATGCAAGTAATAAGAGTTGAAACATTTGAGTCTCTAATCGACATCCAAGCATGAGAAAATCCTAATTCAATTGCAGTGGATTTACTTTTTCCATGCCTTAATTCTTCTTTTATGCGTTCAAAAATAAGAATATTTGCATCAACCGCCATTCCAATAGATAAAATAAGACCTGCTATTCCCGCAAGAGTTAATGTAATTCCATAAGGCGTAAGACTACTTAATTTAAAAACTGCTAAATTAAAGAGCGTGTACATGAGAAGAGCTACGCTTGCAATGATTCCAAGACGCCCATAAAGAAAAATCATAAATATAACTACCGTAAGAAATCCAATAAAACCTGCTATTAAGCTTTTATGAAGAGACTCTAAACCAAGAGTAGGTCCTACTACATGCTGCTCCATAACGGTTAATTTTACAGGAAGTGCTCCAGCATTTAGTTGAGTACTCAGCTCCTTTGCATCAGCCTGCGTAAATCCACCCGAAATAATTGCATCTCCAGTAAGAATTGCATCATTTACATTTGGTGCTGTAATAATTTGATTATCAAGAACAATTGCTACTGGTTTTTGTAAATTTCTTTTTGTAATTTCTCCAAATTTTTTCGCGCCATTTGAATCAAACTTCAATTGCACAACAGGTGCACCCGTATTTGGATCAAATGAAACAGAAGAAGAGCTTAAATCTGATCCTGATAAGTTTGTCTTTTTGAGTGGACCCAGCCCCAACAATTCTGCATTGATCGGATATTCTCCGGAGGCAATTAACTCAGCAGAAATAGAAGCTGCGGGCTCCCAAAAGGTAAGCTGTGCTGTAGCTCCAATTAAGTCAATTGCCTGCTTTACATCGGTTACTCCAGGCAGCTCCACAATTATTCTGGAATCGTTATTGACTTTAGCAGTTTGAATTAAAGGTTCAGATACTCCATAAAGATTTATTCTTCTATCAATTACTTCCCTAGCGCTCTCAAGAGCCTTGTCACGCTCCCCTGCAGGCAACTTTTCAACTTCGGCTTTGAAAGTGAGACTTACCCCACCTTTAAGATCTAAGCCTTGCCTAAAATCAATTACTTTATTAAGCCCTAATTTCTGTGACAAAAAAGTAGCATTGTATTTAATTTCTTTACTTTTTCCAAATAATTCAATTTTTCCAGGCAAAGTTATAAAAATTGAAGCGATAGTGAGCAGAAATATAAAAGCAAAAAGTAATCGTGGATTTTTCATGCCAGTAAGGATTCTTCGTCTCCTATTAGCATAACCCTGGATCCGAAAAGAATTGAAAGTATAAAGGGATCTCTTTTCTTTTTTCTAAAATCAAATTCTTCCTCTGTCATAACTGTATAATTTATCTCAGTATCAAGCCTTTTCTCTTCTTCACGAACTAAAAGAGCTAGCTCAGGTAAAACCACAGCACCTACTACTATAAGATCCACCTCTTCTGGTCCTTTTGGAAGACGTCTTGCAAATTTTCCAGAAAAAGATGCATATTTAATTCTTCCAAGCTTAACTCTATTCTTAAGAATTCCTTCTCCAAGCCCAATAGTTTTTGATCCAATTCTAAGAAGATCAAAATAAAATTCGTAATTTTTATTTAAATAGTAATAAACTCTATTCGCACGTGGTTCTTTAGATAAGATTCCTTTTTTCTCCAAATATGCTAGCTCACGTCGCACTGCATTTATTTCGTCACCAGTTCGCCTAACCAGCTCTCTAACATGAAACATTTCCGAAGGATAAGATAAGAAAACATTTATAAGTTTTACGCGAGATTTTGAAGTAATAATATCTGATAACATAAACCAAAAATATTAACAGTTATTTTACTCGATATTTGAAGATTAGTAAACTATCTCAAACTATTTCACTTCTAGGACGCCTTCTGGAGGAATTATGTGGAACCAAATTTTACCTCTTGTAAATTCTATCTCCTTACCACTTTCATCAGTAATAATTGTTCTGTCTGTTCTTGTTTTCTTACTCCATTTACCTTCAATCTTTTCTCCATTCATAAATATAACAGCATCTCCCGATCCTTTTGTTTTATATAGTAGATGTGCATTGTTTTCATATCCATCGTTTGCGCTATTCTCAATTTGATACATAACCACTATATTTTTTGCAGTTAATTGCTTACCTGTATTTTTATCTAAATGAGGAGCTCCACCATTACTTCTCTTATATTCATTAGATGCTTTATCATATGCCCAATCAATAAAGTAATCACCATCACTATCCCAGTGCTCTATATGAATTGATTTAGTAGATCCTCTCTCTCCAGAAGGAGCTTCATCCTGAAATGTATATGGAACAAAACCTTCATCCCATGGCGTGCCATCTTTTCCTTTTACTCCTAATTCTCTTTCCTTCTGCGCAAAATCCCAAAGCTTAGAAGTCGTGGAATACATAGTGTGCTCCGTAGCCGTAGCATGACCTAAACGATTATAATCCCTCCAAAAAGTTGGGAAACCAATAGAAAATTGATTTAAGTCATTATAACCACCCCAGCCATAATCATTTATTTGAGATAACGCATCTGCTGGCCCAGGAGTATTTGCGCCTCCCACATGAGCATACAGAGGGCTATCGCCATATTCTGATATCCAGTCGAGGAAATAAGTTCTTGCACTTCTTACTGGTCCCACCTGAACGGGAGCATTACAGTAAAAAATATTTAATGTTCTAGTTATTCCACCTTCTGCAACCGCTTCATATGTTACGTCAGCTGAATTGATTCCAGACTGAGGCCTAGCATTTTCATGATTTTCTATCATCACACCAAGCGGTCTGTGTTTTTCCCACCATGATTTTTGTTGCTTTGAATATTTTGCTCCATTCATTGGACATTCTTCAGTTTTTGGAAGCGAATCATCAAATACTATTTCTCCATTAGAATTGGTTGATGGAGGTGGAACTGGAGAAGCGAATCTTTGACCCAAAGAAGATTTTGCAAATAAAAAATATGAACCGCCGGTTGCTAAAAGATAAACTATTAAGGCTACTAAAATTGTCTTCTTGTTCTTAAGCATAAATGATTATTTTATAGTTCCAGCTTCTTTCAAAGCTTTCTTTTCATCATCGGACAGTTCATGCTCAGTACCCTTACCGTTTATAACTCGCTTAGCGTACCATCTTAAGCCCGATCTTGAATACAATCCAGAAATTATTACTCCAGAATCATTTTTATCTAAAAGAGATAAAATAAAACTCTGATCTCCTCCTATATCCTTAAAAGGATTAAACCTTAAAAGGCCCACTTTCTGTATATGAAAATGGCCTTCTTTATCTATTCTATCACAGATAGTTCGTAACATTTCAATATCTTTTTTATTTTGAGCTTGTGACTTTAAAACATCCTCTAAGATTCCTCTAAGCCCTACCCTTCCCGTATCATCTGCGAGCCTATTGAAGTGAATTAACATACGCCTGAAAAGAATAGTTAAAAAAACGGTCCAAATAAAAATAGCCGCTAGTAAAATGAGCACAAGGTAGTCAAACATTGATACTCATTGTTACTCCTTGACACGCATCGTGTCAATAGTGTATCTTGCCTTATGTAGCTTTAAATCAAGGCTAAATTCTAAAATGGCAAAGAAGAAAACAAGAAAACAAAAAATTCTTGCCGATTCACGACATATCACATATCACCTTGAAACAAATTACTCTGCTCAAGTAAGTCACCCTACTGAGAAAAAATCTAAATTCAATCTTGAGCAAATTTCGACTCCGACTACTGTCATAGCTAATTCTTATGCACATGTTGCTGCAGATATTAAAAAAACTGCATTCATAACCGGCGCCATACTTACAGCACAGATAATTCTTTTTATATTAATTAATAAGGTATAGTTATTTGAAAGGGGGTGAATTTAAATGGCAGAAATGTATTGCGTAAAATGCAGAGCTAAAAGAGACGATCCAAGTGCGACACCTGTTACCATGAAAAATGGTAAACCTGCAATGAAAGGAAAGTGTCCAGTTTGTGGTACAGGAATGTACAAAATCGGTAAAGCTTAAATTGCAGATTAATTTCTTGGATCACTTTTTGGAATCCAAGAAACACAATCGAAAAATCCCCTTTAATGGGGATTTTTCTTTTTTTATTTGACAATAGCGTAAACGGGTTTTCCGGGAAGCTTTTTCCTAAATCCAGCTTTTGCATTTAATCTTGGAAAATTAATCCATGGATCCATCCAACCTTTTTCTGTAAATAAAAGGTAATGTCCTACAGGATGAACTTCTGTTTTACCTATAAATACAATGGTTCCAATTGGATAAATGTGGCTCTTTTTTCTTTTTACATATTTCAATGAATAATTAAATCCCATTTTTTCAAGCGAATCAATTATCTCTCTACAATAAAATCCCCTAAACTTAGCCCATTCATTTCCGTTAGTAAAATTTTTAATTGCTTTTCTATAACTAGAATTTGAAACGGATGCTACGCATGCAACTGCACATCCTGAAAAATGCTCTTGTCTAATTGCTTTCATGCATTGATTGTAGAATTTAAAAAAATATATACAAGCGTGTATTTCAATACTCTGTCAATAGGCAATCTAAATCCATTCTGAAGCTATTAAATATATATAAATTTCTATAAATATTAAGGGTATATAATTCCCACCTATATGCACGAAAGACACGAAAGAGAACAAAGATTAATTTCATTAGCTGAAAATAGAGGATTTAAATCCGGGCTAACAATGGGGTTATTGGCTGGGAGCCTAGCTCTTGGTCTTTCAAATACATTATTAAGACCTAAGAACGTAGATCCACTAATTGATTGCGAAGGAGGACCTAGAAATGGAGCTATTAATCTTTTTGTTAGAAAAAATGAAGTTTTCTCTACAAGAGCTATTACAGGAGGCGATCAAATTACCATAACTGGAGAGAATCCTGGATCACTAAGAATTGAGGTTACTGAAAATGTAATCGTAACTTTTTCAGATCAACGAATTACAGGAGGAACTACAATTAATTTAAACCCAGATTCAACTGTATCTCTGGAGACGAATGGAATTATCATGAATGCTACAGGAAAATTAAGCGGTGATTCAACCGCTGTTTCCATCTCGACTAGCTGCAAAATTTAGTCTATTCACAGCAAGGATCTTTGAAACCACAATTGTGACAAACAGCGTCGCGGCTTCCTGGCATATCTCCCATTTTCTCTTTACAAACTGGGCAAGATTGCGTTCTTAAAGTATTTTCATGTCCTTCAGTTTTCATCTTCTAAAACTTTAATAACGTCTCTTAAATCATCAACCCTTTTCCATGCATGGTTTTCTAGATCAAATCTAGATCCATACAAAATACCGTGTTTTGTAAAATCAAATGCGCTTAAGTCGTTATCTGAATCTCCAATAAAAATAGCATCTTGGGGATTAATATCTAAAAGCTTACAAATTTGATTAATTTGATCTACTTTTACTTGCGGATCTTCTCCGAAAGTTTCAAGACTAGTAAAATTTCCATCTTTATCAAAATTTAAAATGGTATTTACTTTAAAATATTTAATTCCTAAGTGATGCGCTACACCCGAAACATATTCTGCGCTCCCAGAAGAAATTATTGCAATTTCGTATCCTTTTTTCTTTAAATAACTAACTAAATCTTCTGCTTCTTCATTTATTTTGTAATTTTTATAATTCATCATCTGTTCATAATAATTCTTTTTTAACCCAACCTTCTTATAGAGTCTTTCAATATTATCGACCCAATCCTGAAAGCCTAAATTACCTTTATAATAGGCTCCCATTTGCTCTGTGATTTCAATGCTTATATCTAGCTTTTTTTCTAGCTGCGTTAGCGGATGGCCAAAGAGAAGAACTCCATCGCAATCAAAGAAGATTATTTTAAATTTATTCATCAGCTCTATAATGAATTAATTTGTAAACTTTTAGAACAGAGACATCCCATTGCCCAGCTATTTCTGCTCTTCCAAACCCTGCAATCTCCTGACGCGATTCTCCTAAGGGAGAACATGGATTTGTTTCGCAAACTACAAACAATTGATCAGTTACACTTTTTCTATCGGGATCTTTATCAAGACCTAAAATAGTAACTGGCTCTCTCCCATCAAGCTTAAAGAAATACCTATATGCATGATCAGAATTCCCAATTCCACTTATAGAAAAATTGTAAGGTTTTCCCTCTGCTTTGGAGATTACAAAATCTGATATTTCCTTTACCTGCCTTACCTGATTATTTCCGGGAACTGAAATAGGACTAAATTTGAGGTTTAAGAAAAATAAAATAAATAAAATTGAGAAAACAATAACCTTTCCTGTTTTTTTAAGAATTAAAATTAATTCTGAAAAGAAAAGACCAACAAGGAGAAATGGAATTGGGAATATAAATCCCAAATAATAATCATAAATTGATTTATTGTAAAATCCAAAAAGACCGATCCCAACAAATGTCCAAATTAAAATTAAAAGAAATTTCCTAAATAAACCATGATCATTTTTTTCTTTCCAAAAAATAACAAGAAAAAAGATTATAGATAATAATCCTAAAAATATTGCTGCAACAAGCCACAACTGCAAAATTGTTGGATTAAATTTATAGAATTTAAATAAATCCGGGTAGCTCATAACCAGACCTCCAAACAATCTAACAAACACGTGCTCTATGTTCGGTATGAAACTTCCAGTTGCTCCAGTCTCAGGAGAGTTAAAAATAAATTTCAAAATATTTTGGGTATTTAAAAATTGGTGTCTTACTTCAAATGCCAAAAAAGGAGAAAATCCAATTAAAAATCCAATTATTAAACTTACATATCTTTTGATTAAATTTTTAAAAAAATCTAATCTAAATTTAAAATCGACTAAAGTTGTATAGAAAAAAATAATTGCTCCTACAAAAGTTGCCAAATAATGAATTTGAAGATTTATTCCCATTAAGAATCCTGCTAAAAGAAACAATTTTAATTTATTTTTTTCAACTGCTTTATATAAAACATAAAGACTTGAAATTGTAAAAAAAGGAAAAACATTTGGATTCCATGAAGAACGAGAATATGTAATTACTACTGGAGAAATTGCATAAAGAAATGCAGCTATTAACCCGGCAATAGGGTTAAAAAATTCTTTTCCGACCTTATAAACTAAATAAATTGTCGCAACCCCAAACAAAACTACCATAATTGCAGGCCCAATCGGATCAAAGCGCGAGAGAAACATAAAAGGAGTCATGAGGTAATAATAAATAGGACCTAGAAAAAAACCTCCCACTGAAGAAGTAGGACCTAACAGGGTTAGATTCCCATGCAAAATGTTATAGACAACGAGCGCGTCTCTCCCTTCATCTCCAAGAAAAACAATATAGTCTCTTACCCTATAAATACGTAAGAAAAGTCCTAAAAGGATTATCGCAAAGATAGGAAACCAGGACGGCTTTAGCCCAATTTTTCCTGTAGTTTTGAAATGGAGGAAATGTGCCACCTTTTCCATATAAAAATATTATACATGCTATAGCTATATGGGATTACAAAAAGAGCAATCGCTATCACCAATGCAATTTGCCTTACTACAATCGTATTTCCAAAAAGATGGGTTCCAACAAAAACTGTCGAAGAAATTAATACTAACGAACCTAAAGATACCAAATTAAACTGCGGAAACTTGATTAAAACTTTCCATGGACTTGTAATTTTTTGACTTCCAAAAGCCCAATAATTATTAACAAAAAAGTTGAAAATTATTGATAATTCCGCGGAAAGAGACGCAGAAGGAATAGGATGCATCTTAAAATAATCTGCAAAAATTTCGAGTGAAATTGCATTAATTAAATATCCTATAAATCCTGTAATCGCATATTTCATAAACGGCGAATGAACTAACTCGATGATTCTTGCTTTTATTACAAAATATAACGTTTGAATGATGGTTTGTCTTGCGGGAATTTTTGATCTTCCTGCGACTCTATCCTTAGCATCAAATGGAACTTCAGCCACTTTAAATCCATCCTGAATAGCGGATAACAAGAATCCTACTTGAAAAATATAACCCTTAAAAGCCTTAAGTTTTTCTTTCTCTTTTAAAAATACTTCTTTTTTAATTGCTCTATATCCACCTGTCCAATCATGAATATAAAATCTCATAAGAACCCATCTAATGATCATATTTCCAAACACAGAAAGAATCTTTCTATGAATTCCCCAATTCTTAGGGATTGATCCGCCACCACTATATCTTGTGCCAATTATAAAATCATGTCCTTCATCAATTTTTTTTAGAAAATCTGGAATTTTATTTGGATCATGAAAAAAATCTGCATCCATTTCAAAAACTACATCAGCATTCATTTTGTTAATTGCGTAATCCATTCCTCTTATGTATGCTGCTCCAAGACCTTCTTTTTTACCGAGAATAATCTCCAAATTTTTCCATTTCTTCATTAAATCTTTTACAATATCCGAGGTTCCATCAGGAGAATTATCATCAGCAACAAGTATCCCCATTTCATACCCCTTAACCTTAGGGAATACATCTTCTTCTAAGACATTGATTAATTTATCAATGTTTCCTTTTTCATTATATGTGGGAATTATTACAACAGCCTTCATACACTCTTAAAATATTGTATAGTTTTTAAGAGGCCTTCTTCAAGCGACACTTTAGCACTCCATCCCAAAATGTTTTTTGCTTTAGTAAGCTCTGGCTTTCTTTCTTTAGGATCATCCTGAGGAAGATCTTCATTTATTACTTCCGAAGAAGAATTGGTAAGACTAACTACCATATCAGCAATCTCTTTAATTGTTCTCTCATCATCATTTCCAAGATTAATAACTTCCCCTTTTGCTTGATCTGTAAACATAGCTTTTTTAAGCCCATCTACCATATCATCTATATAACAAAAGCTTCTAGTTTGAGATCCGTCTCCATATACAGTAATCGCTGCGCCACTTAGGGCCTGCATTATGAAATTTGAAACAACTCTACCATCATCTTTTCTCATTTTTGGACCATAAGTATTAAAAATTCTTACTATTCTTGCATCTACTCCAAATTCTCTTTCATATGCGCTCGTTATAGCTTCACCAAATCTTTTTCCTTCGTCATATACTGCCCTTATTCCGTTTGGATTTACATTTCCGAAGTAACTCTCAGGCTGTGGCGAAACCGAAGGATCTCCATAAACTTCAGAAGTTGATGCAAATAAAAATTTTGATCCAAATTTTTTTGCTGCCTCAAGCAGATTATATGTACCACGAGAATTAACAAGAAGTGTTTCTATGGGAAATGCCATATAACTTCTGGAGCTTTTAGCGTTTGGTGAGGCAGGACTAGCTAGATGAAAAATAAAATCAGCAGGAGAGAGATCATCAGAAGATAATTCAATTACATCCTTCTGAATAAAAGAAAAGTTTTCGTTTTCTAAAAGCTTAGAGATATTTTCCTTGTCGCTTGTCAAAAAGTTATCGACACAGATTATCTTATATCCCTCATTAAGAAGTGATTCGCAAAGATGAGCACCTATAAAACCTGCTCCACCTGCTACAACTACCGTCTGCATTTAACTCTCGTTCCTTTTTTCTCTTTCAATATCAGCATCAACCATCATCTTTACTAATTCTTCAAAGCTTGTTTTTGGTTTCCAACCGAGTTTTTCATGAGCTTTTGTTGCGTCACCGATCAAATGATCAACCTCTGCAGGCCTAAGATGAGCGCTCACATTTGAAATTACATATTTTTCCCAATCAGAAATACCTACGTGCTTAAATGCAATTTCCACGAATTCTTTAACTGAGTGGGTTTCTCCCATAGCAACTACATAATCATCAGGCGTATCCTGTTGAAGCATCATCCACATTGCTTCCACATAATCTCCTGCAAAACCCCAGTCCCTCTTAGAATCCAGATTTCCCAGCTCCAATTTATCCTGTTTTCCTAAATGAATTCTTGCAACTGCATGACTAATTTTTCTAGTTACAAATTCAAGACCTCTCCTCGGTGATTCATGATTAAAAAGAATTCCAGAACAAGCAAACATATCATAGCTTTCACGATAATTCAGAGTTATATAGTGCCCATAAACTTTTGCCACACCATATGGGCTTCTTGGATAAAATCTAGTTGTTTCTTTCTGTGGAACCTCAACCACTTTTCCAAACATCTCAGATGATGATGCTTGATAAAACTTAATTTTAGAATTTACAGTTTTTATAGCTTCCAAAATTCTCGTAACACCGATTCCAGTAAATTCTCCTGTTAAAACAGGCTGATCCCATGAAGCTTTTACGAAAGATTGTGCTGCCAAATTATAAACTTCATCTGGTTGTGATGACTGAATAGCCGACACTAGGGAACTTTGATCTAAAAGATCCGCTGATATAATATGGATCTTATCTTCAATATGCTTTATTCTTTCATTATTAACTGTACTCGATCTTCTGGTAGTTCCATAAACCTCATATCCCTTGTCTAGAAGAAATTCTGCGAGATAAGATGCATCTTGGCCCGTTATTCCCGTAATAAGTGCTTTTGGCATAATTAGACTGTCCCTCTAAAGTATTCTAGTGTATCTTCGAGTGTTTTTTCAATTGGTATTTCTGGCTTCCATCCAGTCAAATTTGCAAATTTTGAAAAATCACACAAAAGCTCCGGATCATCTGATGGCCTAATTAAAGACGGATCATTTTCTACGTTTATTTCGTCATTACTCATTCCTCGCATCATGTCTAAAATCTCAGAAATTCTATGAGACTCTCCACTTCCTAAATTATAAACTTCTCCGCTTTCTCCTTTTTCTAAAGCTAAGAGATATGCTCTAACTATATCTCTAACATCAGTAAAATCTCTTTTTGATTCGAGATTTCCTACCTTCATCACTTTTTCTTTTCCTTTTTCTATCTCAGCAATCCTTTTTGCAAAAGCTGCAATCACAAACTGAGGAGACTGCCTCGGTCCAACATGGTTAAACGGCCTAACCCTAACAATATTAAGCTTATGAGACAAATGGTATTGAAGTGCTAAAAAATCTTGCGACAATTTAGAAACAGCATAGGGATTAGTTGGTCTTAAAGGAGTATCCTCATCGATCGGAAGATCTTCTTTAGAGACAAGACCATAAACCTCAGCTGAAGATACTACTAAAATCCTTGTGTTATTTAATTCATTATTTTTTATAGCCTCAAGAAGATTTATTTGAGCAGATACATTATTTACAAATGTCTCTCTTGGACTTCCAAAACTAAGCTTCGCTGAAGTTAATGCTGCCAGATGAAAAATCATTTCCGGTTTTTCATAAGCAATCATTTTATTGGTTGCGTCTTCGTCCAGAAGATTAACCTTATAGAGTTTTAGGGAATCTTTATTCTCTAGATTTTTAAGTCCATCGTCACTAACATAAGTCCCACTGACTTCAAATTGATTTTGTTTTAAGAGGTGGTCTGCTAAATATCCTCCCGCAAATCCAGTAATCCCAGTAATAAGTGCTTTCGTCATCTTCCTACTCCGACATAGGAGAAGCCTAATTTTTTCGCTTCTTGTGGATCATAAATATTTCTTCCATCAATTATATTTGGAGACTTCATCATAGTTTTTACTTTTTCTAGATCAATTTCTTTAAACTCATTCCAATCAGTTAATACAATTAAAAGATCTGCATCTTTTATTGCACCATATATTTCTTCCGCAAACTCTATGTCATCAATAAGTCTTTTTGCATTTTCACTTGCCTGTGGATCAAAGGCTGAAATTTTTGCACCCTGTTGCTTCAAGAGCTCAATAATATCAATAGACGGGGCGTCTCTCATGTCGTCAGTGTTGGGTTTAAATGCGAGACCCAAAACCGCAATCTTCTTACCTGTCATGTCATCCAAAACTTTTCTAGCTTTTCTAACTATGTCTCTTTTTGCCTGCTTATTAATTTCTTCTACCTGATCTAAAAGAGAAAAATCATAATCATGATCTGATGCAATCGAAATTAATGCCTTAACATCTTTTGGAAAACAACTTCCACCATAGCCTGCTCCAGGATATAAGAAATGCCTACCAATTCTTTTATCAATCCCAATTCCATCTAAGACCCTTAATCCATCAGCATTAACTGCTTCAGAAAGCTTTGCAATTGCATTTGCAAAAGAAATCTTTGTAGCTAAGAAGGAATTCGCTGCATATTTAATTAGTTCTGCTGTTTCAAGATTTGTATGAATAAATGGAGCGTTAATTGGCTTATGCAAAGAAACTAAAAGATCTTTTGCTTTTTCACTATTTGTTCCAATCACAATTCTATCTGGCTTAAGAGTGTCTTCGATTGCCGTTCCTTCTCTTAAAAATTCTGGAACAGAAGCAATGTCAAACTTTGCATCTTTATCTTTATTTTCATTTATTATTTTTTCAATTCTCTTATTTGTACCTACCGGAACAGTACTTTTTGTAGCTACAACAGTATAATTTTTAAGATTTTTTGCTAGTTTTTCAGCAACCTCAAATACAGTAGAAAGCTCTGCATCGCCAGTTTTCTGAGGAGGCGTTCCAACAGCTATAAAAACAATTTCTGAATCTGAGACGGAAGGAGAGTAATCAAGAGTAAAAAGAAGCCTACCAGCGTCTACGTTTTTCTTTACCATTTCAGAAAGTCCAGGCTCAAAAATAGGAATAATACCTTTTTTAAGTTTTTCGATTTTTTCTGGGGTGTGTCCAATCACATAGACAGTGTTACCAAATTCTGCAAAAACAGTAGCTGTAACTAATCCCACATAACCATGTCCAATAAAAGTAATTGTCATAGAGGTTGCATTTGAGATTTTATAGAGATTAATCCCTCTTCAAATCCCTTCATTTCCACTCCTAATTCACCTATTCTAGCATTTCTTAGAGCTAAATTAAATGGTCTTGGAGCTCTGTCTTTAAAAAACTCTTCCCGTGTTATTGGAACTATCAAATTTGTATCCAAATTAAATTCACTAGCTATTATTTTAGTCGCCTCAAAGGGAGTTAAAGCCTGCCCTCCCACGGTATGAAATACTCCTGAAGCATCATTTTTTATTAATTTTTCCAAAGCAAAAGCAAAATCATCAATAAATGTCGGACAAAACACATGATCTGTTATTGCTTTCACTTGGTTTCCGTTTTTGAGATTATCTAAAATAGCTCTTAAGAAATCTTTTTTTGGCTCAAAATTAGCTCTATAAGGATAAGCTAAGCGAAGAATCATATATGGAGCACCGCTTTTCTCTATTAATTTTTCTCCTTCATATTTAGTTTTTGAATACCAGTTAATTGGATTCGGAGAGTCTTTCTCTGTATAAAATTCTCCTTTTTCTTTTTCGCCATCAAAAACAAAATCAGTTGAAATATAAATTATTTTTTTTCCTAAATCTCTACAATACTCCGCAACATTGCTTGCGCCTAAAACATTTATTCTCCAGGCCTCTCCGTCTTCGCCTAAATTTTTATCATCTTCACATCCATCCACATCCGTTTTAGCAGATAAAAGTAGAACAAATTTTGCTTCTTCATGATCCTTTAGAATTTCTAAGCTTTTTTTATCTCTAATATCTACTCCAGTTGACCTACTTAAAGAAATGAATTCAAAATTCTCTGTTAAAAGCTCAGAAATTCTACTTCCAACTAATCCATTAAGTCCAATTCCAATTATTTTTGGTTTCATATTTTTCCAATTACTGGTATTTCAAATTTCTGTTTTCTGTATTTTAAATAAAGATTCACATTTTCGAAATGATCAAATGCAAAATCTTCTTGACTTGGTAAGTTATCAAAGTTAAACCATTTCATTTCAGTATTTTCATCATCCATTTCCCCTGTTTTTTCTAACGCTTTAGAAATATAAATGAATGCAACATTTTGTCGATCTTCTTTTGGCCTATCTGGATTTTCTGCGATTCTTAAAAGCAGACCTACTTCTGATTCGTAACCTGTTTCTTCTTTTATTTCTCTCATGCAAGCTTTTCTTGTATCTTCATCACGATCTAAAAAACCTCCAACCAAAGTCCATTTTTCACCATTTAACAAATGCTTTGCTCTTTTTACTAAAAGAATCTGATCTTTACCATTAAGAAGAATTGTATTCACTACTACGTGCCGAAGACTTGCGGGACTTCCATTTTCAAAAGTACAATTAATCATTTCCGTACTGCTTAGCGTAGTAGTTTTGATAATCTCCGCTTTTCACATCTTTCCACCAGGATTCATTTTCCTGATACCACTTAACAGTTAATTCAAGCCATTCATCAAATGTGTGTTTTGGCTCCCAACCAAGCTCATTTTTTATTTTCGAAAAATCGATTGCATAGCGTCTATCGTGACCCGGTCTATCTTTAACGAATTCAATCATTTCTTCTCCTTTTCCCATAATTTTTAAAATCTTTTTTATAACTTCCAAATTATTAACATCTTGAGTTAAACTTCCAACACAATAAGTTTCTCCTACTTTCCCTTTAGACAAAACAAGATCTATTGCACGACAGTGATCCTCTACATAAAGCCAATCCCTAACGTAAAGCCCATCACCATATACAGGAACTTTTTTTCCTTCTATTAAATTAGTAATAGCAAGTGGAATTAATTTTTCAGGAAAATGAAATGGACCATAATTATTTGCGCAATTTGTAATAGTTATTGGTAAACCAAAAGTATCAAAGTATGCTCTGACTAAATGATCAGAACCAGCCTTACTTGCAGAATATGGACTATGAGGATCGTAAGGAGTTCCTTCATTAAACTTTTCTGTAGAATCTAAAGCTAATGCACCAAAAACCTCGTCAGTTGAAACATGATGGAATCTTTTAATATTATTCTTAAGTGCCGAATCAAGCAAAACTTGAGTTCCAACAACATTTGTTAAAACGAAACCTGCTGGCTCCATTATCGAGCGGTCGACATGCGATTCTGCTGCAAAATGAACAACAGTATCGATCCCAACCATAGATGCATTAACTTCCACTGCATTAGTGATATCTCCTTTAACAAATTTATAATTTGGATTTGACTCAATAGACTTAAGATTTTCTAAATTTCCAGCATATGTAAGCTTATCAAAATTAACGATATGATCATCCGGATGATTTTTAAGCCAATAGAGGATAAAATTCGAGCCAATAAATCCGGCCCCACCTGTTACAAGTAATTTCATTATTTATTTTTCAAGAACTGGAATAATTCCTTCTTTTACTTTTTCTGCCACCTGATTACTTGCTTTCAAAAGCTCGTCAAATGATGTTCCTGCATCAATCCACCAGTCAATTATTTTACATTTAACTTTTCCATCTTTTACGTACAAATTATTAAGATCTGTTACTTCAAGCTCACCTCTTGCAGATGGACTTAATTTTCTAATTCTGTCAAAAACAGAACTGTCATACATATAAATTCCTGTTTGAGCAATATTCGATTTGGGATTTTGAGGTTTTTCTTCAATAGAAATCACTTTGCCATCTGAATCAAGCTCTATAATTCCATATTGACTTGCATTTTGCGAAACCTCTACTCCAAAAACTCTTGCCCCATCATTTCCTTGTTCGAATTCTCTAACTGTCTCACTAAGATCGTATCCAAATATATTATCCCCCAAAACTACACACAGTGGTCCTTCATCTGCAAATGACTCTGCTAAAGAAAGCGCATCTGAAATTCCTCCATCCGGCTTTTCTTGATAAGCGTACTCTAAATGTTTTAATCCGAATTGATCTCCATTTTTAAGAATTCCTAAAAAGTGACCCACATGTGGTCCAGAAGTAACAATTAGGAGATCTGTAATTCCAGCTTTTACCATTGCTTGAATTGGATAATAAATCATGGGTCTGTCGTAAACAGGAATCAGATGCTTATTAGTAACGTGAGTAAGAGGATATAATCTTGTTCCGAGACCTCCAGCTAAAATTACGCCTTTCATATTATTTAAATTCCAAATCCTCCTTTGAATATAAAGAAGGCTGCTGCTATACCTAAACAAGCAACAAGAACATATTCTATCACAATTTTAGCTACTAAATCATGATTAATCAAATGATGAATTACACCAATTAAGACATATGAAGCTGCCATACCTAATACTATAAGCATTTGCATAGCTCGGTCTTGAGAAGCAGAAAAAATTAAAATTAAGCCTCCAATCAAAACAGCACTGAGTAAAAAATAATAAATTAAATGATTTTTTTCTTTCACACAACGGCTCCTTTGCTTAAAACTCCAATTATTATTGTAATCGTAAAGAGAAAAAGTGCATGATCTATATTATGCCCAACAAATCTTACTATTTTTTTTCTTTCAATAATAACTAAATCTATAAGAAGAATCGAAATAAAACCAAGAAGCATAAGTATCACTATTTCTGAAGAACGAGAAAATCCCCCTACATATGAAATATTAGATACATCAAATCCTAGAACTTTCTTTACTGGTTTTTTTGGTGTAATTTTCGTAGGAACCGCATATGTTTTACTTCCAAATTCCTGAACAACCAGAAAAGTTTCTTCTCCATTTAATCTCCCGGATTTAACAGCAAAACCAACATCCTTATAATTCGATGATAAAATATTACTCCTGTGTGAGGGACTCGCCATCCAAGCATTTACCACATCATTAGCGCTACTGAATCCTCTTGCCAAATTTTCTCCGGCATATACATATTCGTAGCCAGCGCCTTTTATAAATACCCATGGCGTAGTACCGTCCGGTGCGTTATGAGCCCAATAATTTTTCGCAAACATATCATCTGCTTTTCTACTCGCAGCCTCCGTTAACTGAGAATTAGTTGATAAAGGAGAAAGTCCATTTTCTACTCTTTTTTGATTGGTATAAGTTAAGAGCTCTTTAAGAGAAACATCTGCATATGCTTTTATTTTTCCCGCAACTGGAAATGAAGAAAAAAACAAAGAACTAAAAATAAAAAAAGAAATTACTAAAATTAATGATTTCGGATGAAGGAGATGTGCTCTGTGATTATTACGAGGATGAGGAAAGACTAGGCAGTATAAAAAATCTCTCATAAATTGAGTATATCATGAGTATTTAGGAAGAGCCTGTTCGTCTTTTCTACCATTTACTTTTACACCCAATGAAAAACCTAATGCATTTGCGATTGACACACCAACTCTTGTACCCGTGAAAGACCCAGGGCCAGTATTAACCAAGATTTCATCAAGCTTTGATGGGGAAATATTATTTCTCTTAAGAATTTTTTCTATAAGTATTAGTGCTGTTTGAGACTTTGGTTTTGATTCTTCCGAAATTTCGTCGATTATAGATTCTGTCTCTAGTTTTATAACAGTTTTTTTATTGTCAGTAGTGTCTATTACAAGCTTAGTCATAAATCGATCTTTAAAGATCCCTGCCTGAGAATTTTCCAGGGCTCCTCTGAGCAATCTACAACGGTTGATGCAAGATTTTCTCCGCGAGTTTTACCTTCTATAACTAAGTCTACAAGTTTTATTAGTGATTTATCAAGATCTTCAAATTTATAAGGAGTTTTTTCACCATGAAAATTTGCAGAGGGCCCTAAAATAGGAAGCCCTAATCCACTAATCAAGGCTTGAGGAATTTCATGATCCGGAACTCTAACTCCAAGATTAGGCCCATCCCCTCTAACAAGTGAAGGAATTTTAGAAACTTTACTAGGAATTACGATTGTTAAAGCACCAGGCCAATATTTATCCATTAGTAATTCTATTTTCCCATTAATAGGTAAAACAAAATCCTTTAGTCTTTCTTTAGAGTCAAAAAGAACAGGAGTTGCTTGACTAAACGGCCTTTTTCTAATTTCAAAAAGTTTTCTGATCGCCTTTTCATCATCAACTCTGCATCCTATACCAAACGCAGTATCAGTCGGATAAATAACAATTCCTCCTTGTTCTAGAACCTTAATCGCTTCATTTATTTTATTCATAATTCTTCAATTGTAATTTCTCTTTTATCATTTTCTAAATATTTGAATTTTATTCTATAACCTTTTGATGGATTAAATCCCAAAAGTCTTTCTGCCCATTCAATTACGGTTAATGAGTCCTCTTCACCAACAAATTCTTCAATTCCTAATTTATCAATTTCAGTTGGCTCTTCAATTCGATACAAATCAATGTGATTCAATTTTTTAATGTTATTAACAAAAACATTGTGATTTCTAACTAAAACAAAAGTTGGCGAAAGAATTCTATCCTTTATCCCGAGCCCTTTTGCAATTCCCTGAACAAAAGTTGTTTTTCCAGCACCTAAATTTCCAAATAAAAGAAGCGTATCCCCTGGCATCAAATTCTTTGCGAATTGCAAACCCACATCCTTTGTTTCCAATGAATTATTTGTCAAAAATTTTTTCATATATTTCCTTGAAGGTAAAATACTTTAATAGTATTTTACCAGTTGCTAATAGTATTAGTAAAAATCCCCCGACTAGAAACACGGAAGGAATTTTTTCATCTTTTGCACCTAAGACTTCAGTCTTATTCTTAACTTCCGAAGGCGCGCTAGTACTATTTACTCTAGTAAAATTACTAGAAACTTTAAATTTAGGGGTTATTTTAACAGAATTATTTGATTTTAAGGAGGGAGAATTTGAAATTTTAAAAGACGTAGGAGCTCTGGTTGGAACTTGTGAGATATATTTAGAAACCGTAGACGATTTCATAGAAATTGGAGTTTTCGTTGGTGTTGGACTAGGAGGGATAATAACACTTGAGGAGTTATTTGATAGATTTCTTGAAGGATTTGAAAAAATATTCCAACTAGAGCTTCCATCAGGAAGCCTACCCATTGAACCAGGAGAATCTGTAGTACTCAGCCCTCCTTTATCTCCATAAGAAACTTGATCCACTATGGATTCATCTAAAATTAAAACAAGTTTTAAGATATCTCCCCCATTGTTTAATTTATTAGACCAATCAAAAGTTAAAAATCCCTGGGGAGGTAAACTTCCTGATAAATCGAGTTTATTTTTTTCAGATGAATCCCTTAATTTATATAAATTTAAATCTATCGTTTCTGTTCCAGAATTATAAATCTCTATCCAGTCTTCAGATGTACTCGAGGAAAATTCATTGATAACTGGGGCTGAAAATGCGGTTTTGGCAATAGAAAAACTAACTAAAAGAATAGTAACAAAAGCAAAAAATTGCTTTTTCATTTAATAAATTTATGGTATATGCCAATATAAACTTACAAGTCCATTTTTGTGATCTATAATTATTCCCTTTCCTAAAGATCCGTTATAACTGCAAACTGCGGAAGTTGCATATGCTTCTCCTGAATCCATGGCTCTAATGGGAGTACCAAATGGATTTGCAATATCAATTCCTGTATGAGTACCCAAGAAATAAACTTCTCCGTACCAAGTCGTAACGCTTCCTGGATATCCTGGAACTGGCTTCTCATAGGAAGAGTTTTCAAGGTATGGCTTAGGATCTACTCTATTTCCTATAACTCTATTATTTTCTACGTGAGCATTTGTATAAACCTCAAAATGAAGATGTGGTCCTGTTGAACAACCGCTAGATCCCACTCCGGCAATTACATCCCCTTTATTTACCGGCCCAATTTTTTCCGAAATGCTTCCTAAAGCAGCATTTATGGAAGCTGCATCTGCTTTAAGTCTTGCTAAGAGCTCCTGAAATTTATCCTCATCATTTTTAGTAACTGATAAAAGTTGTTCTTTTCCAGCTTTATCTTGATCCAATTGAGCTTTATAGCCTTCAAGTTCTCGATTTAATCTTTGAATTTCAGCTTTTTTATCTTGAAAAATATCTTTTTGATTCGCATAGTCATTTCTCGCTTGGACTGTATCGTATATTAATCTTTTATCATGAGCCTGAGCAATTCTTAGATAATTTGCTTTTTTAATAAAATCATCTACATTTCCAGAAGAAAGTAAAATCTGAAAAGAAGAAGCATTTCCAGCTTTATATGTTTCCTGAACTCTATTTATAAGTATTTCTGAAATAGAATCGAGAGAATTCTCAAGCTTACCAATTTTTTTATCTGCAGTATCAATGTCTAAAGTTAAGTCTGAAATTTGAGCTTCTGCAGAGTCTATCTTAAGAGTTGTAAGCTTAATATTATTATCAATGACACTTATCTGTGAAGACAAAGTCTTTTCCTGTCCTTGAAGCTCAGATATTTTTGCTTGAGTTTCCGCAATTTGCCTTAGGATTTCGGACTGGTTCTTACTATTTGTTGGAGAAGGCGTTTGAGCATAAGATATACCAGGAAAAACCAAAAGAAAAGTTAAGATTGAGACGAAAAATAGCCTAATTTTCATAGGAAATCTAAGCCTATTGTAGCTTAGTTTTTTCTAGAAAACCACTTTTTCTACTTCTACAATTCTCGCTGTTGGATATCTTCCTCTAAAATCAATATTATTTCCGTTTGGAGTAAACGGATCTTTCATTGTGTAATTTCCATTTGAACCGCTTACGAATACGACAAAATGATCCGCTAAGGGACCCCCATCGTAAGAAATTCCTATCACTACAGGATTTCCACTTGATAAAACTGAGTCTATTGAATCATATACGCGAGATGAAGTTGCTCCATCTGCTGAAATAACTTTAAGTAAAAATGCTGGATAATATGACGCGAAATTAGAAGAATTTGAATTAATAGTCTGAGGATTTACTCCGCGATGTCCATAATGGGTATAAATCATAGCCATAGATGTAACTAGACATCCATCCGATGCTAACGTATAACCTGTTCCGTTTAATGCATTATTTCCCCACTGTGAATCACGCTGGTTATAGTAACATCCCCAATCATCACACTGGGTTTGCCCAGAAAGAATCGAGGCTCCTCCCTGAACCTGCGTAAAATTAGTAAATCCAGCCAACTGAGCTTTCGCTTGAGCCAAAAGTCTTTGATAATTATCCTCACTTCCCTGCGTCTCAGCTAGAAGCCTGTTCTTAGCCTGTTTTTCTATTTCAATCTGAGATTGATAATTTGCGAGCTCTACCCCAAGTCTCTCTGCCTTTGTCTTCTGATCTTCAAAAATATCCTTCTGATTTGCATAATCATTTCTCGCTTGGACAGTATCATAAATTAATTTTTTGTCATGCGCCTGAGCAAGACGCAGATAATTTGCCCTCTCTACAAAATCTTCAGCATTTTTTGATGAAAGTAAAACTTGAAATCCAGAAGCAGATCCAACCACATATGTTGCCTTTATTCTATTAATTAAAACCTCTGATAGTTTATCTAAAGAATTTTCAAGTTTTACAATTTTTTTATCAGCTGTATCAATATCTAAAGTTAAGTCTGAAATTTGTTTTTCAGTAGAATCAATTCTAAGCTGCGTTAAATTAATCTGATTATCCATAACAGCTATCTGAGATGTTAAAGTTGATTCCTCACTTTTCAATTTAGATATTTTCGCTTGAAGATCATTAATTTTATTTTGAAGATCATTTGTTTCTGCAGTTTTATCAGGAGTGGGCGTTGGTGTTGTAGTTTGAGCTTTTGAACTAACCGAAAAAACCAAACTAAAAACAATTATTAGAAGAAAAAAGGACAGCTTTCTCATAGGAAATTATTTAAGATATCTTAACACAGCGAGATAACTTGAGAAAGCTCCCAAAAGAATTGCAACGATTATTTGTATTCCTAAAAGCTCGAGAAGAACAATAGGAGATATTGGAAAAACTGGAATACCCTTTAAAAAAGATGAAAGATAAGGAGTCACATATAAAAGAGCTACTACGGAAATAAGCCAGCCCACCACAGCCCCTACTAAACCATAAAAAATTCCTTCCATAATAAAAGGCCATCTAATATACCAACTCCCCGCTCCGATAAGCCTCATTGTTTCAATATCAGATCTTTTTTGAGAAATTTTTATACCAATTATCGTAACCATAATAAATACAGAAACCAAAGCAAGAATAACAACAACTGCCAACCCAATCTTCCTAATCGCTCCCGTCCAAGCGCTTAATGTAGATACCACATCCTTCTGAAATACAACCTCCTGTACGATTGAAGACTTTTTTAAAGTGTCAGAAACCAAACTTAAATCTTCTATCTTATAGGTAGAGATTTCAAGTGATGCTGGTAAAATATCAGCAGTCACAAGATCTAGAAGAAGCGGATCATCCTTATTTTGCTCTTTGTAGATTTTTAAAGCTTCATCTTTTGAAACATATTTGACGCTTGAGATTAAACCTGATTTTTGAAGTGAATCTCCTAAACCCTTAATTTCTTCTTGCTTTGCTTCGTCTTTGAAAAAAGCCGTTACCTGGGGCTTAGATTCAAAATAATTTACTATTCTGGTTGAACTAAATATTATAAGACCAAACACAGAAAATGCCAAAAAAGTAAGCATCATTACGAAAATAGCCGCTATAGCTTGATACGGAGATCTTCTTACATTTTTCCACATAGTTCTAACAGATTTCATTTCAAAGCCTCCTCAAAATCATCAGTTTTTATTTCTGATGATTCCTTTTTATCTTCTTTTTCATCGGTTTTTTCTTCATGCTCTTTCTTGTGTTCTTTTTTTTCGTGCTCCTCTTTCTTATGAGTTTTTTTATCATTTACAAGGGCTCCTTTGTTTAGCTCGATTATTCTTTTATTTAGTTTTTTGACGATCTCATTATTATGTGTTGCCATAATTATGGTAGTTCCTTTTTCGTTAATATTTTTCAAAAGCTCTACAATTTCCCATGAGGTAGTATCATCTAGATTTCCTGTTGGCTCATCAGCTAATAAAATATCTGGTGAAAGAATAAGCGCACGTGCGATAGCTGCTCTCTGCAGCTCTCCTCCTGAAAGCTGTATAGGAAACTTATCTTTATGCTCCAGAATTCCAACCTGATTTAGTATTTCCATAGCTCGAGAAGTAGCATCTTTCTTATTTACTCCAACCACTTCCAACGGAAGCATGGTATTCTCAAGTATTGTTCTATCTGTTAAAAGCTTAAGGTCCTGAAAAACTACTCCAATTTTCTTACGCAACTCAGGAACTTTTTTATTAGGCAGCTTTATTAAATCCCATGAATCGACAACTACAGTACCTTGAGTGGGAAGCATTTCACGAATAAGAAGTTTAAAAATCGTAGTTTTACCTGAACCAGTTGGGCCAATTAAGAAAACAAATTCACCTTTTTCAACCAGAAAGGAAATATCAGAGATAGCAAATACACCAGTACCAAATTTTTTTGAAACGTTTTCTAGGCTAATCATTTTTTAATAGATGGCGTGGGAGACTATTCGAGTACCTCTACTCGTCCGACATCCATTAACCAGCCCGCATATTGGGCTTTTTGAGTCTGCCCCCACACCTTAACTTTTTTACCTTTAACTAAAGAAAGATCGACCGCTGATGATGTCAGATAAACAAATTGACTGTCTCCACCCGGACGCTCTAAATGATACTGACCTTCACCTTCAATTCCGCCTTCCTTCATTACTCCTTCTGCTGTATCTTTAAATGTGCTCGTATCATTTGATCCTAGAGATGTACCTTTAGTTACTTGAGATTTGTCAGTTACTTGCTTTGTTGGTTCAAGTGATCCGCCTGAAACTCTTGCAATTAAAAATCCACTGCCAATTCCAAGAACTGCCATAACTAATACCACTAAAACCATGGCTAACGGAAATTTTTTCTGATTTGAGTCAAATTGCTGCACTAATTCTTCCTCTGTATTTTTGTTTTTTTCCATAACATGATGTTCTGGATACATCTTAGTAAAACATATTTGCTATCTTTTATCAACCCTGGAGAGTACGAAGTTCTGCCTCAATAAATTTATCTAATTCACCATCCAAAATACTATTCACATCTCCGGTTTCATGCTCAGTTCTTAAATCCTTAATCATTTTATATGGGTGAAGTACATAACTTCTTATTTGATTTCCCCAACCCGGGGTTTTGTATCCACCTTTTAAAGCTGCTTCTTGTTTTTTCCTCTCTTCTTCTTTTATTAACCAAAGTTTTCCTTTAAGGAGCTTTAAAGCATATTCTCTATTTTGCCCCTGATATCTTTCGGATTGAGCAGAGACGATTATACCTGTAGGCTTATGCTTAAGCCTGACCGCTGTTGATACTTTATTTACGTTTTGCCCTCCGTGCCCACCCGATCTGTAAAAATCCCATTCAATATCCTCTTCCTTAATTTCCACATCAGGACTGTCTTCAATCTGAGGCATTACCTCCACCAGCGCAAAAGAGGTTTGTCTTAACTTATCTGCGTTAAAGGGAGATTGCCTCACCAACCTATGCACGCCTGCCTCAAGCTTCAAGAGTCCATAAGCGTACTGTCCATCTACCAAAAAAGTTATACTTTTAAGCCCCGCTTCTTCTCCTGGTGTTTCATCAATTGGCTCTAATTTGAAACCTTTTCGCTCAGCGTAACGCGAATACATCCTAAAAAGCATTTGCGTCCAATCCATCGCTTCAACTCCACCTTGACCTGCATGAATTGCAACAATTGCCGAGGAGTTATCATATTCACCTGAAAAATAAAGTAATGTTTCTAGCTCTTCAAGCAAGACTTCTGCCTCCACCAGCATATCTCGACTCATTAAGTCTTTTAGTTTTTTAGCATTATCAATATCTTTTTGAAGACTTGCCATTTCTTTCATTTTTTCCGTAGCTTTTTGAGGATCTTTCCAAAAATCAGGATTCGAAGATTCAATCTCAATTTCCTTTAGTAATGATTCTTTTTCAGGAATATTTATTTTTTGGAGAATCTTTTCTACTCTTTCTTTTACCAAATCCATAATTATATTCCCTCGCAAATCTTTAAACAGGTATTTCTTGCTTCATTTGAAGGAAGATTTCTTATGCTTTCCATATCTTTTAGTACTTTCTGAATTTGAGGAGAAGATGATGCAACTTCTACAGGATCCAAGCCATTAATATTTCTTTTTAACTCTTCTATTCTCGCTCCCACTTCGTTTGCCACATTTATTCTTGGTGTTTTTACGCTTGGCTTCTGAATGGGAGTTGGCACAACTTCTACTGAATCTCCCAATATTTTCATTTCAGGAAAAAAAATAGTTTTCACCTCGTTTATAGCAAAGATAACGAATAGAAATAAAAAGGCAGTAATTAAAATCTTCTTTTTATCCCACTCAACATCTGAAACTTCCTCTTTCTTTTTAGGCTTTACTGGAGCCTCAAGCACTTCTTCTTTTTGCTTCCTAGAAAACATAAGTCAATTTTAGTGTCTGACACGCATATTTGCAAACAACAAACCTAACATGACAGATCAAGGAACAAGTGATAATATTAGCGTATATGTTTGATGTCCTATGCGTTGGCAATGCTACAATTGATGTCTTCGTTTTACTTAAAAATCTTCAAAAATTTTCCTATGATAAATTTACAAATAGCATTACGTTTCCCCTAGGCGAAAAGATTCCACTAGATGAACATAAATTAACGCTTGGCGGAAATGCCGCAAACCTAGCAGTTGGATTAAGACGCTTAGGATTAAATAGCAGTCTAGCTGCAGAAACAGGAAGCGATGAATTTTCTGAAAAAATAATCAACACTCTTAGAAAAGAAAACATCGACCAAGCTTATATCAAAAGAGGAAATAGATCTACTCCATTTTTTAATATTGTCTTAACTTATGGTGGAGACAGAACAATCTTGGATGAAAGAACACCAAGCGAAGAATTTCTAGAAATAGGCTCCGTAAATCCTAAATATTTTTATCTCACAGGATTGAATGGAAATTGGGAAAAAGCATATGAAGAAATTTTTAGAGATAATCCAGATTCATTATTTGCATTTAATCCCGGTTCGAGACAACTTGGTGAAGGATTTGAAAAAACTTTAGAAATTCTTCCAAAAATAGAAATTCTTTTCGTAAATCTTGGAGAAGCTCAGAAAATCGTGGACACAAAAGAAACAGATATTAAATTGATCATGACAAAGCTTAAGGAATCAGGAGTAAGAATAGCAGTTGTGACTGATGGAATAAACGGATCATATTCTATAGACAAAAATGGGAAAATATTTCATATAAACCCTATCACTAAAGATAAACCAATTGAAAGAACAGGCGCTGGAGATTCATATGCAGCAGGATTTTTATATGCAGTTATTAGTGGAAAAAGAGTAGAAGAAGCTATGAAGTACGGAGCAGTTAATGCAGATAGTGTTATTAAAAAAGTAGGAGCACAAGACGGCTTATTGACCAAAGAGGAAATGGAACAGAATATACATGAAAAACCAGAATTTAAAGCTATAGAGATATGACTGATTTATCTAAAATTACAAGAAATGGCAAAGCGCTTTTCCTTGCATATGACCAGGGAATGGAACATGGGCCAAGTGATTTTGATGATGAAAATGCGGACCCACAGCATATCTTAAATATTGGTTTAAAAGGAGATTTTACAGGTGTAATTTTTCAAAAAGGAGTTGCAGAAAAATATTATAAAGAAGAATATAAAGAAAAACTTCCATTAATTGTAAAACTAAATGGCAAAACAAATCTGAATTCAGATCCTGATCCATACTCACCTCAGATTTGTGAAGTCTCAGAAGCAATAAGCATTGGTGCCTCGGCTGTAGGATACACAATTTATGTGGGAAGTCGTCATGAATCAAAAATGTTTCAGGAATTTAGCAAGATTGAAAAAGATGCACACGTTGCAGGAATTCCCTTCATTGGCTGGATGTATATAAAAGGAAGCGGAGCAGAAGGAAAGGATATTAAAGAACTCACAGCTTATGCTGCAAGACTTGGATTAGAAATGGGCGCGGATATTATAAAAATTAAATATCCAGGAGATGAGAAAAGTCTTAGATGGGCAGTAGAAAATGCGGGAAAAACTGGCGTAGTAATTTCTGGAGGAGCAAAAGAAGATGAAGCAAGTTTTCTTGAAGTTGTTCAAACTGCAATAAATTCAGGATGCATTGGAATGGCAGTGGGTAGGAATATTTGGCAATCAAAAAATCCATTTGAAATAAGTCGAAAGGTTAAAGAAATAATATGGCCCTAAAAGTTTATCTTGCAACTGATCACGCAGGACTTGAAATAAAAAACAAAATATTAGATTACCTAAATGGTTTAGGCTATGACGCAGAAGACTGCGGAGCATTTGAATATGACAAAAATGATGATTATCCTGATCTCATATCAAACGCTGCAAAAAAAGTATCAGAAAATCCACAGAATTTTGGAATTGTTTTCGGTGGCTCTGGGCAGGGTGAGCAAATAGTTGCAAATAAGTTCAAGGGTGTTAGATGCGCTCTTTTTTATTCTCTTGCTCTTCCTGCAGAAGCAATAGACATAAATGGAAATAAAAGCGAAGATCCATATGAAATGCTTAAGCTTACCCGCGCTCACAATAACTCAAATATGCTTTCTTTAGGAACAAGATTTTTAACAGAAGAGCAAATAAAAAAAGCAGTAAAAATATTTCTCGAAAGTCCTTTTCCAGAAGAAGAAAGACACGCTAGAAGAGTCGAAAAGATTAATGCCTTAGAATCCTAAGAGTTATTTCCCGCCATTAGAACTTCTTCTATCAAACGGTTCGCATATCCATACTCATTGTCATACCAGGCAATTACTTTAAGCATATTTCCGCCGACTACCTGAGTTAGGCCTAAATCGACAATTGCAGAATGGGCATTATGAACAATATCTGAAGATACAATTGGCTCTTCTGTCGCTTCTAGGATATTTTTAAAACTATTTTTTTTCACTGCTTCTTTAAATGCGCTGTTAACTTCCTCAACTGTTACATCTTTTTTCAATATAAAAGTAAAATCTGATAAGGAACCAACAGGAACCGGAACTCTAATAGCTAACCCGTCAAAAATCCCTTCAAGCTCTGGGAGCGCTTTCGCAGCCGCCTTTGTGGCACCAGTAGATGTAGGCACTATATTTTCCGCTGCAGCTCGAGCACGCCTGTAATCTTCGTGTCCTCCGTCCTGTAAACGCTGATCCTGAGTATAACCATGAATTGTCGTCATCATGGCTTTTTCAATTCCAAATGCATCTGCTATAACTTTCGCAACTGGAGTTATACAGTTTGTAGTACAAGAAGCATTACTTATTACATTTGCGCCGCTGTAATCAGAATCATTTACTGATACAACATATGTCTCTATGTTTCCTCCCTTTGCAGGAGCAGATAAGACAACATTTTTCGCTCCAGCCTTTATATGAAGATTCAGATCCTCAAGCTTTGTAAAATGACCTGTTGATTCAATAACCACATCAATCTTCAAATCCTCCCATGGAAGAAGCGATGGATCCTTCTGAGAATAAACAAATGTTTTTCTTCTTTTGTTTATTACTATTCTCCCCAGCAAATCCTTCTTTGATTCCCGGGATTTTTCAGTTGTAATTTCATCTTTTAATTTTCCATACACACTGTCATATTTAAGTAAATACATCCATCCTTCTAAATCTGTGGATGAACCTGCATTGATTGCCACTACTTCGATCTTTCCTTTGTATTTCTCAAGAATCACTCGATGTGCCATTCGCCCTATTCTTCCATAACCATTTATTGCAACTCTAATCATAAATTTATATTAACAGTTCTTTCACTTTCTTAACAATTGCCACAGAATCAATTTGCTCATATGCGAGAAGCTCTTCAGGTTTTCCACTTCTTGGCTTTTTCGTAACAGATAAACTGTGAATTATTGCAGTATGCATACTTAAAGCAGAACGCACAGCTTCGGAAATTCCACCTTCAGGCCTATGATCTTCAATGACCAAAATTAACTTGCATTCGTCTGCAGCTTGCTCTAGTGTCGCAGAATCTATTGGCTTAATTGAATACAAATCAATTACTCTCACATCAATTCCATCATTTTTTAATTCTTGATAAGCTTTCAAAGATTCATGAAGCGTTATACCAGCTCCAACAAGCGCAATTCTATCCTTTTTAGAAGATTTTAAAACTTTACTTCCTCCAATCTCAAAATTTTCTCTTTCATGATAAATTACAGGAGTTTCCATGCGCGTTGTTCTAAGATAAACAATTCCTTTATATTTCGCAGCTTCTTCAGTAAGTTTTTGAGCCGAGATTGCATCCGAAGGATATAAGACCACACTCTCTACTAATGAACGAAACATAGAAATATCTTCAATTCCCATTTGCGATGCACCATCTTCGCCAATAGATACACCTGAATGCGATCCAACAAATTTTATATTTGCCCCAGCATATGCTGCCATTCTTATCTGGTCATGTGCCCTTGTCCAAAAAGCTGCAAATGTGGATATGAAAGGTATCTTTTCTCTTCTCGACAAACCAACAGCAACGGATACCATATTTTGTTCTGCGATGAACATTTCGAAATATTTTTCTGGATATTTTTTACCAAAAATTTCTGAATAAGTTGAATTTGAAGTTTCACCATCCATAACGACTAGGGAAGTGTGTAAGGGAAGAAGGTTGGGAAGAGTATCACCATAAGCCTTACGAGTTGCAATTAAATCTCCTGATTTATATTGTGCGACGTGATAAGTGTGTCGCGAAGAATTGCTATTTTCATCAATTATCATTCCTGGTCTTGCAATCCTTCCTCGAATTGATCTATCAATTTCACCAAGTGATTTCGTATTCTCCCCTAGTTCTTCGTAGGGGAGCGCTTTTCCGTGAAATCCCTCTTTATCTTCGACTTTAGGAATACCTTTTCCCTTTATCGTCTTCGCAATTATCATCACGGGTTTATCATGGCTGGAAACAGCAAGAGAAAACGCTTGTGAAATTTCCTCCAAATTATGCCCATCCACAATATGACTATCCCAACCGAATGCTTCAAGTTTTTTCTGATAATCTTTTACATTCCACCCATTCATCGTTTCACCGCTTTGCCCAAGCCTATTCACATCTATAATTCCAATTAGATTATTTAACTTGTAGTGACTTGCTATTTCTATCGCTTCCCAAATTTGCCCTTCAGCGGTTTCACTATCACCCATCAAAACAAAGGTTTTATAATTTCTCCTATCCATTTTCGCAGCTAGCGCCATACCTACGCCGACAGACAAACCCTGACCAAGCGAGCCCGTTGGAGCTTCCGTATATTTAAATTCCATTGTAGGATGCCCCTCTAAAGAACTCCCAAATTTTCTGTAATTTAAAAGTTCATTTTCCGATATTGCTCCCGCAGCAACCCAAAGTGAATAAAAAAGACTTGAAGCATGTCCTTTGGAAAAAATTATTCTGTCATTTTCTGGAAAATCTGGATTTTTCATATCGAATCTGAAAAATCCTCCAAAAAAAAGCACAGTCATAAGATCAGTTGCAGAAAGAGAGGAAGTAAGATGCCCTGAACCTGCTGAGGAAGTGGAAAGAAGACAGTAATATCTAATTAGCTTTGCTAACTTTTCCAGATTTTCCATATATTTATCTTATCAAATAAAATCCACTAATATAATTTCTTGATTTTAAGGAATTTGGATCAAATCAATTTTATGTAGCCTTATAGTCTTCTAGCCTCGCAAGGCCAGGCCTTGCGAGGCTAATGTTATAGGACATTGATTTAGTTGATCTTATAGCTAAAAATATTGATATAATTTTCCCCATGAACTTATTACAAACATTAATATTATCTCTTATTGAAGGCATTACGGAGTTTCTACCTATCTCTTCTACAGGGCATTTAATTCTTTCAACTCACGCACTTCAGATTCCTCAAACAGAATTCGTCAAAAGCTTTGAAATAATTATTCAACTTGGAGCAATCTTAGCAATATTTGTGCTCTATTTTAAAAAACTATTAAATACAAAGCTCTGGCCTACTCTTTTAGCCGCATTTATTCCAAGCGCAGCAGTAGGATTTGTATTCTATAAATTAATTAAAGAATCTTTAATTGGAAATAGTCTTATTACCGTAATTGCACTTTTCTTGGGAGGAGTGGCTTTCATTCTTATCGAAAACTGGCATAAAAATTTGAAAAATGAAAAACAAATCGAAAGTCTAGAAAAAATTTCACTAAAAAATGCTTTTGTAATTGGTCTTTTTCAATCCATCTCCATAGTTCCCGGAGTATCTCGCGCAGGAGCTACGATTCTAGGGGCGATGATTCTTAAGACCAACAGAAAGGTTGCGGCAGAATTCTCATTTCTCCTTGCAGTCCCCACCATGTTTGCAGCTACCGGTTTAGACATAATGGAAACAAAATTAGATTTTTCATCATACGAACTTTTCTTGCTAACAATTGGGTTTATAGCCTCTTTTATTTTCGCAATCTTATCCGTAAAGCTACTTATTAAATATTTGACAAATCATTCATTCACTTTTTTTGGAGTTTATAGAATAATTCTTGCTATTATCTTCTGGCTTGTTTATTTAAGATGAATACATTTGAGAAAGTTTATGAATTGGTTAAAAAAATCCCTTCTGGAAAGGTAACAACATACGGCGAGATTGCTAAATCTATCGGCATAAAAAATCCACGCGTAGTTGGCTTTGCATTACACGTTAATCGCGATCCAGACAATATCCCCTGTCATAGAGTAGTGAATAAAGAGGGTGAACTTGCAAAAGGATACGCATTTGGAGGACTGGGAATTCAAAAAAAATTACTCATACAGGAAGGTGTAAAATTTGAAGGTGATAAAGTGGATTTTAGAGCTTCTTTCTTTTCCCTTACTTAGCAAACTGAAATTTAGGAAAAGAAATCTTTTTTTCCTTAAAAGAAAAACCTACCCCTTTAAGAAGGTTAAAACTGAGAGCAACCACTAAAAGTACTAGAGCTGCAAAAATACAGAGTACAAACCAACCAATCGCCGTTGAAAAGTCCAAAAAACTCTTCATAAGCTACGAATTATAGCTTAGATTAGCTTCAAAGTCAATGCTATAGGACTCTTTTTGACTTCTTGCAAAACTACTACATAAAATTCGTATAAAGCACTAAAAAAAGGTATAATATTTGAAGAGTGAGAATAACGTTAAATAGCTTTGATAGCTTATGTTTTTTTGTTATTGAAAAGGAGGTGAATTATGGATAATTCCCAAATCCCCCAAGAAATAAAAAATTTCCTTGAAAGCATACTAAATGATGCAAATATGAGCGCAGAAGGTACACTTCGTGAAGAAATGATTAAAGAGCTTTACGCACGTCTCGATGAATATCTCACAAATGTAATCGTAGATAAAATGCCAGCAGAGCATTTAGAAGCATTTATAAAGATAAACGAAGAAGGAAAATCTAAAGAAGAAATTGATACATTCTTAAGAAGTAATTTACCAAATGCTCAAGAGGTTTTTACTAATGCTTTTGCTGATTTTAGAGATCTTTACTTAAATAACGTTTACGTTTCGAGAAATGTACAAACGAAAGGAGAATAACTATGACAGCCGAGACAGCTAATCCGACAACCGCTATTCCAGGCGGAGCTACAGAAAGTGCAACGCAAGTTGTAAGGACTGAAACAAGAAGAAGACAGGAAAGAATTTACACTGCTGAAGAAGTAACACAAGCGGTAAGGGAGGGTTTTGAATTTTATAGGTCTGCAAGACTAGGAAGCAAAGAGCAGGAATTTTTGAGAGATTACGAATTGGAAACTTTTGAGCAAACTTTAGCTCAAGACCAAGAGACAAGAACGGAATCTGCAGTAGATGCTGCAGGCAATACTTATTTGATTAATGGACGAGCTCGAGTTAGTGGACTCATGACTGTACTTGCAGCATCAATCAAAGATCCAGAAAAATATTCTATAACTGCGGATGAAAGAACAAGATTCCAAGAAATTTATGACACATTATCCGATAACAGCTCTCCTTATTTAGATGGCAAAGCTATAAAAGCCGAAAAAAGAGGAAAAGGAACAGGCCGAAAAAGTAAAAAAAGCACTGATATTCGCGCATCTCTAATTGGGGATATGCTTCAGAAAATTGACGCAGACCCTAGATTTAAAGGAAAAAGCAAAAAAGCAAGATTAGAAAAAGCTACAGAAATTATTCAGGATCAAAGAGAAATTTACCTGCCTAAACCAAGAAAGACAAGTCAAACATCAACTGAACTCCCTGCTGAACCTACCACACCAAGCGCACCTAGTGAAATACCAGCTTGGGTTACTCGAAATGGAACTGGAGATATTCCTAGCCCTGTAAACACAAGCGGAAATGCCCCCTGGCTAACTCAAACAACTCCGTTAACTTTTGAAGGTTTAGCAAACGGAAATGGATCAAGCGGATGGGAACCTAAAGCAAAACAAGATGAGGCACCTTGGGGAAAACCTGATCTACCAAAAGGTGTTGAAGTAAGAACATCACAATTGCCGGAAGAAATTATTAGAGATGCACAGGCTAGAAAAGATGCAGCAGGCACTCCTCCACCCCCCGCTACGCCACCGGCAGCTGAAGGAGGAGCATCTGAACCAGAAGACAGAACAAGCCTTATGGACGAGGCTTTAATAAATTTTGAAAACAGATATGCAGATTTTGAGTATAGGAGTGATCCTGAAGTACAAAGAGAAATGCATGAAGCTTACGGAGAATCAATTCAAAGACTTATGGAACTCGCAGGTGACAGAAGCGCGGTAAGCGAATTCATTCAGGCAAGAGTTAGCAGGAGTATGCTTCAGTCCCAAAAAGATTTTGATGTTCCTGAAGAAAAACTAAAGGAAGCAAGAGATAGAGAAGAAGCTGCTAGAGACAAACTTTATGAATTAGTAAAAAACAAACCAGCTTCGCAAGACTTACAGTCTAAAGGCCTGGCCTTGAAGCCTGCGGCTGAAGCGGGAGGAACACCGACTTCAGGTCAAGAAGTTTCAGGATCTAGTATTTCTCCTATGGAAAGAGCTCTTATAGATTTAGAAGCTGATGGGGATTCAACAGGAAGAATTGCAAGAACAATTAGAGAAAGAGGCGTTGACAACGCTTTAACAGATTCAATCCCAGTAGGAGAACGTATAAGAATAATACAAGAAATAGCTGATCAAATCGGAGATATGCCAAAAATGCCAAATCCAACTGATTTTGATCATATAGCAGATGATAGCGAGTCTAATCAGGCTTATACTACTGCTTTGGAACTAGCCAAAAAGCAAATTAGAGCCTGGGAAGATGAAGCGCAGTCTCAATACCTTGCGCACACAATGCCATCTGAAGGGGAAAACGGATTAGAGGCAATTGTTACCAAACTTTTTAAGGATTCCGATGCTATAAATGCTCCTATTTGGCGAAGAGCACTGGACATTCAAAAAACTATTAGACCTGGTGGAGCTCCTTCCGGAAGACAGATCCCTAATCCTCAAAGAACCGTAGAGGCTCCCGGACCTCAGCTTTCAGAAAAAGAACAGGCGGCAATCAAATTTATTGATTCTGCAACTCAGTCATATAAAACAGAAATCAATCTTTCAGAACTTAACAAAACCAGAATTAGACCTACTGAAGTAGTCCAACACGAAGCACAAGCTATAGAAAAACAAAAAGATTCGATTCTTTTATTAATCGGTGGTAACCAAGAAGCCTTTAATAGATATGACGCTATTGCCCGAAAAAGGCAAAAATTTGATCAAAAAATAGAAGAAAAATATGGAATTGATCGCACTAATTTAACTTTTCAAGAAAAAGCAGAAGATCGGGCGATCTCAGATGAGCTTGCATCTTCACTAGATGAACTTCGAAGACTTGCCATCGAAAAGGCAAATTCCACTTCCCTTGAAATCCCTCTTCCTATAGCGCCCCCGCCTGGAACCGAAGATAGTGCTTGGGCAGAGGTTTTGACAGGTGCCTTACCTGCTGAATTACCAGATTCCACTTCTCAAGATGCATGGATTCGAGCATTATCTCAAGCTCTTCCTGAAGGCCCGAGTGGATCATTGCGACCTGAATCCATATTCTCAGATGAGAGATCTGAGACTGCCGCAAGAGAAATTTCTGAAAAATTAGATGTTCTTGAAATGACAATTGGGATGACAAGTATTTTTAGTACCACTGAAGGAGACAGAACCTCGCACCAAATTGAAAGTCTTGAGAAAATACGTCAAGAACTGGGTGAAGCTACAGGCTCTCAAGAATCAGTAGAGACGTATATAAAACTTATTGAAAGGATTAATGCTTTAAGTTCAGCAGATGTTTTAAACGAAGGTTTCCGTGCAGAATTAGATGATCTTAAGAGTGAAAAAGAACGAGTAAAAGCTGAGCTAATAAGATTAGCTCTAGAAAAAAATGGCCTAAGTGTCCCTCCAGAACCAGAAGCACCAGAAGCGGAAAACCCACTTAGGCAAAGATTTGAAGCCGCAAAAAAATTAGTTGAACTAGATATTGATTCTGAAACTGATAAATATACGGAAGATATAGGAGATCTTACTAATCCTGATGACCCATCAGATACAAGCACTTTAAAAAGGATCAAGCAATCTGCAGAAGAAGCAAAAGCAAATATAATCAACCTAACTGGTAGCGAAGAAGCTTTCGGTGAGTTCGATGCATCAATTAATGCTGTTCTTGAGTTCATCAAAGAGCATGGTCATGAAAAGAATATTTCGACAGAGCTACAGTTGCAATTTCAGGACCTACAAAATGCTTATGATCAATCTAAGAGGAAATTAATAACCTTAGCTGTAGAGAGAGCCCACTTTAGAATGGCCGAAGACGATCTTAGGCCCGCTATAGATAACTATGATGATACCCGTGATGAAATAATTACTGCAACAGGTGAGCAGAAAGAGCAGGCTCGTACCAGAAATCAGGAGACAATAGGTAAATTAATTGAGCTGACTGGAAATAAAGATGCTGTAGAAAGATTTGAAAGATCTACAGATGCAGTAGTATCTGCCCTGCAGGCAATTAATCCAGATAATACATTAATTCACCTAAATTATGAGATGGATGAAGCTCAAGAGGCTGAAAATCCAACACCCGCTCAATCTCAGCTTCTTGACGCGGTAAAAAACGAAGAAGGATATTTACAAGCACTTGTAAATCTCAGAGCTGAAATAATTAAGAGAGAATTGGATTCTGCAAATGTAGATTCTTCTTCCCCACCAACCCCTTTTGCCCCTTTGCCTTGGGAAGCTCCACTTCCAGAAGGTAGCAGTCCGAGGGAACCTGATGAAAGACCGATAATACCTGAATTTCCGGATGGAAGTGTACCAATTGGATACCCTGAGCCAGGCTTCATCGAACCAGAAGAAGCAGGTCCTCCAACTCCAGCTGAGGTAAGAAGATATCACATAACTATTGCCAGAAATGATGCAGAGCTTTCTGAAAGAGCTAGGAAAGAAGCAGAGAATTTTCTTCGGGAAGAGATGAAAAGAGGAAGCATATTTAATCCTTTTAATTGGAAAAGAAAAATAGGCTGGAGGCTTGTAGAACATGGAAAACGCCACCAATTTGTTGAGCAGATTAGAGATGCAAGACTAAGATCGGGACTTGCTTATGCTGATGTTGATCTCTCCAAAAATGCAGCTTTAAGAATAAAGGATGAACATAGAGAGGCGACGATCAGGGATCAAGCAGCTACATTGGAATCTATTGCGCTTGGGGAAGGAAGATCACAACTGATCGAAGATGGACGAGTAAAACAACTTGTATATGATGAGGTTATTAACCCTACGAGACAAAGATTGGCAGCTACGGGCATCACAGAATCTACGATGGCTGAAATGCAAAAACTTCTGGGTGATTTTGCAAAAAGACACAGAAAGGAAAAGGGAATTTCTGAAATCTTCGGCGCTGAAGGAAGCCCATATGGTGAAACTGCTTATTATTTCGCAACTGATCTTCTAGATATTGCACAGCAAATAAATCGGGACGCTGCTTCCCATGAATTCTCACTAGACATGCTTGATATAAACATAGCTTCAGCAAAAAGCGTATCAGAAGGCGAAGTAAAACTTGGTATCGCAGATAGAATAGTAAGATTCGGACAAACAAAAACAGGCGGTGCGCTTAATCCAGCAGTTGTTGGAGGTGCAATCTCTCTTGCTCTAAATCCTGCAATTATGGGAGTAAATGCAGCTACTAGAATTCCGGGAGTAGGAATTTTATCAGGAGCATTATCAGGATCAGTTCTCGCAGCAGCAAGAAGAAATTATGATCTGAAAATGGACATGGCAGCACATCGAGTTGATGTAAAATATGGAGAAAAGACTCCCGAGGGAGCCAAAAGACGAGAAGCTCTTCAAAGTTTTTCATATAAAGTTGCACCTATTTCTGAAATTCTCTACAAAGATCGTGAGATCACGCCTGAATCCAGACATCCAAGTGCTATGGCAGCCGATGGAAGAAGCATGGCAACTCTTTTAGATTCTAGTAGAACTGATTTAACAAGCCCTGAAAATCAACAGGCACTTCTTCGAAGGATGGCAGAAATTAGAGCAAGACTGGATGCTTCTCCAGCGATAGGAATAAATCTTTTAGTTTTTGATACAAATCCTGGCACTTCCATGGGAAGACTCGAACTCGTAAGAGCCTTAGCAGAAGCAAAAAATAGACTCTCTGAATTGGGATCCGTGGATGAATTCTTATCTGATTATAGAAGCTATCAGTCAGAATGGGCGAGAGAATTTATGACAGACAGAGCAGCTCAAGATAAAGCATTCAGAACCTATAGATTCAAACAGTCCTTAAGAGCAGGTGTTAGAGGCGCATTAGTTGGAGCAGGTGCAGGACTCGCAGTTGGAGAAACCGTAAAGCTAGCGAATAGAGTTGCCCAGGAATTAAACATAGATCTTGGAGCAATCATTTCTCGCCCAGCATTAGCTTCAGCACCTAAACCTCCATTTAAAACAGGTGCTATCAGTGGGAAAAGCGCCCAGGAATTAGTTTTCCAAGCTCAAAGACCTCAAGTAAAAACTGGAGAAAAACTTATAGCTATGGCTGGAGTCCCAGATCAAACGCCTAAGGTCGTAGAACATCTTCAGGCCGTAATTACCCCAGATACTCCTCTTCATCCTTCGAGAGTTTTTGGGAAAGAAGTTATGATTCCGGATGGCACTTTCTGGAGACAAGACCAAGCTACTGGAAGATTTGATTTAATTTCTACCGAAGGAAGAAGAGTGCTTCTGAATGATGTTTATTTTGATGGAAAAGGAGGAATTCATGCTGATCCTAAGAGCCTTTGGGCCGATCAAATAAGAACCTCAACGGATTCTTCACCACTTATAAGAAAAGTTGGCGGCAAACAAGGTCTCTGGGAAGAATTATCAATAGATCCTAAAAAAGTAAGATGGGACAATAATGGTACTCCAGGAATCTCAGATGGTGACGAATTAAGACTATTTAATAAACGCGTAGGAAATGGGGTTGTGCTTAAGATTCCAAATTCGGCAAATGGAGTTTTTCTTAATGTTAACGGTGAAAGAGTTTGGGTTCCAAAATCCGGCGACAGTCATTTAGTTCGATTAGATCCGGACTCAAGAATAAAAATTCCAGGAAGAACTGATGGAATGACCTATGGTGATGTAGCAAGAATGACAATTGATCAAGATGAGCTTAGAAAATATCATGGCAGCTTACAAACAGAAGTTTACACCGATCGAAGAAAAATATTTAAAGTAGATACTATTGAGGCTGCTAGGTTTAAAAATGGCCGAGCTACAATCCTAGCTACTATCAAAGGTGATGGTCATTTACCAAAAGAGTTTAAATTGGGCACTGAAACACATACAAGTTACAGAATAATTCCTGGAGAAATTCCTACAGAACCAACACCAACACCTAATCCTACGCCGGAACCGACACCACCCGTGGAACCAACTCCAGAGCCTACTCCACCTGTAATACCTACGCCACGCCCTACTCTACCCATAGAGCCAACTCCAACACCTCCACCAGCAACTGGAAATGGGTTTTCTTTTAATATTCCCGATATAAATTTACCTGATTTAAGTGCACCAATAATTACCCCTACGACTCCTCGCTACGGTCTTGAAAAAATGCAGTCCACGAGCACTACTACTCCTCCAGCAAGACCTATTGATACGAGACCTCCATCTGCAAGCCCAGGATTCTTAAGAAGACGCGCAGATGAAGAAGCAAGAAGAACTGCTCCGGGCAGAATTGAAAGAGCAAGAGAAGGAGTTAGATCAGGACTAAGAGAAGGACAGGAAAGAGCAAGGGAAACAGCGGCGGGAGCACGAAGAAGACTTGAAAATCTCAGATCTGATGTCAAAAAACCAGAA
>CAYQEJ010000004.1:59108-126034 GCA_964416505.1 uncultured Gammaproteobacteria bacterium
GGCGGGAGCACGAAGAAGACTTGAAAATCTCAGATCTGATGTCAAAAAACCAGAAAAAGAAAATATAAGAAATCTTAGGGAACTTCAAACATTGGCATTTTATGATCAACTCGCAAATAACTTAAAGATAGACGAGATAAATCCAAGGCCCGCTAATTCATTTAGAGGAAGACTAAACAGTGAAGAAGAATTTGGAGGAAAAGAACCAACCTTATCCGGACGAGTAGTAGACGTTCTATATGGAGATCTTATTACAAGAAGCTTGATGATTCCTAGAAGCAGAGAGCGATCATCTCAATTAATTGATGCTTCCATAGACTCCCGAGATAGAGCAAAAGAAAAAATTGAAACCATAAACCGAGAAAGACAGGCAAAAGGACTTAGGACATTTTCGTTAACTAGTGACATAGATTATTCTCAAACAGGATTTCATTTCCATAATAAAGGTCCTGTAGACGGCTACAATCTCCATTTCCACATGGCAGAAAGACCAGATTCTCCAAGATTAAGAGCTTATATCACACTCTCTCTTGATGACATTGATCAGGTAGCAGATCATTTCATTGACCTCTCAAATACTCTTTATAATGCAGGTGTAAATTTTTCAGGAAAAGTTGATTCTCCCGCCGGAGCAGCTGAAAGAACAGAAAATATGGTCTTTTACATAAATGACGCTGATCAACCTAAAGCTGCTGAGATAATAAGAAATTTCTTAAGTACAAATAGGATCGGCGAAGGTCATGTGCTAGCTGCGATCCCAAGCAAGCAAGAAGGATTATCGTGGGCATTTGAACCTGGTCAAGCAGAAGTCAAACTATATCAAGAAATTACTGGGTCCATAAAAAATGCAGCAAGCTTTAACCAGTTTGCATCTGCAATGACAATTCCAACATATTTAACCCGATTAGCAAATGCACATGCTACGAATGGAAATACCTTAGAGGCTGAGACATTTAGAAAAGAAGCGGAAAGAGTAAGAACTCTAATTCGTTCTTATGAATCTTCACTTCCTAAACCACCTACGCCAAAAGGTGGAATAACTGGTAGAGTTTCGCAGGCAGGAGAAAGACTACAATCAACACTAAGAAGATCTGAGGGATCTAAACCTGAAAGATTTGATTATAAAAAGGCGTATGTTGAAAGATTTACAAGAGATGGAGAAAAAACTTCGGAAGACGGAGCAGATAACTATGTTTATCCACCTGATATAAGACAAGGATGGCAACTCCACTTAAATCTGGTCGCAAAATCCAGCAATCTCCTCCCTGAAATTTATAGCTTCCTTAAAGAAAATGGATTATTTGGAGAATTTAGATATAGTGAAAATCCCGATGATCAAGGAATTTTCAGTATATATGTGGGAAATAGAAACGACAGTCTTAAATTCGCAAGATTAATTCAGGAAAAGTTTGGTGACAGACTGGCGCCACCTACCCAAACTATGAAATTAAAAGACACTCCTCTGCTCGGAAGAGATGTGTCAATAGGAGCTTCCTTTGACTTAACAGAAGGACAAAAAGTAGACGGATTACCCAAAGTAGATGAAATGTTTAAGCGAGGCTCAGGAGGATTAATTTACCTGGAACAAGATGCACCAAGATCTTCATATGCTTCAGTCCGCCCTGAAGACATTGATCAGATTGTCGCAAACGCAGATGCGCAGTTTAGAAAAGTTTTCGGCGCATTCTACACTGGCTCAGGAGAAAATGAGTTTAATCCAATAAATAGATTTGAAGAATCGGTTACGTCAACAAGAACTACAATACCCCCGCAAAGAACTCCCATTGCACCACCGCTTCCAATTATTTCACCGACTCCAGCTCCAAAAACTGCCTCAGCTCCTGTATTCACTAATAGACCGCATCTACCACCTGTATCTCCTATACCTAAAGGGTCTACCACTGCAACGCAGCCAAACTCTACCTAAAATTCCATAGCAGAAACCCAGAGAAGCGTAATCTAAACCTTCTTGAAATATTAAGATAGAAGCTGAGTAATGCTTAGGAATTAGATTTTCAAAAGCTTAACGCTTTTTTAAAGAGAACTTGGCTAGAAGAATTATTCCCAGATCAATTCCAATAGGAAATAACAAAACCCAAATACCCTTTTTCATAATTTCTATAAAAGATTCAGAATTAAAATATTCTATTAGCACTTCTGGGGGTCTTATTCCTAAAAAGTAAGCTGCAATTATTACAAATACAATTACAATAAAAAGAAAAAGTGAACCTTCTAAATCTTTCTTGCTGGAAAACATCGTGTTTCCTATCTGAAATACCATAAAGAAAACTAATAAATAATTCCAGGGAATACTTAAAGGAGATTTTTCAGATAGAAAATAAAAAACGAAAAAAGAAATGAGCATAATTCCGACCAAAACAGGAGCAAAACCGATTATAGCTCTTCTGAATGGATCTGTTTCTTCAATCCCTACGCTTCCCATTACTATCTTGTCTTCTGATGGCTCTGGAGAAAAGCTAAGACCTCCAGTACGAACCAGCATAGCTTCCGCAACCAAAAGATGTGCAAGCTCATGAATTACTACACCTGGTAAAAGAAATAAATGAAAAAGCCTTATTGCAAGAGATTCATTCTTAGCTAATTTCATAAAAACATATGAAATCAACCTGGTAAGAATTCTAGAAAGAAAGAAAAGCGTGATGAATTCTAGAATAAATATTAATAAATAGATCACTCAGCTTATTTTAACCTATTTATATTTTCTTCGCTCGGAATAACAAATAAAATATATAAAGCAAACGGAATAACAAATAAAATTATTTTTGGATGATATTCAAAAATTGGAATAATTAATAAATTTAAAAATGATATTAGGTAAATTATCTCTTCTTTTTTATTTTCCTTTGCAAAAATAAATAAACTAAGAACGAAACCAAAAAAAGCTGGCAAAGAATATCTAAATACAGAAACAATTATGTGGTAATGGTAATCTGAAGGTAGAAATAAAAAAATTACAAAACAGATTGTTCCAATAAATAAATATTTAATTGACTTTGTTTTACTTCTTTTCAAAAGATATCTGAACCAAATATAAAGTCCTGTAAAAAAACTAAGTATCCAAAATCCATATTCACCAAAGCCTGCGTTAAGAAAATCTATAACTCCGGGTAAAGATTTAAATGAAACTTCCCAAACCTGATTACTCAAGCCATATTCTCCATAAAAAAATAAAAAAGGTTGAGGATAAAATGGATTTCCAGTAACTATATAATTTCTTGCATACCAAAATAAACCTAAAAATGAAAAAGGAATCATAAACAAAAATATTTTCTGAATACTATTTTTTGCAAATTCTTTGTTTACATTTAGAAAAAATAATATTAAAAAATAAATCGGCCCAGTCAATTTAGATCCAATCAACATTCCACTTGAAACACCTAATAATAAAATGCTCTTAAACGATAAAACGGATTTTTCCAATAAATATAAAGTCAGAATAAAAAAACCTAACAGCCATATATCTATAATTTGCATATTTATCCATCGAAACATAATCGGGGAAGATGAAACTGACACAGCAAATACACTTGCGTAACTGGAAGAAAATTTTAAATTTTTTGCCAAAATAAAACTTACTAAAAATACAAACAAAACTCCAAAAAAATTAAAAAGTTGAATTGGAATTTTCATAAAGATTAGCAAAGCAAGAATACCTTCAGAGGATCCAGGAAAAAACTTTAAATATTTTGCAGCTTCAAAAGTATTTGGATTTAAAAATGATCCATTAAGGAAAGATTTCGCAATTGGTATGTGATAGTTGAGACTATCCCCATCTGGCGTAGGATATGAAAACGCAAAAAAGAAAAAATATATTAGAAGATATATAAAACTAATTAGAACTAACTTAGAAAATAAATTCATTTCTAAAAATGGATTATACCAAATACTAATTTATGTAGAGTATAATACTTTAAAAATGAAGAAGCTTGGATTCACTCTATCATTCCTAATATTCTCAGCACTGTTTTTATTCGTTATTTTTTATCATACTCATGGAATTGTTCCATATGACGAAGGATGGTTTTTGCAGGCAGGAAAAAGATTACTAAATGGAGAAAAAATTTATAAAGATTTTGAATTTCTTTATAATCCAGGTGGAGCTTATTTAAATAAAATTGCTTTTAAGCTTTTAGGGGAATCTGTATTATCTTCAAGAATTATTGCTATTCTAAATACAACAGTATCTGTAATTTTCCTATTTAAAATATTTAGAAAAATAGAATTAAATGGAATTATTTCTTTGATTTTACTTTTTTCATTTGTTTTTTGGGGGGCAGGCCACATAAATTTTATTTGGCCTGTAATGATATGCTTAACCTTCGCAATAATATCGATATATTTATTCATAAGTTATTCTAATAAAGAAAGTTATTTTTTACTGGGAGTTCTTACATTTTTTACTTTTTTCTTCAAACAAAACTTTGGCCTAGCCATATTTATAGCAAATATTATTTCAATACTTTTACTAAATAAAGAAAAATTTAAAAAAATTAAATTTTATATTTTAGGAATTATTTTTTTATTAATAGTACAAATAATTTACTTTTTAAACCTAGGAATACTTTCAGATTACTTAAAAGATATTTATTTTTATACATACGTTAAAATTTTTAAAGAAGGTGTTTTAAATTCAGACCTCCCATGGAATTACCCGGCACCCATATTTATTCAATTTTTTAAATTAGTTTTGTACTCATCGCCAATACTTATTTCATTATTTTCCATTTATTTAGTTGGGAATAAAAAAAATTTACTTTATATACCAATTATAATTATTTGTTTTTCGCTTCTAAGTATTAGGCCTACTACAGATTTTATTCATTTGACTCCTTTAATTTCACTTTCATTAATCTCGCTTGGTTTAATTTACATTCAAATAAAAAATTTATTTACAAAATTAATAATCCTTATATTCTTTGTTTTTGTTTTTAGTTTTGGATTATATTCATCTTTCTATAGAAATTATTACAGATGGAATCCTCCTTTGGTGGGAAATAAATTCTATATTGAAAACAAACATGTAAAAATCTGGGCAGATAAAAAGGAATTTGAAAATATAAGTTTTTTAGAAAACCAACTTAAATCCTACCATGACGAAGAAGTATTTATTTATAATTTCGCCCCAATTTACTACTTAACTCTTGATAAGAATAATGCTACAAGATTTGATTATCTTCATAGTGGAATGATTTCCGAAAGTAATGAGAATGAGATAATAATGGATTTAAATAAAAAGAAAACACGAATTATTATTTCCAATATTAATGTTTTTATTACTAGAACTAAAGTTGCTAGATATATACTAAGCAAATACAAACCAATAAAATCTGCAAATGAAATAACAGTTTGGAAATTGGATTAATTTTTCCAATTTTGTGGAAGAAGAGGACTACTTAACTCAACTTCTTGAAATTTAGGTTTTTGATGCCCCTTCTTCTTTGCCCATCCCCATGTCTTTATTAATCCCTTTTCCAAATCAGTTCTATCTTTATACGCCAAATACTTTTTACTTAATCTATGATCACTTATTGCCTCTTTTACTTCCTGCGGCCTTTCTGGAAGATGAATGGGATTAATTTTGGAATTAGATATTTTAGATATTAAATTTGCTAATTCATTTACAGTGTAGACATTGTCTGAACCTATATTAAACGTCATTCCATTTACTTTATTTCCCAGACATTTCACCAAGGCATCAACTACATCATCTATATATGAGAAACATCTTTTTTGATTTCCTTTTCCATAAATATAATAAGGTTTATTTGCAAGAATAGAATTCATAAAAATTGTCACTACGTTTCTATATGGATCCTTCATGTTCTGTCTGGGACCATAAACATTGTGAGGTCTTGCTACAACAAAATCAAAATTGTGAATTTTACTTAAAATTTTTAATGCATCTTCAAATGCTAGTTTTGAAATTCCATATAAATCTTCCGGCTTAGGCGTATCTTTTTCTTTAAAAGGTATTTGAAGACTACCATAAACAGCTATGCTTGAAGTAAAAATGAATTTTTTCATTCCACTTCTTATTCCAGCTGTTAATACTTTAATGCTGCCGTCAAAATTTCTAGAAGTTATGTCTACAGGTGAAAATTGAGCTTTATTTTCTGCGGCATTTGCAGCAAGATGATATATAACATCTGGTTTATATTCTGAAAGAATTTTATCTATTTTTTTAAAATTTCTTATATCTACTTTTACTAACTTAGCTTTTTTATTGCAATTTTCTAAACTTCCTCCAGAAAAATCATCTAAAATTAAAACCTTATGTCCTTTAACAATCAATTTATCAACTAAATGACTTCCTATAAATCCTGCTCCACCTGTAACTACTATCTTCATATCTTAAACCTATACCTTATTATCGTTTCAAACATTTTAAGTCCTACTAATATAGACTTTTTCAATGATCCTGTGATTTTTGATTGACCTACTCTTTCATTATAATGAACAGGAACTTCTATGATTGAATTATTATTTAATAGAGCGAGAACAATAAATTCTGAAAGAAAATAAGATCCTCCTACCTTAAACTTCGGAATTATATTTTCAATTGATGATCTTCTCATTACCCTAAAAGTACAACCACAATCCGTAAGAGATATAAAAGGATTATAAAGAAATTGAATTATTCTTGCTAAAACAATGTTTCCTATCCTTAAAAATCCATGCATATTAGCATTTTTTTCTATAAATTTAGAGTTCGTCCTAGTTCCTAGAACAATTTCATATTTATCGATATATCGAAGCAGTTTTAATAAATCATTTGCTGAAAATGTTGCATCTGGTTCGCAAAAAGCTATTAAATCCCCTTTTACTTCTTTTAATCCTCTTCTAAGTGCATTTCCATATCCTTGTTTTTTTTCAAGAATTACTTTTGCTTTTTTTAATTTTGCAATTTCTGAGGTTCTATCTTTTGAATTATTATCAATAACCAAAATCTCATCAATTATTTTTAGTTTCTTAAAATCTGATATTGCTTTACCAATATTTTTCTCTTCATTATAAGCTGGAAAAATTAAAGAAATCTTTTTACCTTTGTACATTTTTACCAAATAGTTACTATTACAGACTGAAAGATAAACACTTGAACAATCTGCAGCAAAAGGAGCAGAAAAAATTGCTGATTACGCAATTTTAATTTATTGGTACTGAAATTTGCAACAGTAATTATTAAAAAAGGAACAAATGGTAACCAAATTCTGGCTGTCTCTGCTCTCACGCTCCCGGAAAAATTTACTGCTAACAAAATTATCAAGAATGAGACTCCAATAGCGTCAATTTTTGAAAAATTAAATTTACTTTTAATTAACAATCTTACATCACTAAACGCACCTAATAGAAATAAAACAGATAATGGGATTCCAGCAAAAAGGAAAAAATCATATAGATCATAGAAGAGCCATATTAGATATCCTCTTGTAGACTGAGCAGATTCATGTAGAAACATTATTTTTCTTACCATTTCTATAAAATCTAATCCTAATATAAAGAGAATAAAAATTGGAAATAAAATTCCTAGTAGAAAATATAATCCAAATCTAAAATGTATAAAAAAATTCTTTTTCTTTAAAAATTCCAGCAAAAATAAAATTAAAAAGAATAACAAGATCGGAAGGAAAGTTAATGTAAAAAAAGCTCCAATGAATAATACAAATCCAGAAATCACAAAATTAAATTTATTCATTAACTTGTATCCTCTTAGAAAGTAATAAAGAGAAATACTAGTAAATAGAGGCATAAAGATATCTATAAGAGGAGAAAACATCAATACGCTCGGTATGAATAATGAAATAAATAATGCATTTTTTGCTGCTTTTTTTCCATAGGCAATTTTAGCTGATCCAAAAATAAAGATACTATACAAAGATGCAATAAATGAAATAATTATTCCTGAAAATATTCCATTTGTCTTTTGAACGATGTCTAGCTGATTCCATACTAATGAAATATTTTGCTCTGAAGGCTGCATGCTTAAAACAAATTTTAAAAGCGGTTCAAAAGGCCTAAGAAATAAATCAAGCAAATAATAAAGTATTATTCCCCCAGGAGGGTGAAATCGTGCATACATGGGAAATCTTTCAATATTTGTTATAAATTCCCTAATAAACTCATTCAAATTAACAATATTTAATGATGCAGTAAAATACCCACTAACTAATGGATTTATCGTTCTACCCAGCAATACCTCAATTCCTGCTCTGTTAAAAAACAAAAAAGTTATTTGAATAAAAAATCCTATTAAAGTTAAAAATAAAAGCTTAGTTAAAGTTATTTCTTTAAATCTAACAAAACAAATTAAAGTAATTAAGGATACCAAAAAGGGTGCCCAAAATTTTAAAAAATTAAAACTCGGCAGATATGTCCATCTCCAATCAGGAGAATATGGTGCTGGACCAAATAAAAAAGGACTGAAATTAATTGAAATAAGAACCAGCAGAAAAATGGTAAAAAGAAAAACAAAATACAAGGACTTTGATTTATTCACAGATAACTTATAATACCAAAAAACTAAAGAAAATTTGAATATTAGTTAGTATACCGGAGATTAGCGGGAGTTTGTGATTGTTTCTCCATTTTCAGGAGTCATTGCTGCAACTGTTACTCTATTATTTGCATCTTTTACTACGCTATATCCTGTTGTATATGTAGTACAGCTTGTTACTTCAGCACCATTGTTTACTTGAGGATCAACTGGTAGAGCTGGGATGTATGTTGTTAATAGGTCAGTGCAAATATCAGCTTTTCCTGCACCACTACCAATTTCCTGTACTGTAGTAGTTATTCCTGCTGGAAGTACACCTTTGTGATCTGCTGAATATGCACCAATTGCATTAAGGATCTGAGTTACGTCACTTTTTCTCTTTGTGTTGTTTGCTTGTCCGAATTGTCTTGCTGGATTAATTGCGATTAAAACAATTGAGAGGAGGATTGCTAAAATTCCGATTACGACTAAAAGTTCTATTAATGTGAATCCTGAATTTTTCTTGAAAACTTTTGGGCAGTTCATAGTTATATATCTAGACTAAATAAAATTTAATTGCTTGTCAAGGGGGTAATTTTTCAGCTTTAATTAGCTTCAGAATTATTTTCCCCAGTTCCACTATTTGATGAAAAATTTGACGAAAAATCTGGAGAAATTGCTGGTGAATTTGATGGCGCTATTACAGAAGGAACAGGAGCCGCTGGGTTATTAACCGGTAAAGCACTAGTTGGTTTTGGTGCCGAAAAAATATATTTATATAAAACAAATACCAGAATTAAAATAAGAAAAACAAAAACACCTGTTAACATATAAAGCCTTTTGTTATCTTTTTTATTTTTCTCATTTGATTGCGCAAGCTGAGCCTGATCCGTGAGTAAGCTATAGGCTCTAAGATCTGGAACCTTATCTAAGATCAAACCAAGATCAAGATTGTTTTGTAAATTTGGCATAACTTCCATACAAGCTGAAAGAGGAATCACTGAGCTTACAACGAATCCAGAATCGACAAACGCATTCCTAACAGCATCACATAGCTCCCTATTCGCAGCGGTAATCTTTGTCTTCTTAGTAAATTTCGATTTCTTGCTCAAGTAATCTTGAAATGGAACCAATTCTAAAAAATCTTGAACATTTTGATCTATCTGAACAGTACCATCAGTAAAATCTTTATCGAAAGTTACTGTTGTGGAAAGAAGAATTACAATATTCTCAGGAATTATTTTATAATTTGACACCAATGATTGAATCGCTGTCTCTATCTTTTTTTTGCTTATAACTTCAAGATCGCTAATCATATCCGGAGGAAAATCCACACCTACCGGAGAAGACAATCCGTGGTCATAAAAAAATCCTCTATTATTTTCTAGATAAAATATTCCTGTGGGTCTTTTTGGTAATTCTTTTTTTAATTTATCTCTTTCCATGAAGTAACAGTTAATTGATTATTTGTATTCGATGTCTGGACTTGGACTTTCCGAATTGTATTCGAAAAAGTAGCTGCACTAGTTATCGTACCACTATTTACTACTATTACAACAGATCCACCATCAATACTCATAGTCTCTCCTGTATACGAAGGGTCACGAATCAACCTAAGTAACGCATTTTCAGCTCCTGTCTCTGCCATATAATATGCGGTAGTCCCCTGATCTACGCTACTAGTTGAGATTGCATTATTTAAAACAACCACCACGACTCCAGTAATTATCGCTAGGGAAATTGCCATAAAAAAAAGCAAAGTTATCAGCGCATTTCCTTTTTGAGATCTAATCATCTAAGTCCTCCTGTAGTCTTAAAATTCACGACTTCTTTTCCTGATCTTCTATTTGCTTCTGAAGTTAAGGTATAAGAAATTTGTAATATATCTTTCCCATTGGAATCGCCCTCTATCCTTAGAAAAGAGAGATTCGATACTTTTGTTTCATTGCTATTTAATTGGTCAGATGTGCCAGTAATAGAATTTTCTAGAATTAAATTCCCATCGTCTAATCCGTAAGATATATTCTGACTATTAGCTACAATTGTCATAGCAGATCCTGAAGCACCTATTAGAGAAGGAATTGTTATACTTGATGCTCTTGACACATCATACCTAAATCTTTCTGCAATATATCTTCCATCTACATTTACAGACGAAGTTGCTTGCGATTCTAATTGTAAATCAAAAACTGATCCATACATCTGAAGAGTTACTGCCAAAAGTATGCTAAATATTCCCATATAAATGAGCAACTCTATTAAGGTGAATCCTTTTTTAACTTTAAATATTTTTTTAATCATTAAGGTGAATAATTAACTCCAAAATCATAAAGAATTGGCGTCTGCGCTTGATCATTTGAGGACATATATATTTTATATCTCATACACTGTCCTGAATTTTCATAACCAGAGCCATCCGAATTCTTAGGAAGCTCTCCAGCAGCTGTAAAATAACTGCTTGATGTACCATCAGGCCCAACGTATACATAATTTGCGCCACCACACGATCCACCAACAGGATCTGCGATTGCCACCTGGTATGTTAATGTTGTTTGAGATGGAACGTTAACTGTAGAAAAAAATCTATTAAACATTGATTCTCCCGTTGCGTTAAAAGGCGCAGATTCAAAAGTACCAATTGATGAGTAAATCGCATCGTCAGGCCCTCCTTCAATTATTTTTAATTCATTTAGCGTAGTATTTGCCACCATGTAAACAAAATTATCACTATCTGCTTCCGTTACTGAAGTTAAATCATTAAATCCTTGATCAAAATTTATTCCTGCACAATAAGTCGGCGAGGCCTCATTGGAACTATTCAAAACCTGGTATTCTTCAGCATTATTTGAATTTCCAGTATTTCCATCTTTTCCAACTAAAACCACACGCTCTCCGTTTAGAACGGTTAAGGAACGTCTAGGATAAAGATCTGCATTAGCACCAGTTCCATAATAAAATCCACTCGTTGGACCATAGCTAGGAGATCCAGATGTGCCAGATAAAAATGCTGGAGCAGTTTTATTCGACGTATTAATTACATAGAATTGCTTACTATCGGGCACCCCATTGTTATCCTTGTCGACTCCTCCATTTGATGAAATATAAGCTCTAGTTCCATCTGACTTTGCAAATACTGAATTAGCTGCTTCTTCGGTAAACTGCTGAGAATTAAAATCAAGTCCGCTTACAACTTTCCAGCTAGCATCTCCACCTGAAATTGCACCGCAAGTGTTTTCTGCGCTTCTCGCAGTAGATGGAACAGTTGACACATCAACTATTTCAAATTCTCGGTCAGTTACCCCTCCTACGGCAACGTAAACGTATGTATTCACTCCAACTTTAACAGGATATATATCATTTGTGGCATAAAGCTCTATATTTCCACCATCAGAACAGTCAGGGTGAATTGGGGTTGTAGTTGCCCAATTACTGCCACTTTGGCCTAAGGAATATTTCGCTGCTGAAGAAGTACCCGGATCACACTCATACCCATCCAACTGTATTCTGCAACCTTGCATATCAAGCCCGCTTGAAGTAGATTTTGTATCAATATTACTTAAATCAAAAATGTATAAAAATCCTCCTGAAGCCACATAACCTTTATTATCATAAACAGCTAATGATGTTGCCCCATAACCAAAAGGTGATCGGTCATAGGAATCATCATTAAAATAAACCTTAACAGTCGCCCAATCAAGTGAAAAATCACGAGTGGTATCACTCGCTACATCAATAACTCTAACTCTAAAATTCGAATTTGAAAAATCAGCATCGGCCCATGTTCTTCCCCAGTTATCGGTTGACCCTCCTAAAGAATAGGATACTTCTCCTGTTGTTAGGTTTGCAGTTGTCTTTGCAGTAGTCCAAGTAGATCCCCCATCCCACGAAAGCTGCACGCAAATCTTCGGGCTCCCCGTAGTAGAATCTGCCTTTGCATCAAGCCTTACCTCTATACCATTGATCGTGGATCCTGATGGAATATTGACGCCATAATTATAATACCTATGCTTGTCTTTATCTGCGCCCGTACAATTCGTCCCAGTACCATTTCCAGAGTTGGTATCTACAGCGAAAGAATTATTATCACTATATGCTCTTGTCGGGTTCGTCGCGTAACCATCTCCATCTCCCCCAGTATCAGATGCATTTGAGGTTGGATTTAAAAATCCGGTATCTGTAGGAGCGTATGTGGAATAAATTTTTGTGTTAAAAAAAGTCCAGTATTTAAAAATTTTATTTATAGGATCTTGATATTCACCAGTATTTGAACTGTTATTCGATGGATCTCCGTCATCCACCAAAACAGCAATTACTTCTTTATTAGGAAGATTCGTTCCCATAAGAGCATAAGTTTTACCCGCTGAAGATTTATAATACTTAATGTCTGTTGTCTTGAAATTATTATCTAAACCAGTTCCCGTTTGTGGAGAATATCCTCCTGAAAACTCAGAAGAATTCATGGTAAATTTACCCGCCAAAACAGCTGAAGGAGTGCTTGTATTTGCCGTCACAGTAACATATGCCATTTTTATAGAATTCGAAGTTGTAGGAGACGTAGCAACATAAACATTATTTGGAATACTTACAGAAGAACTAGCAGTAGCAGCAACAGCAACGGGTGGACCATCAGGAAGATCTATCGTGGTTGCAGAAAATGCCGGAGAACACCACTTAGCTTTGTTATCATTTATCAATTTCAACTCTCCTCCCCCTGTGTTAGTTACTTGAATATTACTTGCAGTTCCAGAATTAAACTGAGATGAGGTAGTTTCTGTATATGAGAGATTTTTATATCTAGTAAAGTACGAGGTAGAACTAACATTTGACACAAGCGGAGTATTCCAGCTAACAGTTGTTACAACTTTTTTTGTTGATGGATCAACTGTTCCTCCAGAATTTACAATACCTCCACTGGAGTTTCTTTGCGCATCTGAGACATCAACTGAAATTGAAAAACCCTCAACTGCCTGGGCGCCTGATGTAAGCACGTACCTTCCATTGGAAATAACTGCATGGTAACTCCCATTTGCCGGAATATTACTCCATCCTCTTTCCGCTATGCTTCTTACTGCTTCTTGTGTTTCTTTTAAATAGGTTGTTGCCTGAAGTCTTTGCTCCTGCTGCGCTCTTCCTCCTCTTCCTGCTGCAAGCCCTGTAAGAAGAGCGGGTAAAATTAAAGTTGCAAGTCCGATAGCAATTAGAAGCTCAACTAACGACTGTCCTTTTTGACTTCTAAATTTTATCAATTTCCTTAAATTCATCAGTTTACCCCCGTAATAACACCATACCTATTTATAGTTATAATTATTTCTTTATTAATTGCTATCGATCTGAGCGTTATAGTATTTGATGATGATGAATAACCTACCATTTCTCCACTTAGGGCTGAGAAAAGAAGAGTATTACTCGGTAATGTAGTACTCTTAATTTCTAGATCAGAAGGCAAATCTACAGTAAAATTAGTCGAATCTCCGCTGTTGTAGGTTCCACCATGAAACAAAATATATTTATTTGACATAAAATATATTCCGTAATTATCAGCTGAAGCTCTTCCCTCCGTGTTTCCAGTCATCGCCTTTATTTGCTGAGCTCTAATATCAGAAACAAGCTTATCTGTATTTGAAGTTTCAGAGGCGGATCCCTGAGCACGCAGTAAATTGAAAGTTATAACTCCAAAAAGGACCATCATAATTGAAGAAGCAAGAAGAATCTCAATAAAACTAAAACCTTTTTGAGACTTAAATTTCTTTAAATGTATAAATCTTGGCATACTATCTAGCACTCACCTGACCAATTAGTCCATATATTGGAGCAATTATTGAAAGCATAACTCCACCTACTAAAAGACCTACAACTACAAGCATTACTGGCTCAAGAAGTGTAGTTAAATTTTTCAAACTATTAGTAACTCTATAGTCCTGCTGTTCAGAAATATCTTGCATAGATTTATCTAAGGTTCCTGTCTTTTCTCCAGCTTCAACAATTTTTATGATTATTGATGAAAATATTTTCTTCTGGTTTTTGAAACCTTGCGATAAATTCTTTCCTCCCAAAACCGTATCTTCGGCATATTTTATGGCTGCTTCTATGTCTTTTCTTCTTACAACTTGAATCGATAAATCAAGAGCATTTGTAATCGTAATTCCTGAAGACAAAAGTAAATACATACTTCTTGAAAATCTTGCCAAGTCGATCTCCTTAACTAAATTAGAAACGACTGGAGCCATATAAAAGACATTAAGAATTCTTCTTCTCTGAGCCTTGAATAATAAAACTCCAAAAATTAAACTCACCAACATAACTACCAAAAAAGGCACTGTATAATCCAACAAGAGATTGGAAGCAGATATAAGAATCTTTGTAGGAAGAGGAAGTTTTACATTTAATCTAGAAAATACTGTTGAAATTTTTGGAATTACGACAGTTAAGATCAAAAGCAAAACACCGGCAAAAACTGCAAGAATAACAACGGGATAAATCATTGCAGATTTTACCTTATCGTTAAATTCCATATCTTTTTGAATCTGCACTTTTAAATCTTTAAGAGTTACATCCATTGTTCCTGCTTCTTCTGAAGCACGCAAAACATTAACTGTAACCTTATCGAAAATTTCAGGAAATTTTGCAAAAGAGGAATATAAATGTTGACCCTGCATAAGATCTTCCCTCATTGTTTCTAAAACTCTTTTGGTATTCCCTTTTGAATCCTCAAGCAAAGAATCTATACTCTCGAGAATTGGAATTCCAGCAGTAATCATGGTAGATAGATTTCCCAAAAGGGCCAATTTATCACCACCCTTTAATGTAAGCTTTTCATTTGGTGTCATTTTATGCTGATTCTACTTTGGTAACTCTAAGAACTTCTTTTATAGTGGTCTTACCTTTTACAACCTTATCTAACCCGTCATCAAGCATAGTAGTCATTCCATCAGCTATCGCCTGCTTTGCAATTTCATCAGAATCACTTTTTGATGTAATAAGTTCTCTGATTTTTTCTGACATATCAATTACTTCAAAAATTCCAATTCTTCCACTATAGCCAGTGGCATGACAAACCTTACAACCTTTACCTTCATATACCCTAATCTGATCTCCAGGACCGAAGTATTTTGTAACTGCATCATCAGGAATATCTTTTAAAACTGCTTTTCTACTTATCACTATCTGAGCTTTACAAGAATCACAAATTTTCCTAACAAGTCTTTGAGCAATTATCACGTTCACGGTTGAAGCAACTAAAAAGGGCTCTATTTTCATATCAATCAAGCGTGGAAGGGTAGTAGCAGCATCATTGGTGTGAATCGTAGATAAAACCAAATGCCCGGTTAAAGCTGCATTTACGGCAATTCCTGCAGTTTCGCTGTCCCTAATTTCTCCTACAAAAATAACATTTGGATCTTGTCTTAAAATAGAACGAAGTCCGCTTGCGAACGTTAAATTTGTTTTAGGATTTACTTGAATTTGATTAACACCTTTTATTCTGTATTCAACAGGCTCTTCAATAGTAGTTATATTTTTCTCTCTAGTATTAACAATTTTTAAAATTGCATATACCGATGTTGTCTTACCAGATCCTGTAGGACCTGAGGACAGAATCATTCCGTAAGATTTATTAATTGCATTAGTCACTTTAGTTAAATCTCTTTCGTTCATACCAAGATCCTGAAGAGTGAATTGTCTAAATTTAGAAGACAAAAGTCTCATAACTATTTTTTCCCCTTCAGTAACTGGAATTATAGAAACACGAATATCCAGATTCTCCTCGTCTACCACAATTCTCATTTTTCCATCCTGCGCACTCAAATGCTCATCTGTTCTAAGACGAGATAAAACCTTAATTCTTGTTACGATTCTGTCGTGAAGTTTTTTATCAACATACAAAACATCATGTAAAATTCCATCAATCCTAAATCTAACAAGTGAATTTTTTTCCTCTGGCTCTATGTGAACATCTGATGCTTTATCTCGATAAGCATAGGTGATAAGCAAATCTACAATTTTTGCAATCGGTGCCTCATCGAGCGTAGAAGCCGTCCTTGTTATTTCCGCTTGAAGCATTTGATCAAATGTTTGCTGAAGATCTTTTCTATAGAGCTGAAGCACATTTTCTATATCTTTTTCCGTTGCCATGTAGACGGTCACTTTTTGACCTGTCTTTTTGCTTATCATCTCAGGAAGTTTTGTATTAACTGGATCTGCAGCTGCAAGCTTTATACCATCTGCATCTTTTGCAAAAACAATTGCTTTGTGTTTCCTGGCCAATCTCTCCGGAACAATTCTATATACCCCTTCTGAAATCGTAATATTAGACAAAACTACAAAAGGATATTTAATATGATTCGCTATTAGTTGACCAAGCTTATCATCTGGAATTACATCTTTTTCCATTATTGCTTGCTGGAGAGGAATTCTTCCATTCGCCGCAAATACCAAAACATCCCTCATGGTCTTAGTGTCAACTAGACCAGACTGAAGAAGCAGTTGTTGTATCTCAATATCGGGCAGAAGCATAGTCTTTAATCACCAATAAAGGCTTAATTTTATCCTAACATAAAAAAAGAAAAGTTGTATCAAGTTAATATTAATCTTGTGCTAGAATATTGGAAACAATGAAGCTAATCGCATTTATAGTTTTTTTAATTGCAGGAATTTTTATTACATATCCCTGGATCTTTCATTTAAGTGATTTCGTAACTGGGTATGGAGACAATTTCGTTTATACATGGATACATACTTGGGTAATTGAATCTATAATAAATGGAAATATTACACAAATTTTCAATACTAATATTTTCTATCCTTATCAGGTAGGGCTTTCAGTCTCTGATCCAAATATATCAACAGCAATCCTCTCAATACCCATTTACTTGTTAACTAGAGAGCCAATTTCGACTGTAAATTTCACAACAATATTTTCTATAGTTTTCCTAGGGTTTTCCATTTACTTACTTTCTTATTATTTAACAAAAAATTATCTAGCTTCTATTTTTTCCGGACTGCTCATAGCATTTTCACCGGCATATCTTAGTTTCTATGGACATTTACAAATGATGTCTATTGCCTTTACTCCACTTTCTATTCTTTGTTTTTTAATTTTTATAAAAACCAAAAAACAAAAAAATCTAATAATTTCTTTATTTTTATTTCTTTTACAAACTTATAATAATTTTTTGGGAGGCTACTTTATTCTTTTTTCCTATTTGATCATTTTTTTATTTAATTTAATTGGAAATAAATCAAAAACAATTGGTCTGATTTCCAAAAAAAATATTATTATTTTTATTTCTTTTTTTGCACTAATTATTCCAGTCGCTAATTCATACTTTTCGGTTTCCAAGGAGTTTAATTACAAAAGAGATATTAGAGATGCAGTTCATTTCGCAAACCAACCTGAAGATTTTCTCCTAACTATGGAATTTAGCCGTTTACAAAAGCCCTTAAAATCACTTCCTTTTAATCAGGTTTCACAAAATTCAGAATTTAAACCTGCATTTTTAGGATTTATATTTAGTCTTTTGTTCTTATTCTCAATTTTTTATTTTTTTAAAAATTTAAAAAGGAAAAACATATATTTAAATTCATTTATGACTATAGCTGCTCTCGGATTTGTCTTAAGCCTAGGCCCCGTACTTCATCTTGGTAGGCAAACCATACATAATCCTATTATTCCTCTCCCTTATGCTCTTTTTTATTATATTGTTCCCGGATTTCAAGGATTCAGGAATTCAGCGAGATGGGAAGTTCTCATGCTTATCGGGGCTTCCGTTGTAATAGCTGTTATTCTTAGCAAAGTTTTTGGAAAATTTAGTACCAAGAAACAATTCATAATTTATTCTCTTCTAACATTAGTGTGCATAATTGAATTAAATCTTCCTCTTAAGTTCGTAAAAATGCAGTCAATAAAAAATATTCCCCAAGAATACCATTGGCTCGCAACAACTCCTGAGGATACAAAACTAATTGAAATGCCGGTTTACAACTGGAACATGTTCCCCTATGGCAATCAAGAACTTTGGAGACTTTATTATTCAACGAGTAATTTCAGAAGAACCGTAAATGGAACTGGAGGATTTACTCCACCTCCTTGGCAGGAAATGGCATATGAACTAGATGAAAATTTCCCAAATGAAAAATCCATCACCAAACTAAAGAATCTCAACCTCAACTATATTCTTGTTCATAAAAATGAATTTGATAAATTAAATAGTGATAAATTTACAATAAATAAAAAAATTATACCTAGTGGAGAATTCGTTATTAGAAATTTAAATAAAAATCCAGAATTAAAACTTATCAACAGATTTGGGGATACGTATATTTACAGCCTTAATTAGGATAGTGGCATTTTTTGAACTGCTGATCAATTAGGAGACCATATAGCATTTTCAAATTTTATATTTTTATCCTCATAATTGATCTCACCAGTTTTTTCTCCAGTTTCTTTATCTTTAAATTGCAGTCCGGCATTAGTTTCTTCTATTTTTGAAGTTATTATTTTATTAAAAGTGTTATATAAATCTGTAAACTGCTTCTCGCTAAGAATTGCATTTGGTGATGAAATTGAATCAACTAAATCTGACTCAGATCCTGTCTTTAGATCTAATAATTTTACATAAACGGAATCTGATAATTTATAAGGCTGAAAGTTACCAGCATACCTACCAATTAAAATTACAAATCTTTTACGTGAGTCGACGTGTAATAATTCAGGTGGAATAGGTGCATTAATTTTTAGATCATATATTTTTTTAGGGAATTCTCCTTTTTTTAAAACATAAATCCCATCACCTGCTAATAAATTGTACTGCGAATTAATTTTTTCCAAGGGGTAATAACTTTTAAGAAACCCCATATCTCTGCTTATTATTCTATTTTCTTCATCTATAAATTTATATTCAGCCTGCGGTGCAATATTTTTTATAGGCACGGTGTCTTTTGGAATACTGGTAACTAATTTCCAATTCTTATTGGAAATATCATAGGCGTAACTTTTCCAAACATTATCTTGAGCTAATTTGAAATAGATAAATGAAGGAGAATAGGAAACTATTTCATAATTCTTAAATTCAAACGGAATCAGCGGAGATTCAATCCACCCATTCTTTGTTTGAATGAAGATTTTCTTACAACTTCTTATCCCATCAAATAGATTTGTATTTACTTTAACTAATCTACCATCTAAACAGCCAGGGATTCCCAATTCTTTAGGCAATTGATCTTGGGGAATGATCTTAATTTCATTTGAAACAGGATCTATTTTCGTTATCAAAGAATTTCCATTTACAAAATTAAAATCATTTAAAATTAAAATTTTTCCATTCTGATTAAATAATTCAGAATTAACAAAATAAGGTTTACTCGATGATTGCTTGGAATAATTAACTACTTCTGGATCCTCATAGGAATCAAAATATTCTGAAGTTATATTTCCTGAACTTAAATCTAATTTATAAATTCCTCTCTTTATTTGCTTTGAAGAATTACCACAAAAGATAAATAAGAAATTATTAACTTTAGCTACTGAATTCACACATCCGAAGACAGTAGGATTTAATTGTCTAACGATGTTTTTATTTTTTGGATCATATTCTACTATCCAATTTAAACCAGCAATCAACTGATGCTCTTTATACTGATAAACTGCACGAACTTCAGGGAAGAAATAAAGAAAATCTTTTTCACTAAGACTATCAAAATTATCAATATGATCAATAAAAACATTTTTTATAACTTCATTTTTTACATTTACAGCAACAGTATTTACAATCTCCGAATCCTGCTTTCTATTCTCATTAATAGTAAAGCGACTGCTTAATATTGAAATTATTCCTATAAAAAGCGGAATCAAAATTATTACAAAGATAAATAAAAATAATTTTTTTCTAGCAGTTTTTGAAGTTTTTTGGGACCAAGATAAAGCTTTTGGAAGCTCTGCCCTAGCGCTTTTGTCTGATTGATTTTGATCCATGTTCTTATTTAGGCAAATTTCTAATTCCTAGTCAATAAAATCCACATGGTAATAGGTGGTTATAAAAAGTGATTTTTTGAATAAACAAAAAGTAATAAGTTTACCAAAAATCTGAAAATTTATGAGGCTAGTAAATTTCTCCTGTAAGGCAACTAAATCATGGATCTAGATTGACTTGACAATCTAATTAATTAGGATAGTGGCATTTTTTGTATTTTTTTCCGCTTCCACACCAACATGGATCATTTCTACCTAACTTCTTTTTATCAACCGGTGCCGAAGTATTTACCGGAGATAAATTTGGAGCTACAGATATTGGCACACTTTTAGTTTCTTTTGATTTTCTTGCTGATTTTTTAGGCGCTTCATCAGCTCCCAATTCTCCACCTGCAGGAGTTTCATGAATATGCATATGTGGAGTTTCGGGAGTAGCTACATGAACCTTGAATATTCTATGAGAGATCTCATCGTTAATTCCAGCAATTAATTTTTCAAACATCTTAAATGCTTCATTTTTATATTCGACTAGTGGATCCTTCTGACCGTATGCTCGAAGTCTTATTCCTTCTCTTAAGTTATCTACTACGTCCAAATGCTCCATCCAAAGATTATCTATCACCGAAAGAGTCACGAAATTATCAATTTGACGCATGGTTTTTTCACCAAGCTCTTTTTCCCGATTCTCATACATATCTCTGGCTATATTACTTAAAAATTCTATCCTTGAATTAATTTCAGGCCTATCTTCAATTTGCTTAGCAAGCTCTTTCTGTGACGCCTCATCAAAAGGAATAATTGTTGAGAATTCAGAAATAATTTTTTCAGAAACACTTTCGCCAGCTGCGCCTAAATCTCCTGAATTTACAATATTGGCGATAGAGGTATCCAAATTTTCTAAAATTTCCTCTTTAGAAGTTTTTGATTGGGCATGTGCATTTTCGAGCGCTACTCTTCTTCTTTGATAAATAATCTCTCTTTGTTTATTTAAAACATCATCATATTCAACGAGCTGCTTTCTTGAATCAAAATTAAATCCTTCAACCTTAACTTGAGCCTGCTCGATTGCCCGACTTACAATCGGATGCTCCAATGGAACATCTTCAGGCATGTTGAATTTAGTCATAATTCCAGCGATACTATCTCCTCCGAAAAGCCTCATGATTTCATCATCAAGCGCCACATAGAATCTGGATTTACCAGGATCTCCCTGACGTCCAGATCTTCCCCTTAACTGATTATCAATTCTTCGAGATTCATGTCTTTCGGTACCAATGACATAGAGTCCGCCAAGAGACAATACTTCATCATGAGCCTTCTGCCATCTTTCCCATTCGCGAGTACCTTTAAGATCTATTCCATCCTCTCCCACCGGAGCAGCTCCACCAAGAATAATATCAACTCCACGTCCAGCCATATTTGTGGCTACCGTTACCGCTCCTTTTTCTCCTGCTTTGGCAATAATTTCTGCTTCTCTTTCATGATTTTTTGCATTAAGAAGTTCGTGTTTTATGCCGCGTCTTCTAAGAAGCTCTGAGAGAATTTCATTTTTATCAATTGAAGTTGTTCCTACCAAAACAGGCTGACCTGTTTTATTGGCTTTCTCTATTTCTGCAACAACTGCGCTAAACTTAGCTCTAGTGGTTTTGTAAATAGCATCAGAAAAATCTTCTCTCTGAACTATTTTATTGGTAGGAATTACTACTACATCAAGCTTATAAATTTTATGGAATTCCTGAGCTTCTGTTACTGCTGTACCAGTCATTCCAGCCAATCTTTCATACATCCTGAAATAATTCTGAAGCGAGACCGTAGCTAAAGTTTTTGATTCGCGCTGGATCGCAACTCCTTCTTTGGCTTCAATTGCTTGATGAAGACCATCAGACAAGCGACGACCAATCATAAGACGCCCGGTAAATTCATCAACCAAAATTACTTCTCCATCTCTAACGATATAATCTTTTTCTTTTTTAAATAACGTTCTTGCTTTTAATGCAGCCTCAATGTGATAAACCGTATCAAAATCTTTTTCGTATATGTTTTGTATTCCAAAAAGCTTTTCTATCTTTCCAAGTCCATGATCTGTTAAGTGAGCTGTGTGAAGCTTTTCATCAATTTTATAATCGGTATCCGGAGAAAGTTTTTCTACTAACTTAGCGTAATCATAATATTTATTTGTGGGAGTTTCATCTGGAGCAGATATAATATGAGGAGTTCTAGCTTCATCAATAAGAACTGAATCCACCTCATCGACTATTGCAAAGTAATAACCTCTTTGAGTTACATTTTCAATATTTTGCTGCATATTATCTCTTAAATAATCAAATCCAAATTCAGAATTGATTCCATAAACGACATCTGCTTGATATGCCTCTTTTCTAGTTACCGGTTTTAGATGAGTAAGTCTAAAATCGTGCGCATCTTTATTCGCAAAGCTCGAGTCATAAATAAAAGATTGCTCTGAAATAATTGATGCAACTTTCATACCAAGAAACTCAAATACAGGGCCCATCCATCCGGCATCACGCCTAGCTAGATAGTCATTAACCGTTACCAAATGTACAGCTTTTCCTGAAAGAGCATGTAAGTAGAGAGCTGGAGTAGCTGAGAGAGTTTTTCCTTCTCCTGTTTTTTGCTCTGCAATTTTTCCTAAATAGAGAGACGCAGAAGCCATAAGCTGAACATCATAATGACGTTGCCCTATGGTTCGCCTTGCAGCTTCTCTGACTAAGGCAAACGCTTCAGGAAGTAGTAAATCCAAACTTTCTCCCTCAAGAGCTCTTTTTTTAAGTTCTTTTGTTTTTTTAGGAAAATCTGAATCTTTTAGTTTTTTTGTTTTATCTTCGAGTGCATTTATTTCAGAAATAAGAGGTTCTAGCTTTTTTATTTCCTTTTCGTTGGAATCGAATAATTTTCCGAGGATGGGTAACATGCGTATTAGTATAGCAGATTCGAGGCTAGCTTACTAGCTTTTCTTCTCTATTTTCGTAAGACCACCAAGGTATTTTTGAAGAACTTCAGGAATAAGCACTGATCCATCAGGCTGTTGATAATTTTCTATAATTGCAATAAGAGTTCTACCGATTGCAAAAGCAGTTCCATTTAGAATATTTGCGTACTTTTTATTCCCCGCGTCATTATATTTAATATTTAATCTTCTAGATTGGAAATCAGTTATAGTAGAAACACTTGTAACCTCTCTGTATTTATTTTGACCAGGCATCCACGCTTCTATATCAAATTTTCTAGCTGCTGGAAAACCAAGATCACCACTACACATCTTAATTACTTGATAGGGAATTCCAAGCGCCTGAAATAATTTCTCCTCAATAGAAAGAAGAAAATCTTGCTCCTTATCATCTTCTCCCTCAGGAACGAATGAAACCATTTCTACTTTATCAAACTGGTGAACTCTTAAAATTCCTTTAGTATCTTTTCCATACGAACCAGCTTCGCGCCTAAATGCCGTTGAAAAACCAACATATCTTAGCGGCATATCTTTAACATCAAAAGTTTCATCCATATGCATTGGAACGACTGAATGCTCAGCAGTTCCAACTAAAGTAAATCCATCATTTGGAATGTGGAACATATCTTCATCTCCACCATTCTCCATATAACCTAAACCCCTCATTACCTCAGTCTTTATAAGCACTGGAGGAACAACAGGCTTAAAACCTTCTTTCATTAGTGTCTCTATTGCAAACTGAACTAATGCAAATTCTAGAAGTGCTCCTTCATTTTTTAAGTAAGCAAATCTTGCTCCACTTACCTTTGCGGCTCTTTCAACATCAATAATTCCTAAAGCTTGTCCGATATCTAAATGGTCTTTGGCCTGAAAATCAAACTTAGGTAGTTCTCCCACTGTTTTAACTACATCATTTTCACTATCGTCTTTTCCTACCTTAACATCAGGCTTTGAAGGATTAGGAACTTTTAAAAGAAGCTCTTTTAATTCTTTATCTAAATCATTTAATGCGCCTTCTTTTTGATCTAATTCTTCTTTAATTTTTTTGCCTGTCTCAATTTGCTCTGGAGTAGGTTTTCCTTTTATACCAGATACGTGTTGATTTCTTTTCTCTCTAAGCACCTGAACTTCTGAATCCAAAACTTTCTTTTTAGAATCAACTTCCAGGATTTGAGAAACGTCAATTTTAACTCTTTTTGCAAGAGCTGCCTTTTCAATTTCCTCAGAATTTTCTCTAATTATTTTTATATCAATCATAGACGTATTATACTACTTTAGCCTCATTTAGGAAATCACTTAACTTTTTAAGCGCAATTTTACGATGAGAAATTTTATCTTTTTCTGAAGGAGTCATTTCGGCAAAAGTTTTTCTTTCTCCGTCTGGCACAAAAACCGGATCCCAACCAAAACCATTTTCCCCTCTTATTTCTTTGGAAATCTCTCCATCAATTTCCCCAATAAATAAATAAGGATTTTTTCCATCATGATAACCAATCGCAAGCTTTGCTATAGCTTTTCTATTTTCTTCATTTTTTAATAATCTTAAAAGAAGATTTGCGGTATCATTTTCGGACTTTAACATCCATTTAATCAAAGGCCCAGGAAATCCATTCCATGCGCTAATTTCTAAAGAAATGTCATCGATAATCACAGGGCCTTTTACTATACCGAAAGCCTGATTCAACTTATTCAGTGCAACTTTTTCTAAATTAATTTCTTGAATTTCTTCAATTTCGGTTTCTAATATTTCTAAAGGGATATTTAGAATTCTCGAAACTTCTTTAGCTTTTGCCTTATTTCCTGTGACAAAAGTTATCTTGGAAGTTTTCATTTTGAGGCCTCTTCTAGTCTTTCTTTCACAAATGATTTATCCAGAGAAAGCAAAAACCAAGCTAGCCTTGGACCATGATCTTTTCCAATCAATGCTTTATAAAATGCCGAAAATGTATCCCCAGATGCTAATTCAAGACTTTTTCCTAAATCATAAATTTTAGTTTGGAGCTCCGAAGGATCTTTTACTTCAGAAATAAATTCTGCAGTTTTTCTTAAAAGCTCTTTTTGTTCTTCTGATAGGTCAATATTTTTTGGCAACTCTTTCTGAACCGTAAATTTTTGATCATCTGGAGCAAACCGTTCCACCCATACCCTGGCATATTTCGCCCATTCCTCCAATCCTCCTTCTTTAATCTTTCCATCCATGTTTGGCATTTGCACCCAAGAAGTTAAAATCGAAAATCTAATCATTGGTGGTTTTTTTATTTCTTCTATTTGAGAAATTTCAAATGCTCTGCCTAAATCTTCATCACTTTTACTGAAATATGCTTCTGCTGCTTTTTGATAATCATCAAAAAGAGAGGGGATAGCATTCTTATCTTCGGGATCAAAATTTGTTTGAGATTTAATTCCATTTCTTGCAAACAAAAACCTGGCTACATTTGGAGGAAGTATTTCTATTAAGTCGTGTGCTTTAAGACCCAAACCTTTCGAGGAAGACATTTTCTTGCCACCGATTAGAATAAATTCATATGGGAGCCTAAACGGAGGAGCGAAATCGAATACCTCTTTGCATATTTCCATTGCAATATCATATGAACCACCCTTTGAAGCATGATCTTTTCCAGCCCCCTCAATTGTTACCCCAATCACTTTCCAATGAGCTGGCCAATCAACTTTCCACGGAAGCTTCCCAGTTCCACCAAAGGGAGTAATTTTCCCTTCATATCCACAACCGACAGCCCATTTAACCAAATTGGGTTCACATTTGTATGAAACTTTTTCAGAATCCCATGCGAAAACTTTGGTGGTTCCCAATTTCCCGCATTGCTCGCAGATAACCTGGAAAGGAAGCCAGCCGGATTGTTTCTTCTGACTTCCAGAAATTCTTTGATAGATATCCTGAATTTTTTCTGCATTATCTAGTGCCTTTTTTATGACCTCATCAAACTTTCCTTGATGATAAAGTTCCCATGAGGATAATACTTTAACATTAACTCCCAGATTTTTTATTGCATTTAGAAAATCCGTAGAAAACAAATCTGCCATTGACTCAAATTTTGGATCAGGTGATTTTGCTAATTTTAAAGGCTTCCCAAGTTCCGATTCATGAGTACCTTTTATTTCTGGGAGAAGATCATCTGCGGGATCGAAATCATTTATCACAAATGTATAATCTACCTCTTTCCCAAGATCTTTTAAGCTTTGAAAAATCATACTATGAATCACAGGCCCCATAAGCGAGCCCACATGTGCATAGCCAGAAGGAGTCTTCATATCATCTACCCAATAGGGGACGTATTTTCCAGAATCAATAATATCTTTTGCAATTTTATCAGCCCAAAACATATTCGTATTTTACCTCAAAATTGATTTTTTTGCCTCAATTAATTCTTTAGGAGTTTAAAAAGTAAATTTACTGATAATTTCAAATATTTTCTCTTTGTTCTCTTCCGTTACTTTTATTTCCACCATTCCTTCATTAGGTTTACCCTTGGAAGCTTTAGCGAAAGAGGGCTGACCATAATAAATAGAAAACCCAAGTGGAGCTACGAGAACAGCTGGCAAAACCGTTAAATCTTCTTCTCCATCAATTAAGATCACATATTTCTTGTTTGACTCTATACATTTTTTTACTTCTTCAAAAATACTCCCTGAAATTTCACCCGCTGAGTTTTTTATTTTAATTGTTTTAATTTCCTTTTCGAAATTTAAGTCTTCCATTTTTTCAAACTTTTTCTTTCTCTGAACTTGAAAATCCACAATTGAAAGAATCTGATTAATTTTATTTAGGTTAAATTCTTTAGTTGTTATGTCACCAATAGTAATTATCTTTTGCCCATCTAGATTTCTTGATATTTTTTTAAGCACATCTCCCATTGGTTTTTGCAATAAAGGTCGCATCTCTTGCGGTAATTTTAAACTTTTATTTATCCACTCATCTTTAACATATAGTCTTCCATCTCTATTTATTTCTCCGTTTCTGATTCTCGTACTTGATATTAAACCATTATCTTCTGCTCGATCCATTTCGATAACTTCAACTGCAATTTCCGGAATACCAATAGCTTTCCTTTCTTCATTAATTCCAATTACAGTTCTATTTGTTTGTGGCGTCACAGCTACAGCCGAAACTTTAAAATTTTTATCTAAGAGAGGACCATAGATATCATCTATTTCAATAATTTCAAGCTTATTTGAGGCCTTAAGGGTTTTTAAAAAATTAAAAACATTTCGTTCTCGAGTTCTATAATCTTCAAAATTATTATTCTTGAATCTTGATACATATGAATCGCTTGTCACTCCAATTATAACTTTATCTCCTAATTGGGCTACTTTTTCTAAAAAGCTTTTGTGTCCTTTATGAAGAAGATCAAATGTTCCACCGCTTACTATGACATCATATTTCATGAGGCTAAATTCCTAATTCTTCTTTTACGCTTTTAAATGCTGCTATACCTTTATCTAAATCCTCTCTTGAATGTGCTGCGGAAGGAATAACTCTAATTCGAGCTGTGCCTTTTGGTACCATAGGAAAAACAATCGGAGTTGCGAATACATCCATCTCGTATAGTTTTTTAGAGAATTCCTTTGCTTTTTCTTCATCTCCAATCAAAACTGGAGTAATGGGGCTTACGCTTTTCCCGGTATTGAATCCTAATTTCTTAAATTCTTCTTTTATATATTTTACATTCTCCCATAACTTATCAACGGTTTCAGTCGATTCTGAAAGAATATTTATTGCTTCAAGAGCTGCTGCGGTATCGGGAATTGAGAGCGCAATTGAAAAAAGTCTCTGACGCGCTTTCAGCTTATAATAGCCTATTAATGTTTTATTTCCTGCAATAAATCCGCCCAAAGAAGAAAATGCTTTGGATAAGCTGCCTACTTCAATATCAATTTTTCCTACTAAGCCAAAATGATCGACAACACCACGTCCACCTTTCCCCATCACTCCTTCACCATGAGCGTCATCAACCATCGTCAATGCATTATATTTTTCTGCTAGTTCAACAATCTCAGGAAGAGGAGCTAGATCTCCATCCATAGAGAAAACTCCATCGGTAACTATAAGAACTAATGGTAAATTTCCATCAGACTTAACATTCTTTCGAATCTCATCTATTTCTTGAAGTTTTTTTTCTAGATCAGCGGAATCTCCATGCTTGTAAATAAATTTATTTTTTACACCTGATAATCTCACTGCATCAATTATTGATGCATGGTTTAACTCATCAGAAATTACTATATCTTCTTTACCTATAATCGTTTGAATTGCTGCAGCATTTGCCAAATAAGCACTTGAAAAAGTTAACGCAGCCTCCGTACCTTTAAATTTAGCAATCGCTTCCTCGAGCTCTAAATGAAGAACGTGTGTTCCGGCCAAAGTTCTATATCCTGTCCCAATTCCATATTTCTCAACAGCTGCAATCACTGCATCTTTTACTTTTTGATTTTCTGCTAATCCTAAATAATGACTTGAACAAAAATTGAGTTTTCTTACACCATCAATAGTAAGATATGCTCCTTGACCTGATTGAATAACCCTAGGAGTAACACCAGCTTTTACAACTTCTTCAAGTTCTTTATAAAAATCATCCATAGTTAAGGGGTAAGAACTATTTTTCCGCTTTCTCCAGATTTCATTACCTTCATAGCCTCCTCAAAATCTTTAAGAGCAAATCTATGTGTAATGATTTTAGATAAATCTACTTTTCCCGAAGTTAATAATTCCGAAGTCTGTTCCCATGTTTCCCAAATTCTTCTACCGAAAACGCTTTTTAAATTTAATTCTTTATTTATAAAATACTTACCAAAATCAACTGCAACAGGTGCTTTAGGAATTCCAAAAATTATTATTACTCCAGCTATTCTTACTGCATCAAGAGCTGTTTGAATAGCGTCTGGATTTCCCGACATTTCTAAAACAGCATCTATCTTATTTAAATATTTTTCAGGAAGCTTGTCATAAATCTCATCTGCACCCATTTTTTCCGCAAGCTTTCTTCTATATTCTCCACGGTTGAGAGCGATTACTTTCTTCGCACCAAAGGCCTTAGCAGCTGCCACTGCACATAATCCGGTAGGACCAAGTCCCGTTACCAAAACCGTTTTCCCCTCAACTTCTGCTTTTTTTGCTACATGAACGGCATTTCCAAGAGGCTCTTGAGAACTCATTGCCTCCAAAGGAACTCTAGGATCATTTTTCCATGATGTTCTAATTGGAATTGTCGCATACTCTGCAAATCCACCATTTCTTCCAATTCCAAAAAGCTCCATATTTTCACAAATATGCTTATTGCCAATTTCACATTGATAACATTTTCCACAATAAATATGAGTTTCAGATGAAACTAAGTCTCCAATTTTTAAACCTTTTGGATTATCTCCGTTGATTTCAAGAATTTCTCCTACTACCTCATGACCTATCACGATTGGTGGAGCGATATGCCCTTCTGCCCAGGGAGTCCAATCATAAATCGAGATATCTGTACCACAAATTGAGGCTGCTTTTACTTTTACTAAGAGTTCTCCATCTAGAGGCTTGGGGATGGGGATTTTTTTAATAGAAACGCCTGGTGCTTTGTTTTCCTTAAGAACTGCGAGCATCAGATCATTAGCCATATTAATTTATTGCTTCTATCGTGTAAATAATTTTCCCTGCTGGAGCTTCAACTTCTACCTTTTCGCCAACCTTTTTACCTAAAAGAGCTTTTCCCAAAGGAGATTCATGAGAGATTTTACTTTCTTTAGGATCCGCTTCCCATTCTCCTACTACTGTAAATGTTTCTTTTCCTGAATCTGTGTTTACTTTCACTGTTGAACCTAATTTTATAGTATTTGAATGATTATTGCTAATTATCGCAACTTGCTTTAAAAGCTCTTCAAGCTCATCAATTCTGCCATCTATAAAGGATAATTCTTCACGAGCTACTGTATATTCTGCGTTTTCAGAGAGATCTCCCATGTTTCTGGCTTGAGAAACTCTTTCTAAAACTTCAGGTCTTTTAACTTTCGTGAGCTCTTCCAATTCTCTCTTTAGTTCGTCTAAACCTTCTTTTGTTAAATATATTTTTTTACTATCCATAATAAAAATCCCTCCAAAGAGCAGTTGGTGGGAAATAAGTTCTGGAAGATGATAAATCAAATCTAAATCAATGTCAATGTCCTAGAGTTAATGAAAAATATTAATTTTTACTTTTTAACCGTTGGCTGAGGTTCAAGTTTTTGGAAAACGGAATTAAGTCCATCAATTATAGATCCTGAAGCACTATCTACGTTTTCATTTTGCAATATAGAATTTATACTTTCCTGCAAAAGCTTATTTGATTCCAAATTAAGACTTGAGTCAAACGTTGAGTCCGCGAAAGGACTAGAAACAGCATTTAGGCCTTGATCAGAGAAAACTTTAATATCAGAATTTTTAAATTCAGCTATCAAACTTTTTCCAGCGGGAACTTTTCCTAAACCATTTTTCTTTACTTGCTGTTCATATATTTTTCTTTGAGTCTCCTCGCTTAATAAAAATTTCATAAACAACATCGATTCTTTTTGATGCAAACCTCTAGAAGAAACTCCATTTACCCAATAACTTGCTATGTTAGCTTTACTATCTTGCAATAACTGCGGAACGGGATAAACCCTGAAATCAAGATCTGAGTTTTTTGATTTAATTTCGACAAAGTCCCTATGATATCCAAAAATCATTGCAACCTTACCCTGAGAAAAAGCTTCCATTGAAGGCTCCAGAGTAACATCCCAAACCGAATTTTCATTTAATGCAAAAGTGGTATAGAAAGTAAGCGCATCCGATATTTTTTCTACAAATTCATTTGGTTTTTTTATATTTACTCCATTTTGCGCAAACAATAGAGAAATTAAATCAGGTGCATTTTTTATATTGTCATAAGTCCCAATCGCAGCACCACCTATAACTATTTTTCCTGTTTCATCTCTTTTCGTTAAAACTTCACTTAAGTCAATAAATTCTTGCCATGTTTTCGGTGCAACTAATTGCCTGTTAAAACTTTTAGAAGCACTTTCAATAATAGCGGTATTTATGAAAAGCGCTAGAGTATCCATCTCTAACGGAATACCATAAATTGCACCATTTTTAATTAAGTCGTCTTCATTTACATTGTAAAATCTTTTAGTAAATTCTTCTTTGGAAATTGTCTCCTGCGTAAGGGGAGAAAGATTATTTTTAAATATTGGATACCATGTGTTATGGAACATGAATACATCTGGCCCATTACCGTTCTCAATTCTTGTTGTAAGCTTTTCTCTATAATCAATTATATCTTCTTGGGAATACGATACTTTTATATTCGGATTTTTTTTCTCAAAATCGGATATTACAGGATTTATTACCTCAGGGTCTTCATTAACCCCCCAGTAAGAAATAGTAACTTCTTCAGCTTTACCCCTGTTCCCTCGATTAATAATTGATGAAGCAATAAACACAACCGTTAAGATTAAGAAAATTAAAAATCCAATTTTTAAAATTCCTCTTGGGGAAAATCTTGAATGTTTTTTTTCATTAACTACAGATTCATTTTGGGATTGAGGGATATTAGTGGGATTATTTTGAACGTCAGAAACCCCATCCTGAAAGATTGTTCCTTCTGGCATACTTATATAGTATAATATCATGATCTTAGCCACAATGAAATCTTCCATAAAAAAGATAAACAGCATAAAAAAAGCTCACTTAAAATCAGCAAGCAAAACTGTCTTTTGGTTCTCGATGGGAGCCGTAATGGCTCTATTTTTAATTTCTAGTTTTTCCTACATAGGATTTCAAAAATACTATAAAAATAAAATTTATCCAGGAATAACAATCGATAATGTTAATTTTGGTAGCAAATCAAAAGAACAAGTTGTAAAGCACATTCAAGAAAAAAATGATAAAGCCTCAAATGGTGTTTTTGTTTTTAAATTTGATGACGAAATCGCAACAGTTTCTGCAAAAGAAATTGATTTTGGATACGATGAAAACCTACTAGCTGAACAGGCTATCAGCATTGGCCGCTCAAAAGACCCAATTACAAATTTAAGTTTAATTTTTCAGGCATATACAATTGGGATAAATCTTTCCCCTGCATACAGATATTCAAGTGAAAAACTAGATAAAAAGCTTGAACCACTTATTGAAAACATAAATACAAAACCAGTCGAGGCGGTATTTACATTTGAAAATGGGAGAGTAACAGAATTTAAAGCTTCATCCGATGGCCGAGAAGTAAATAAAGAAGAATTGAATAATAAACTACTTTCGCAAGCTAAAGCAGTCTTAGGAAATTCTCTTCAAAAAGTGGTGATTATCCAAATTCCAATAAAAATTTTAAAACCAAATCTCACGACAGACAAAGTAAATCAGATGGGAATAAGAGAACTTATCGGAACAGGTACATCTTTATATCAACACTCAATTGACAGTAGAATTTATAATGTTGCACTTGCTGCGTCTAGAGTAAATGGAGTGCTTGTCGCCCCAGGTGAAATATTTTCTTTTGCAAAAGCTGTAGGAGATGTCTCTTCGCTTACAGGATACAAACAAGCATATGTTATATCCGGGGGAAAAACGGTTTTAGGAGACGGGGGAGGAGTTTGTCAGGTATCAACTACACTTTTTAGAGCTGCTCTAAATGCAGGTCTTCCCATAGTCGAGAGACATCCACATGCATACAGAGTTGGTTACTATGAACAGGATTCTCCACCAGGAATTGATGCAACAGTTTATGTACCAAGCGTTGATTTTAAATTCAAAAATGACACTGGTCATCATATACTAATCCAAACAATAGTTGATCCCGTAGAACTTAGGTTAACTTTTATGTTTTATGGAACTAGTGATGGAAGAATTTCTGAAGTATCTAGTCCAGTAATAACCAATCAGGTTCCTGCTCCTGAAGCAAAATATGAAGATGATCCTTCTTTACCCAAGGGTCAAATAAAACAAGTGGATTTTGCTGCTCCCGGCGCGAAGTCAACTTTTTCCAGAATCGTAAAAAGAGATGGAAAAATTATCTCCGAAGATACATTTGTTTCAAACTATAGACCATGGCAGGCAGTATTCTTAAGAGGCACAAAAGAATAGTGGGAAAAATTCTAGAAACTGAAAATATTTCTTCTGAAATAAGTATACTTAAAAAACAAAATAAAAAAATTGTTTTAGTAGGAGGCTGTTTTGACATTCTTCATCTTGGACATTTACTTTTTCTTGAGGCAGCAAAAAAAGAAGGAAACATACTCATAGTTCTTCTTGAAAGCGATGAAAATATTAAAAAACGAAAAGGAAATAATAGACCAATAAATAATGCGCACAGCAGGCAAATAATAGTTAGTTCTATAAAGAGCGTTGATTACGTTATTCCCTTAAAAGGCGTGACATCAGATTTAGAATATGATAGACTAATGTCTCAAATTAAGCCTGACGTTGTTGCAATAACAGAAGGAGATTCGCAAACCGAAAAAAGAAAAATTCAATGCGAAGAAACTGGAACAAAACTAAAAACTGTAATTAAATTGATTGATAATAATTCAACTACTGCTCTTATCAATAAAATAAAATAATGGAAAGCTTATCAAAATTTCTAAAAGAAAACATTCGACTTTTATTAGGTGCAATTGTAGTTATATTTCTCGCATTATTAATAATCAGTTATGTTTTAAGTAGACAAACCACAAAAGTCACTGTTGGGACAACCACTTTCAATGCAAAAATCGCCGACAGTGAAAAAGAAAGAGAAATAGGTCTTTCAAAAACTAATAAACTCACAGACAAAGAGGGCATGCTTTTCTTATTTGAAAATTCTTCAAAATATTCTTTTTGGATGAAAGACATGAAATTTCCAATAGATATTATTTTTATTAGAAATGGAAAAGTTGTAGATGTAGTAAAAAACGCAAAACCAGTTAACGCAAACTCTCCTTTAGATATTTACCAACCAGAAGAAGAAGCTGATAAGGTTCTGGAAATTAATGCTGGACTAAGTGATAAATTAAATATCGTAAAAGGTACAATTATTAAAATAGAAAACCTCTAACTTATGCTAATTCTAGGCATCGAAAGTAGTTGCGATGAAACAGGCGCAGCAATAATTAAAGGAAAAACCAAGGCAGAAAAAGTTGAACTTTTATCAAATACTGTTGCTTCTTCATTGGTTATGCATTCGAAAACAGGTGGAATAATTCCAGAAAACGCAGCAAGAGAACAAGTAAAGTACATAATTCCTGTTGTCAAAGAAGCGCTTGATCAAGCAAAACTTAATATTACAGATTTAGATGCAATATCTGTAACATATGGTCCGGGCTTAATTGGATCACTTCTGATTGGTGTTGAGACTGCAAAAGCAATTTCCTATGCAACAGGAATCCCGATTATTCCAGCAAATCATCTTTATGGACACATTTATGCGAATTGGATCTCCCAGAAAACAAATGAACAGATTGAATTTCCTGCAATAGGTCTAATTGTTTCAGGGGGACACACTGACCTTATTCTTATAAAAAATCATGGAGATATTACTTGGCTTGGAGGAACTAGAGACGATGCAGCAGGAGAAGCATTAGATAAAATTGGAAGACTTTTAAATATTCCCTATCCTGGTGGACCTCATATAGAAACATTTGCAAAACTAGGTGATCCGAAAAAATTTAATTTTCCAAGACCATTGATCGGATCAAAAGATTATGATTTCAGTTTTAGCGGATTAAAGACTGCTGTGCTTAGAGAGGTAAGTTCTATAAAAAGCATAAATGAACAAACAAAAAATGATTTATGCGCCAGTGTTCAGAAAGTAATTATTGAAATTTTAGTAAAAAAAACTCTAAACGCAGCTAGGGAATTTGGCGCCAAAAAAATACTCATTGGTGGAGGAGTTGCAGCCAATTCAAAACTTAGAGAAGAACTTGAAAACTCAATATCAGGTTCTAATTTAAATAGTAAGCTAATTGCCCCTCCAAAATATCTTTGCACTGATAATGGTGCAATGATTGCGGCAACTGCTTTTTATAACGATCAAAAAAAAGAATGGCGGGAAATCGACGCCAATCCTAATTTATACTTTGACTAATGTGGTAAAATATTGATCCATGCAAATAGACCTGCTCATAATAATTGCAACTCTTCTAATAGGATTCTTCTCTTTGTACTTTCTTTTGAATAAAAAAAATAAAAATAATCCTGAATCCAACGATGCTTTAGTGGAATGGCTTAAAAGCATGCAAACTTCCCTTGATGAAACTAATAAAAGCCTCAATCAGTCTATGAGAAACTCCTCTTTAGAAATGACAAGAACTCTTCAAGAAAATAATAAACAAATTAATGACAGACTAACTAAAGCAGCTGAGGTTATCAGAGATGTATCAAAAGAAGTAGGACAAATGTCGGAGATAGGAAGAAGCATGCGAGAACTTCAGGATTTCCTAAAAAGCCCAAAGCTTAGAGGAAATATCGGAGAAGAAGTATTAAAAGATTTAATTTCCCAAACGTTTCCTAAAAACAGTTTTAATCTCCAATACCAGTTTCGCTCTGGTGAAAAAGTTGATGCTGCAATAAAAACAGATGCAGGGATTCTACCAATCGACTCTAAATTTCCCATGGAAAATTTCCAAAAAATGAATAAAAGTGAATCTCAAACAGAAAAAGAATCTTATAAAAAAGAGTTCGTTAGAGATGTTAAAAAACATATCGATGCCATTTCGAAGAAATATATTCTACCCGATGAAGGAACTATGGATTTCTGTCTTATGTATATACCTTCAGAACCAGTCTATTATGAAGTTGCAAATAATCCTGAACTTCTAGACTACGCTAGAAAAATGAGAGTCTATGCAGTATCACCCACAACTCTTTATGCTCATCTCCAGGTTATTCTTCTATCATTCGAGGGAAAGAAAATTGAATCAAAATCTCGTGAAGTATTCGCACTACTTAGAGGATTAAAAGTAGATTACGATAAGGTAAATGAAAATTTAGGAGTATTAGGAAAGCATATTGGAAACTCATCGGCTCAATTCAATAATTTATTATCTTCTTTTCAAAAAATTGGGAAAAAACTTGATAGCACAAGAAATTTAGAACCTGAAGAACAAAATACATTACCAAGTTAATACCCTGGGAAATTTTCTTTAAATATTTTTTCCTCTTTTATCCCAATACTTTTAATAATCTCATATACTCCATATTCAAAATCTTCAGAACCAACTATATAATACTTCGCTTTTTTATAATTTTTAGAATACCCCTGGATTAATTCCTCTGATATTCTTTCATTTTCAAAATTTTTTATTTTTTCTTTTGTAACATTAAAAATAATTTTTAAGTTTTCATTTCTTGACTCAATCTCCTTTAACTCATCATAAAAAATAACATCATTTTTTTTTGAAAAAGAAGCGATTAATTTAATTTTGGTATTAATTTTTTCTTGATCTATAAATTTTATGATTGAATGAAAAGGAGTAATTCCCATGCCACCAGACAGAAAAATTTGCTCCTCTCTATTTTTTGGATCAAAATTAAAATATCCCATTGGACCAAACGCGTTTACATTATCTCCTGATTTTAAGTTTTTTAAATATTTCTTAAAACTGCTTTTTCCGATTCTAGTAGTAATTGCTATAAATTTATCCAATGGACTTGATGAAATAGTAAAATATCTTGATGTTCCTTTTTCATCAGGATTAGGAATAGGCAAATTAAGTCTTATATACTGTCCTGGTAAAAAATCTACTTTTTTATCAAAATAAAATATAAAAATATTTTTATTTAATTCATCTTTTTTTTGAAACTCAAGAATAATTTTTTCTGCTTTTTTCATTTTGATTCGTTTGATTATAACAGCTACTTATGATAGAGTTAATACCACTCCAAACTCATCAAATGGCAGAAAAAAAACTTAACCCAGAACAACTTAGCGCGGTAGAACACGGAAAAGGTCCGCTTTTAATCATTGCAGGAGCAGGCACTGGAAAGACAACTGTTATTACTGAAAGAATTAGACATCTAATAATTGACGAAAAAAATCCCCCACACTCTCTACTAGCTTTAACATTTACGGAAAAGGCTGCATACGAAATGCAGGATCGAATTGATAAGCTGCTTCCATATGGCTACACAAATTTATGGATCTACACTTTCCACTCTTTTTGCGACAGAATACTTCGAGATGAAGCACATAGCATAGGACTTGATCCAAGTTATAAACTAATTTCTGAATCAGAGTCGGTGTTCCTAATGAGACAGAATATTTTTGAGCTCGGTTTGAAAAAATTCAGACCTCTAGGAAATCCCACTAAATTTCTAGAAGCACTCTTAACACATTTTTCTAGATTAAAAGATGAAGATATTACCCCGGTAGAATATTTAGAATGGGCAAATAAAAATAAAGATATCGAAGAGAAGGAACAATACCTAGAACTCGCTAATGCATATAAAAATTATGAAGAAATAAAAATCAAGAGCTCCGTAATGGATTTTTCTGACTTAATTTCCAATACATTAAAGTTATTTAGAGAAAGAAAAAATATTCTTAAAAGATATCAGGATCAATTTAAATTTGTTTTAGTTGATGAGTTCCAGGATACTAACTATGCCCAAAATGAATTATCAATTCTCTTAGCTGGAGAGAACAAAAATCTTACTGTAGTTGCTGATGATGATCAATCAATTTACAGATTCAGAGGCGCTGCAGTTTCCAATGTTCTTCAATTTAAAAATAATTTTCCACAAGCAAAAATTATTACCTTAAACAAAAACTACAGATCTACCCAAATAATTCTTGATGCATCATATTCCTTAATTCAAAATAATAATCCTAATAGATTAGAGGTCGTTGAAAATATAAATAAAAAACTTATTTCTGAAACCAAAAATCCAGATATTGAAATCGAAATGATTTATGAACAAAGATCCGAAGATGAAGCGGATGAAATTTCTAAAAAAATTAATGAACTATCTAAAAAATATGATTATAAAGATATTGCAATTCTGGTTCGAGCAAATAATCATTCGCAACTTATTACATCTTCTTTAGCAAGAAGAAAAATTCCATATCAATTTTTAGGACCTGGGTATTTATTTCAACAGGAAGAAATAAAAGATTTAATTGCATACATTACTTTTTTGACTAATCTCTCTGACACAATTTCTCTTTTCAGAGTTTTATCTATGGACATTTTTAAAATTCCTTATCTCGAACTTAATTATTTACTAAACTTTGCAAAGAAGAAAAACTTAACACTTTTCGAAGCACTTGAAACCCCGGATCAGTCTTTCCTAAAAGAAAATACTAAGGAGAAACTTATAGATTTTCGAAAAATGGTTTTGAGTCACTTAGAAAAAAGTAAAAAAGAACAAGCTGGACAAGTACTTTATGATTTCTTAGTTGACTCCGGATTATATGAAACATTTAATGAAACAAAATCCACTAAAGATGAAAAAAGAATACAGAATGTGGCAAAATTCTTTGATAGAATTAAAAACTTTGAAATGGAAAGGGCTGACGCAAATATATTTATATTAGCTGAGTGGCTCAATCTCATGCTTCAAATGGGAGATAGTCCTACAGCCGCAGATGTTGATTTAAGAGATAGAAATGCAGTAAATATCTTAACAGTACATTCCTCAAAAGGACTCGAATTTAAAATAGTTTTCTTAGTGAATCTTGTTTCAGATAGATTCCCATCTCGCGAAAGATCAGAAAAAATTCCTCTACCTGTAGAGATACTTAAGGAAAAATTAGCAGACGGAACTGATTTCCATCTAGAAGAAGAGCGAAGATTATTCTATGTAGGAATGACAAGAGCACGGGAAAGATTATATTTTACAGCGGCAGATTTCTATGGAACCGGAAAGAGAGTAAAAAAAATTTCTCCATTTATCTATGAGGCTTTGCCAAAATTAAAAAAAGATCAAGAAATAAAGAAAAGCGTAAAACAATTGTCCTTACCAGAAGTTCTTTCTTCATATGAGGACTTAAAAGAAGTTGAAGAAAAAAAGATAGATTATAAAGTAAACTATATTACCTTTTCAAACCTACAGATGTTTGATATTTGTCCGTTGCATTATAAGGCAAAGGTAATCTTTAATATTCCAAGCCCTGCAACTTCGGCTCAGAGTTTTGGAATTTCCATGCATGCAACACTTCAGAATTTCTACAAACTCGCACAAGAAAGAAATACTTACCCATCTGAAAAAGAACTGCTAAAAATTCTCCAAGAAGAATGGGAAAGTGAGGGATATGTAAACAAAAAGCATGAGGAAGAAAGATTCGCCCAGGCAAAAGAAGTCTTAAAAAAGTTCTATTCCACGGAATGCCAAAAAATCAATATACCCTTAAAACTTGAATATCCTTTTAACTTTAATTTAAAAAATGGAATTAAGGTTTTTGGGAAAATAGATAGAATTGATTCCAAAGGAAACGGAATAGAAATTATTGACTATAAAACTGGTGAAGATAATCCAAAAGCAGAAGAAGCACACAAACTACAGCTTGCAATTTACGCCCTAGCAGCAAGTAGAGTTAGAGACGAAGTATTGAATAAGAATGCAGAAAATATAACCCTAACTCTTCATTTCCTAGACGGAAATACTAAAAAGTCAATGAATTTTAATACTAAAGATTTAGAGGAACTTGAGAACAATCTATTAGAAAAAATAAAAGATATAGAAAAAAGTGAATTTAATTGCTCGGGAAGTGTACTTTGCGTCAACTGTGAATATAAACTTCTTTGTAATACTATAAGCTGATATGGTATAATACTGATGCCGGGAAGAAGATCTGCTAGTCCGATACATTAGGACAGGAAAGTCCAGACAGATCTTAAAACAGGGATGGAGCATAAGCTCTGACTAGTGATAGCTGGTGACTAAATTCTTAGACTACTAAACGGAATTAAGTACAGGTTTTGAATTGACAAAACTTGAGAGCAACAGAGACGAGTAGTTATGAAACGGGCAATCCTACCTGCTGCAACCCATGACCAATGCGTTTGAGCTTTTTTAAGGCGAGCATTAAAAATGGGGCATCCTGATAACATCAGGACAGGTGACTAAACATCACAATGAGAAAGATTGCAGATTAAAACAGAATCTGGCTTACTACCTTCCCGGCATTATTATTTAACCGCTTTTTTAAGAGTTTTTCCTGGAGTAAAACCTGGCGCGCGGCGGGCAGGTAGTGTTATTTTTTCTCCTGTTTTCGGATTCCTTCCTGGACGTTCTGATCTATTTCTAATACTGAAAGTTCCAAAACCAGTTATTACCACTTTCTCTCCTTTTTTAAGTGAATCTCTAATACCATTGAGCATAGCCGTAACTGAATCATTTGCGGCTTTATTTGTTAAATTTGCTTTCTTAGCAACATGCACTATCAAATCTTTTTTAGTCATACAAATCACCTACCTCTAAAGTTGAAAAAGAAAAACGAAGAATGCTCAATCAGACTTACAATACAATGCAATCAAATAGCTTGTCAAGAGGGATGAAATTTACTCATTTCCCGAGACCGCGCGGAATTCTCTAATAGCAGTGACTTTCACTTCTCCTGGAATTGCTAAAGATCTACTTACTTCTTCTCTTATTTTATCAGCAATAAGTGTTGTTTCTGAATCATTCAACTTACCAGGATTAATGATCACCCGAAGCTCTCTTCCAGCTTCAAAAGCATAAGCATCCTCTACTCCATCATATTTCTTAGCGATATCCTCCATCTCAGAAAGCCTTACACCATATTCCTCTATGTCTTCGTAACGCGCACCAGGTCTTGCTCCAGAAATTTGATCAGCGATATGAACAATTACAGATTCGACTGATGAAAAAGGCTTATCCTCATGATGCTCAGCAACACAATTGATAATAGGTTCAGGAATATTATGCTTTTTAAGCAAATCTACTCCTAATTTAACATGGCTTCCTTCTCCTGGAACGACCTTTCCAATATCATGAAGCATACAGGCGATCCTCACTATATTTACATCTGCTTTAATTTCTTCAGCGATATGAGTTCCTATTTTTGCTGTTTCGAGCAAATGAAGTGTTAAGTTTTGACCATATGATGTTCTGAACTTTGCTCTTCCTAAAACTGCGATAAGATCTGCTGGAAGATTAAATACACCTACTTCATGTGAAAGTTTTTCTCCTTCTTCAAACATAATCTTCTCAACTTCTTTTTTTGTTTCTTCAACTATTTCTTCTATCCTAAAAGGCTGAACTCTAGTATCCTTAATAAGCTTCTCAAGTGATCTTCTGGCAATTTCACGTCTGACTTGATCAAAAGATGAAAGCCTAATCACTCCTTCCTCATCTAAGTCCACATCGACACCCGTAGCCTGTTCAAAAGCCCTAATATTTCTTCCTTCTTTCCCTATTATTCTTCCTTTTATTTCTTCATCAGGAATTCTAACGATAGAGACTGTATATTCTGGAATATAACTAACGGCACCATGGCGCATTGATTCCACTACTATCTCTTGCGCTCTTTTATCTGCAGTTCTTTTTGCCTCTTCTTCTCTTTCTCTAATTATTTTTGCTAAAATCTGCGCTTCTTTTTCTTCTATTTGGAGAAGTAACTCCTTCTTTGCCTCCTCTGAAGTTAACCCTGAAACTTTTTGAAGTTTTTCTATGTATTCATCTTTTTTATCTGCAATTTGCTTTTTTTCGCGCTCCAAATCTTCCCGCGCTTCATCGAGTTTTTCTTGTCTTTCTATTAATTTTTTTTCTAATTGGATTAAATCTTGATCAGCCATAAACTAAGAATAAAAAGAAATTCGGAAATAAATCCGGAAGCTTATCCTTCTATCAAATTGAGGTATAAATTAGATTTCATAATCCTCTTTTGACAATTTCTTCTTGTCTAATGCGTATTATATTACTTATGCTTTAGAAAATCAAAGTTAGCCTCGCAAGGCCAGGCCTTGCGAGGCTAATGAAATACAATTCTTTAATTAAAAATCTAGGAAAATATTTTTTTAACTATATCATAAGAAAAACCTTTTCTAAGTAAATAATTCATTACTTTCTCATGTCTTTTTTTAGGCTCCAAAGCTCTATAGAAATCCAATTTCTTTTCAGCTAACTTTTTAGCACTTTCGTAATCTATATCTTTATTTTCTCGATCTTCAAGCAACTCGCTTACTAAACTTTGTGAAATCCCCTTCTGACTTAATTCATACCTAATAACCCTAAGGGGCCTGTTTCTAAACTGCGTTCTCTGTTTTATCCAAAATTTTGCAAACTCTAGATCATTTATAAATTTGTATTCTTGAAGCTTAGACATAATTGAAAAAATCATCTCATCTGTTAATCCTGGAGATTTTTTCTGCTTTTCTTTTAGATAATCTAGAACTTCTTTTTCACTACGAGGCCTATATGAGAGGTATCTAAGAGACAGATTGTAATAGCGGGCAAAAATGATATCCGTGTCCATTTAAGATTCTTCACTATCAGAATCTTCATCGTTTTCAACTCCCACTTCGACAGGGGTTCCGTCTGATTTATTTTTCTTCATAATCTCATCTGTAATCTTTTTTGCCAGATTTGGATTTTCTTTCAAATAGTCCTTCGTTGCTTCTTTTCCTTGACCTAACATATCTTCCCCATATCTATAAAACGCCCCTGATTTATTAATAATCCCCATCTCAACTCCCACATCTACAATTGCTCCTTCACGAGAAATCCCACCCTGCATAACATCATATTCTGCAATTCTAAAAGGCGAGGAAACTTTATTTTTTACTATTTTTACTCTATGACGAGATCCAATTACCTTATCTCCATCTTTTAAAGTTTCTATTTTTCTAGAATCAAGACGTACTGAAGCATAAAATTTAAGCGCTAAACCTCCAGTTGTAGTTTCTGGATTTCCAAACATGACCCCAATTTTTTGCCTTAGCTGATTAGTAAAAATTACAACTGTTTTAGACTTAGAAATCACTCCGGTAAGCTTTCTTAAAGCTTGAGACATAAGCCTAGCCTGAAGACCTACCATAGCATCTCCCATTTCTCCTTCTATTTCTGCCCTTGGGACAAGCGCCGCGACTGAATCAATTACTAAGACATCAATTCCCCCGGATCTAATAAGGCTTTCTGCAATTTCCAGTGCTTGCTCTCCAGTGTCTGGTTGAGAAATTAATAAGTCATCTAACTTCACACCAATTGTTTCTGCCCAAATCGGATCCAGCGCATGCTCTGCATCAATAAATGCTGCTACTCCGCCTGTTTTCTGAGCTTCAGCAATCAAAGACAATGCTAAAGTGGTTTTTCCAGAAGCTTCTGGTCCATAGATTTCAATTATTCTACCTCTTGGAAGCCCACCAACTCCCAGCGCTATGTCCACAGGAAGAATTCCTGTGGGAATTACCTGGATATCTAGCTTCTGAGCTGCTTCCCCCATACGCATGATAGAACCTCTACCATACTGCTTTTCAATTTGCTCCATAGCCATCCTAACTGCGTCAAGCTTTGCGGATTGCTCTACTTTTTCAACTGCTGGAAGTGGATTTTTTGCGGTCCTTGCCATGTCAAAATAATAGACTACATTTCAGTAAAATTCAAGAACCGATTTCGTAAGAGATTAGTCGGGGTGCCGAGAATCGAACTTGGACCACACGGCCCCCAGCCGCGCATTCTACCACTAAACTACACCCCGAAATCACAAGTATTTTACCATAAATTTGTTCTTTAGCCTCCTCTCAAGTATAATTAACTACCATGAATGATCTTTCTGAAAAAAGAAAAGAAGCTATAAAAAAATATCCCAAACTAGGAGAAGTGTCCGATGAAAATTTTCCTAAACATATTTTTATAATTCCTGATGGAAACAGAAGGTATGCTTCGAAAAACAATAAACCTGCATTTTGGGGACATGAAAAAGGATTTAAAGTAGCAATTAATTTACTTAGATTTTTCAGACCATTTCCGATAAAAACAGTGACACTTTGGGGTTTTTCTTCTGACAATTGGAAAAGAGACACTGGGGAAATTAAGAATCTCATGCGAATCTTCGGATTCATAATAGACAACTACTTAGATGAAATTAAGGAGTACAACTCCAGATTTGTTCATCTCGGGAGACGCGATAGATTACCAAAAAATCTGCTTAATAAGATAGAAAAGGCTGAGAGAGAAACTAAGAATAATACTGGTCAGATTGTCTGTCTGGCGCTGGACTTCGGCGGAGAAGACTCTAACGTAAGAAGCGCTTTAAAAGCCAGGCAAACAAACTTTGAAATAAATGAAGAAACGATTTGGAAATTAAGAGACACTGAAGGCTTAATAAGATCAGCAGATTTAATCTTTAGAACCAGCGAAAAAAGAACATCTGATGTGGGTTTTCTGAACGGAAAACACTCTGTATTGTTTTTTGCAGAAGATAAATTATTCCCTGAAGTAACTGAAGATGACCTAGCAGATGCAATTTATTATTATTCACAAACAAAAAGAAACGAAGGAAAATGATGCTTAATTATTACAAACAAAAGCAACTTATTGCTAAAGTTGACGAGAAAGGAAATATATTAGGAGAGATTGAAAAATGGGAAGCACATAAAAATGGAATTCTTCATAAAGCTATAACAGTAACAATTTTTTTTAATAATAAACTCATAATCCAACATAGGCGACATCCAGCTTTTGACAAAACTTACGACGTAACCTCATCTTCACACCAGCTATTTATAAAAGGAAAGCTCCAAACTAGTAAAGATACAGCAAGAGATTGTTTAAAAAGAGAATGGAATCTTAACGAAGATCAATATTCTAATTTAAAAAATCTTGGATCAATATACTATAAAGCAAAGGATCCCAATAGCGAATTTACAGAACATGAGATTTGTGACGTTTTAACAGTGGAAGTAAATAGTAAACCTGAACCAAACTTAGATTTTTCCTATGACGCTCTCTTGGTAAGTCTCGAAGAATTAAAAAATAAAGATTCGAGGATTTTTAAAAACCTTGCACCGTGGGTAAAGGTAATGATAGAAGAAGGAAAAATTTAACGTTTTGGAGATTGTTTTTGTCTTCTTGCTTTTCCGCCAGTTCCAACTTTTCTTCTCTCCCTAACTCTTTGATCACGAGTTAATAATCCTTTTTTTCGAAGCACTGGCTTTACTCCCTCATCAATTGCAGCTAAAGCTCTAGAAAGACCTAAAACAAAAGCTCCAAGTTGAGATGCAGTTCCTCCACCGACTACTCTTGCTGTAATAGCATACTTATTCAATGCATCTGCTAATTTAAGTGGTTCTTCATATGTAGCTTTTGCTACAACTCCACTAAAATATTCAGAAATATTTCTTCCGTTAACAACTAAATCGCCTTTCTTAACTTCGTATTCTTCAAATTTTAGAGCATCTGGAACTTTAGAATAGACTCTAACACGAGCCACTGCTGCTCTTCTTCGTCCTACAGCAAACATAAATTCCTTATATTTTTTTGTTCCCCCAACTTGTGTTTTTAATTCTTCTGCCATATTTAGTTTGTACCTTTCTTTGTAAATTTATCTGAAAATGTATGCTCAACTCCACCAAATACCTTAAGTCTTCCTAGCATTTCATCCCTTAATTTGTTTTGAGGAAGCATTCCTTTTACAGCGTGAACTATTATATCAGAAGATTTTCTATTTCTAAGCTCTCCAAGCGTTTCTTCTTTAAATCCTCCTGGATATCCAGAATGTCTTCTGTAAACTTTTTTTGTTTCTTTATTTCCTGTAACTGCAACTTTATCTGAATTTATTACAACTACAAAATCTCCGCAGTCTAAGTTCTTAACAAAGTATGGTTTACCTTTTCCCATTAAAAGTCCTGCAATTTCAGTTGACGTTCTACCTAGATTTTTACCATCTACATCAATCAAATGCCACACTCTTTTTATTTCTGCTGCTCTTGTTGCTTTCATTATTTAGTTTTCCCTTCTGTTTTCTTTGCTGGTTTCTTAACTGTCTTTACCTTAACTGCTTTAGCTTTTACTTCCTTGGGTTTAGCTTCTTTCTTTGATTCTTTAGCTTCTACTTTCGGAGCAACTGCTTCGCCCTCCACCCATTCCATTATAACCATCGATGCATTATCATTAAATCTATTTCCCGCTCTTACAATCCTTGTATATCCTCCAGCTCTATTCTTAAATCTTGGTGCAATATCTGAAATCATCTTATCTAGCTCATGCTTTTTAAGGCTACCTGATAAAAGTCTTCTTGCGTTGATTTCTTCTTTCTTCGCCTTTGTAACCATTTTTTCTAGATCAGCTCTTATGGATTTTGCTTTTTCCTCTGTTGTACTTATTTTTCCATACATTATCATAGAAGAAATAAGACCATTAAATAAGGCTTTTCTTTCATTTGAATCTCTTTTAAATTTTCTACCAAAAACTTGTTTTCTCATAATCTAAAAAATCCGAAGCTCGAAATCAGAAATACGAAACAATTTTCAAAACTTTAATCTTTCAAAATTTTTTTGTTTCGAGTTTCGAAATTCGAATTTCGGATTTATATTAGGCAGACAGCTCTATCCCTTTTTCTTTAAGCTTATCTTCAATTATAGAGATAGATTTTCCTCCCATATTTCTCATAGAAATAAGGTCTTTTCTAGGAGCTTCTACTAGCTGTCCAATTGTTTCAATTCCGCCATTCCTTAGAGAATTATAAATTCTGGTTGGAAGATCCAATTCATCTATTGTTAATTTAAGTGTAGTATCTGGGATATCAGATCTAGATGAATCTGACTCAGAAACTACTTCTGTTTTTGGATCAAATATTTGATGGAAGTATGAATTAAGATTTCTAGCTGCATAATCAAGAGCTTCTTTTGGAGATACTACTCCATTTGTCCAAATATGAAGCGTAAGTTTATCTAAATTAGTTTGTCTTCCAACACGAGTTGCTGAAACTGTATAATTAACTCTTTTTACTGGTGTAAAAATAGCATCAGTTGGAATCACTCCAAGAGATGAGCTTCTTCTTTCTTCGGAAAGAGAATAACTAAATCCCCTCTCAATAGTCATTTCAAGATCTAATTTTCCTTTCTTATCTGCAAGTGTTCCTATGTAATGATCTGGATTTGCAATCTCTACATCTTCAGGGAGATCTAAATCCTTTGCGGTAATTTCTTTTGGACCTTTTACTGATAACTTAACTACGCTTTGATCTTTTGAATTTAGAAGTTTAAAGTTAAGCCCTTTTATATTTAATAAAAGGTCAATAACATTTTCCTTAACCCCAGGAATAGTAGAGAATCTATGCTTTGCTCCTCCGATCTTAACTGAAGTTACTGCAACTCCGGGCATAGAGATTAGAAGAACGCGTCTAAGAGCTGTTCCCAATGTATGTCCGTAACCTGGCTCTAAAGGTTCTATTACGAACTCTCCGTAGTCAGCTGTCAACTTTTCTTCTTTAATTTTAAAGGTTGGTTCTGTCATAAAGAATTATTTTACCATTATCTTGAATAATATTCAATAATCAACTGTGTATTGAAAGGGACCTCTAGATCGTCTTTTTTTGGCGCTTTTAAAAGTTTTCCTACGCTTCCTTTACGCTCAACAAATGCAACCAAATCCTGTCTTTCTTCCATAGCCTGTAATATTAATGGATTGGCTTGTGATTTTTCCCTTAGCGAAATAACATCGTCAACTTTAACCTGATATGAAGGAATGTTTACTCTTTTATCGTTTACTAAAACATGACCATGAGAAACTAATTGTCTTGCTCCAGCACGTGATCTAGAAAATCCAAGTCTATATACGATGTTATCCAGCCTAGTTTCTAAAAGAGAAACCAAAAGCTCGCCCGTTTCATCTGTTTGATTTTCTGCATATTTAAAAAGCTTTTTAAATTGCTTTTCCATAATGCCATACATTGCTTTTGCTTTTTGTTTTTCTCTTAACTGTTCTCCGTATTCAGAAAGTCTCTTTTTTCTTTTTCTTGCATGCTGTCCTGGTGGGATATTTAATCTTCTGGATAAGGTATTTGATGTCTTATCTAAAAGATTTATTCCTTCGCGTCTAGATAATTTATGTTTTGGTCCTGTATATCTTGCCATAATTAAATTCTTCTTTTCTTACTTGCTCTTGGTCCATTATGTGGAATTGGTGTCGTATCTGCGATTTGAATAATTGAAAGACCCGCACCTTTAATTGCTCGAAGCGCTGAATCTCTTCCCGCGCCTGGTCCTTTAATATAAACTTCTACGCTTTTTAGTCCCCCTGCTATAGCTTTTTTTGCAACTGATTCAACAGCTGTACTAGCTGCAAAAGGAGTAGATTTTCTGGTTCCTTTAAATCCGCTTGCTCCAGCCGAAGACCATCCGATCGTATCGCCTTTATTATTTGTGAAAGTTACTAGCGTATTATTAAATGTTGCAGTTATATAAACCTTACCGTTTTCAGTAATTCTATTAACTTTTTTCTTTGTTGTTACTTTTTTTGTTGCTTCTTTTGCCATATTTATTATTCAGATAATCCCATTTTTACTGCTACTTCTTTTTTAATTGCTCCGATTGTTACTCTCTTTCCTCTTTTTGTTCTTGCATTTGATCTTGTTCTTTGTCCTCTGGATGGTAGATTTCTAGCATGCCTCATTCCTCTGTAGGCTCCAATATCTCTTAATCTCCTAATATTTGCATTAACTTCAGTTCTTAAATCTCCTTCAGTTTTATATGTCTCAAGAGCCTGCTGAATCATTTTTTGCTCTTCTTCTGTTAATGCTTTAACTCTTTTTGATCCATCAACTTTAGCTTTTTCAAGAATTTCATAAACATTTTTTCTTCCAACCCCATAAATATAGCCTAATGCTATTTCTAATTTCTTTTCATCTGGTATGTTTACTCCTGAAATTCTCATAATTTAACCTTGTCTTTGCTTATGTCTAGGATTATCACAGATAACCCTTACGACTCCACGTCTTTTAATAACTTTACATTTTGAACATCTTGGACCAATACTTGCTTGAACTTTCATATTACTTTAACCTAAAGGTTATCCTTCCTTTTGATTCATCATATGGCGTCATCTCTACTCTCACCCTGTCTCCAGGAAGAATTTTTATAAAATGCATCCGCATTTTTCCAGACAAATGACAAATGATTATTTTGCCATCCGGAAGCTCAACTCTAAATAATGTATTAGGCAGAGATTCCAAAACTTTTCCTTCAACTTCAAATGACCCCTGATGCGCCATAAATATTAAACGATAGATCTAGAAGATAGACTCCTATTTCTACCGTCGTTATTGTGCCCTCAATTATAGCAAAACAGGCTCGAAAGAGCAAGTTATTTTGTTAAGATTTCTACGCCACCTTCAGATACTAATACTGTTCTTTCGAAAAGACCTGATAAAGAGCCATCTTCAGTCGAAATTGTCCAGTTGTCATCATTATAATATTTAACTTCAAAACTACCCATATTATAAATTACTTCTACAGCAATGGTCATACCTTCTTTAAGTAGAGGGGTTTTCTCAATTTTTTTATTTAAATAACCTGGAACCTCTGGATCTTCATGTAAATTTCTCCCAACACCATGCCCAATAAGACTCCTAACTACAGAGTATCCATTTTCTTTTTCAACAATATCCTGGATCGTTTTGGAAATATGACCAATACGATTTCCCGGCATAACTTGTAAAATAGCTTCATTTAGAGCTCTTTCTCCCACTTCAAGAAACTTTTCTAATTCAGAACTTTTTTTATTACCTACAATTTTTGAATGAGACATGTCCGTATGAAAACCTTTATAAAAAACTCCACAATCTACTCCTACAATATCTCCATCTTTAAATACATAGTTGCTAGGAATTCCATGAACCACTACATCATTCGTAGAGATGCAAGTTGCATATGAATAGCCCTCTACTTTTTTGAATCCAGGTTCTCCTCCTTTTTCAACAATTAGTCGATCAGCTAAAGCATCTACTTCTTTCTCCGAAACACCGGGTTTTATAAAATCCATTACCTCCCATAATGTTTCAGCAAGAATTTTGCCTCCTGCTCTCATTATTTCAATTTCTTCTTTTGTCTTTATATCAACCATAAATATAGCTAATTATTTTATTATGAATCTCGTCAATTGGACCAGTTCCATCAATTTCTCTTAAAAGTCCTTCTTTTTTATAGAACTCAAGAACTTTTTCTCTATCTCTATCCTGATTTTCCCTTCTCTTTAAAACTATTTCTGGCTTATCGTCATCCCTTCCGCGATAAACCATTCTCTTTAACATTTCTTCTTTAGAAATATTTAAATAAAAAACATAATCAACCTTAAGTTTTTTTTCTTTAATATAATTATTAAAAGTCTCTAAGTCTTCTTGTGTACCAGGAAAATTATCAATTATACAGCCATTTACCGTTTCCTCAATTTTATCTTTTAAAAGCTCGAATTTAAGATTAACTGGAACATGCATTCCTTTCATGCTATATTTTTCAAATCCTTCAACTGCCCTAGGGTCTTTTCTTTCATATGCATCTCGAATCAAAGCACCCATAGAAAAAACTGGCAAGTTAATTCTTCCCCCCAACATTTTTGCTTGAGTATCTTTTCCTGAAAAAGGCGGACCAGTAAAAATAATTATCATAATTTATTAAAAAGCTCTTCCAATTTTTCTTCTAAATTTCCTCCATTGTTTGAAATAAAATAATCAGCAACTGCAAAACACTTAGCTACCTGTAAACCATTAATTTCATTTTCAGAAATTCCTAAATCTCTATAATCAAGCCTATCGAAAAGCTCAGGTGTAAGTTCTTCTCGATTTTTTATTTTTTTTACTCTTTCGAATCTTATTTTTCTATCTGCTACAATTCCAAGCAATATAAATTTTTCAAACTTCTTTAACTCTTCTATTTCACCTAAATTTCTTATTCCATCAATTACTGCTCTTTCAATATTATTTTCTCTAATAAAGTCGATTGCTTTTTTTGCCAGAACCCCAGCTCCTTCATTTTTTCTCCATAAATTCCCTAAGTCTTGCAGATTATTCCTAGTTATTTCTTTTTTATTTTTCGAGAGCTCTTTCTCAAGAAATGATGAAAGAGTTATTTTAGTAAAATCTTTTGCTTGAAAAAAAGAAGCTGCGGTAGATTTTCCGCTACCAAATGGCCCGGTAATTCCTATAACAGTTACATTCCCATTCACTTCTGAATACTCCTGAGAATTTCTTTTGTAATATCTTCAACCGACTGTTCGCCATCAATCTCTATTAACTGTCCCTTTTCTCTATAATATTCAATAACTGGTTCTGTAAATTTATGAAAAAGATCAATTCTTTTTCTAATGGCGATGAGCGTCTCATCCTCTCTTTCTGCTTCTCTTCCTGAAATCCTCCATAGAGCTTCCTTATCTGAGATCTTTAAATAAATTACTTTATCAATTCCATTCTTAAAACTTTTAGCTTGAACTAAAGTTCTTGGATATCCATCCATAATATAACCTTTTTCATATTCTGAACGAGAAAGATAATCACTTACAATCTTATTTGTTTTTTTATCAGAGATAAGAAGTCCTGCATTCATAACCAACTTTATTTGACGTCCAAGTGGAGAATGCTCTTTAGCAAGATTTCTAAAAATATGTCCTGTTGATAAATATGGAATACCAAGTTTTTCAGAAAGATTATTTCCCTGTGTAGATTTTCCTGATCCTTGTATTCCAATTAAAATTAATTTCATCAAAATCACCCCTTTTTTATTTTTGATAGATTTCGTAATTCTTCATTACAAGCTGTGCTTCTATTGATTTAATAGTTTCAAGTACTACTGAGACCACGATAAGCATTCCAGTTCCCCCCAGTAAAAGAGTTTGAACATCTGTAATATGTCTACTTACTACTGGAAGAATTGCAATAAGACCTAAGAAAAGAGCACCACCTGATGTGATCCTAGATAATATGTAATTTAAGTACTTTGCGGTTTCTCCTCCTGGTCTAATTCCTGGAATAAACCCTCCTTGTTTTTGAATCTCTTCAGAAATTTTCTTCGGATTAAAAACAACTGCCGTATAAAAATATGTAAAAACAACTACGAGAACAAAATAAACAACATTGTAGGTCATACCATTTGGATTAAACCAAACTGAAACATTTGCAGCAAAACTTCTTAAAGCCGCATTTGAAGAAGCAGTTAAATAATTAGCAAATAAGCTTGGCAGAAGAACCAAAGATACTGCAAAAATAATTGGTATTACTCCTGCCTGATTTAATCTAAGAGGCAAATGAGTTGACTGACCTCCATACATTTTATTTCCTCTAACTCTTTTTGCATAATTGATAGTTATTCTCCTTGTAGCTTCGTTCACAATAACAATCAAAATTACCACAGCTAAAGACATCACTCCGAAAGTTAAAATATTAAATAAATTCTGAGATGAAGTTGTTGATGCTGTTTGCCCTAATGAAATAGGAAGTCTTCCTACTATTCCTGCAAATATTAATACCGAAATTCCATTACCCACGCCTTTTTCTGTTATAAGCTCTCCAAGCCAAACCAAAAGCATTGTTCCTGCAGTCATCGTAAGAATAAAAGCTAAAATCTGAATTGGATTATTCATAGCTATAATATTTTGACTCTTAAGAAGAGCAAACATTCCAACCGCTTGAACAGCAGCAAGAGGCACAGTAAGAATTCTTGTGTACTGATTAATTTTCTGCCTTCCAGTCTCTCCTTCTTTTTGAAGCTCTTCAAGCTTTGGAAATACCAAAGTTCCAAGATTCATAATAATAGATGCGTTAATGTATGGATTAAGTCCTAAAGCCATTACAGAAAAATTGGCTAACGTTCCACCTGAAAAAATATCTAAAAGACCTAGAAGTTGGTTTTGTGAAAATAAAGATTTAAGCTGAACAAGATCAACTCCAGAAACTGGAATATGTGCGAATATGCGGAAAACTACGAGGACTAAAGCCGTAAAAAGTATTTTTCTTCGAACGTCTGGAGCTCGAAAAATATTTCTAAATAAACTTAAAAGATTATCCATTTATGGGATTATTTCTTTGGATTAAGCTCTAATTTTCCACCTGCTTTTTCAATTTTCTTTAGAGCGCTATTTGAAACTGGAATTCTAAATATTAAGCTTTCCTTAATCTCTCCATCTCCTAGTATTTTAACACCAAATTCTTTTGCGTCGTTTGCTTTAACAATTCCCCTCTTAACAAGCGATTCGACATCTACTACATCATTCTTTTTAAAATCCACTAAATATTTTAAATTAACAATTAATGGAACATTTCTAAAACTTTTATTTCTACCTTTACCACGCCTAAATGGAAGTCTTTTAATTAATGGTAGAGCTCCTCCTTCGAAATACAAAGGAACTTTACCTCTAGCTTTTTGACCCTTCGTTCCTCTTCCTCCTGTTTTAACTTTTCCTGATCCATGACCTTGACCTAGTCTTTTTTTAGATTTTGATTTTATTTTTACTAACTTATTAAGACTCATTATTTAGTTTTCCTTTCTTCTTCCCTCTTATATCTTTGAGCCAAAAGTCTCAATGCTTCAATCGTTGCATAAACATTACTTGCTTGATTTTTCGTACCAAGAACTTTAGAAGAGATATTGTGAATTCCAGCAGCTGTCACAACACTTCTAACTGCTCCACCAGCGATTACACCTGATCCCGGAGGTGCTGGCTTAATTAAAACCTTTGCTGCACCTAATTTTATATAAAATTCAAAAGGAATCGTACCATTTATGATTGGAACTTCAACTAAATTTTTCTTTGCAGTTAGAACTCCTTTTCTAATCGCCGCAGAAACATCAGGCGCTTTTCCAAGACCAACCCCTACTTTTCCTTTTCCATCTCCCACAACTGCGAGAGCAGAAAAACCTATCTTATTTCCACCTTTTGTTTTTTTAGAAACACGGCTTACCTGAACAATTTTTTCTTCAAAATCATCCTGTCTTCGGTCTATTTGATTCGTAAATCTTGCGTCAGCCATTAGAATTCCATTCCTCCTTCACGTAATCCTTCTGCGATGTTTTTAATTCTTCCATGATATGCATAACTTCCTCTATCAAAAATTATTTTTGTTATTTTTTTTGTTTTTAATTTATTGGCTAATTCCAATCCAAGAGCTTTTGCTTTTTCTGTTTTGGTTCCAGTTGCTTTAATATTTTTTTGTGAAATCCCAACAATTGTTACACCTTTTATATCATCAATCGCTTGTGCCGCAACATATTTGTTTGACCTATATACTGAGACTCTTGGTCTATCGCTAGATGCATTTATTTTAGATCTAACTCTTATTTGTCTCTTATTTTTTCTAGCTAATTTGTTCATAATTATTTTGCTCCTGCAGCTCCTACTGCTTTTGCCGCCTTTCCAACTTTTCTCCTAATTCTTTCTCCCTGATACTTAATTCCTTTTCCTTTGTATGGCTCAGGTGGTCGCACACGTCTTACCTCCGCTGCAACATCTCCCACCATTGCCTTATCTACTCCTGAGACTATAACCACATTGTCTTCAACGCTAAAAGAAATTGTTGGATCAGCTTTTATAATAACAGGATGCGAATAACCAACAGATAAAGTTAAAGTACTACCTGATGCTTGCGCCCGATAACCTACTCCAGTTAATTCTAGCTTTTTTGTAAAACCATCACTAACTCCTTTAACCATATTTGCAACATATGCTCTAACAAGCCCTGACAATGCTCTTGCTTTATCATTATCTTCTGTTTGTTTAACCAATACATTTCCTTCTTCAATTTTCACACTAACTCCACCGGGAAGCGGGAAAACTAAATTTCCTTTTGCACCACTTACCTTCACTTCATTATTTTCAAGTGTTACTGTAACTCCTTCTTTTATTTGAACTGGTATTTTAGCAATTTTAGACATATATATAAACTCTTATTACCAAATCTCGAATAAGATTTCTCCTCCTACTCCTTTTTTCTTTGCATCAGCTCCACTCATCACGCCTTGGCTTGTTGATAGAACTACCTTATGCTTTCCACGTCTTTCTACTCCAGCTATTTTATCTGCACCCTTGTAAACTCTAAGAGATGGCTTAGAAACGATTACCACATCTGATAAAACAGGATTTCTCTTCTCATAGGAAATAGTTACCTGAAGAGTTCTCTTATTTCCATCTTTTATTTCTTTAACTTCTTCTAAAAATCCTTCTTTTTGTAAAACTTTCCCGATTTCCTTATTAATATTTGAATAAGGAAGCACTATTTGTTTTCTCCTTGCTAAAGAAGCATTTTTTATTCTAATTATAAAATCCGAAACTGAATGATTCATATTTACCAGCTTGCCTTTATTACTCCAGGCATTTCTCCTTTCGATGCTAATTCTCTAAAACAAATTCTACAAATTCCAAATTTCCTCATGTAGCCTCTGTTTCTTCCACAAATCTTACATATATTCTTGTGTCGAACTGAAAACTTTTGCTTTTTTTGATATTTAACTACATTTGATTTTTTTGCCATATATTATTTTTGAAAAGGCATTCCTAAGGCTTTTAAGAGCGCCATTCCCTCCTTATTATCTCTAGCAGATGTAACAATTGTTATTTCTAAGCCTTGTGTTCTCTCAAGTTTTGACGGATCTATTTCTGGAAAAACAATTGGCTCTGCAAAACCTAACGAATAATTCCCTCTACCATCAAAACTTTTTACTGACACTCCTCTGAAATCTCTTAAACGAGGAAGAACAATATTAACTAATTTTTCATAAAAATCATACATTCTTTTTCCCCTAAGAGTTACTGCCACTCCAATTTTATCTCCTTCTCTGAGCTTAAAAGTAGCAATTGATTTTCTAGCTTTGGTAATCTTGGGTTTTTGTCCAGTAATCTGTGATAAAACACCTGCTGCGATTTCAACATTTTTTTTATCAGCAATTGCATCTTTTACCCCAGTATTTATAACAATCTTTTTAAGTTTTGGAATTGCAAAGAAATTATTTATCTCCAATTCTTTCTGAAGATCGTTAACTATTTTTGTATTAAATTTTGTCATTAAATTATCCATAATTAAATTTTCTTTTCGCACTTAGCGCAAATTCTAACCTTTTCTTTGTTATCAAGTTTATATGCTATTCTTGTTTCCTTATGACAGTTCGGACAAATTAAAGAAACATTTTGAGCCGGAAAAGGTCTTACAATATCTCTAATCTCTGAAGGCTTATCTTGAACTCTTGATTTGTAATGTCTTTTATAAACATTAAGCCCAGGAATCAAAACAGAATTTAGCTTATCAAAAACCTTTTCAATCTTTCCTCTTTTTCCTTTATCTTTTCCTCTTGTAATAATAACTTCGTCACCTTTTTTAAGTTTCATATTATAACACCTCAACAGCCATACTTGAAATTTTCATAAATCCTTTATCTCTAATTTCTCTTGCGACTGGTCCAAAAATACGAGTCCCAACTGGATTCTTATCTGTTTTATTATCGATTACTACTGCTGCATTATCAGAGAATCTAATAAATGATCCGTCTGCTCTTCTGAATTCTTTTCTTGATCTCACAAGCACTGCTTCAACCATTTCACTTTCTTTTACAGTTCCAGTAGGAGATGCTTCTTTTACAACGCACTTAATTACATCTCCAATATAACCAAATCTTCTCTTGGATCCATTTCTTGCTTGGATAACTAGTAAAATTTTTGCTCCACTATTATCTGCGACTCTTAAAAGACTTCTATGCTGTACCATTATTTGATTGCCTTTGAAGGACTTCCTTTCTTAGATTTTACTGATTTCTTAACTTCTTTTACTTCTTTTGGCTTCTCATCTTTTTGCACTAATTTAGCTTTTTGTCCGACAACTTCCATAATCTTAAAATATTTACTTTTTGAAATTGGTCTAGTTTCTACGATTTTCACTTTGTTTCCAATTTCTATTTCGAATCCAGTTGTATCTGCTTTTAATTTTTTACTAAGTCTTATTAATTTTTTATACAATGGATGTGGAGTTCTTCTGGTAATTTCCACTACCGCTGTATTATTTTTATCTTTTGACACTACTAATCCTTCAAAAATTTTCATATTACTTTGCTACCTCTACTTTCTTTTCTTCTTTGGGCATTAATTCCTTTTCTCTTAATAGAGTTAAGATTCTAGCAATTTCTTTCCTAGTATTAAAGATACTTCTAGAATTCTTTAATGTATTTTTTTTGCTATCCATAATTAATTTAAATAACTCTTCTCTCTTAGAAGATACTAAATCTCTTAATTCTTTTTCACTCTTTACGCTAATTTCATTAACATTTTTTTTCATAATTATTTATCTACAATTCTTGTTGTAACGCTAAGCTTATGAGCTGCTAACCTAAGAGCTTGATGCGCAACATCTGCTGGAACTCCTGCCATCTCAAAAAGCATTCTGCCTTTTTTTACTGGCGCTACAAACTCCGCAACATCTCCTTTTCCTCCACCCATTCTTACCTCAGGTGGTTTTTTACTAATTGGCTTATCTGGAAAAATTCTTATCCAAACACGTCCACCACGCTGTGTATAGTGAGTAATTGCTCTTCTTGCTGCCTCTATCTGACGAGCTGAAATCCAACCAGTTTGCTCACTTACCAGTCCAAAATCTCCAAAAGAAATTTTCGTTCCAGCATGCGCTACTCCTTTTAAATTTCCCCTAAATTGTTTTCTATATTTTGCTCTTTTAGGTGTTAACATTATTCTTCCTTTCTATTGATCCAAACCTTTACCCCAATGTAACCCTTCTTTGTTAAAGATGGTACGCTTGCATAATTTACATGTTCTCTAATTGTAGATAATGGCACGGTTCCCTGCTGAAGTTTTTCACGTCTTCCGATTTCTGCTCCACCAATTCTTCCCGATAGAATAACTCTAATTCCAAGCGCACCAGATGCCATTGCTCGCTCAACAGCTTGACCCATAACTCTCTTATGCGGCATTCTTCTAGCAAGTTGATCTGAAATATTTTTTGCAACCAAATAAGCATCAAGATTTGGTTCTTTTACCGGTTCTATTCTAATATCTAATTTTGGAAGATTTTTCTTTCCTTTATTTTTAGAAAGAAGTTCCACTAAAAACTTTTTAAGATCTTCTAGTCCCGCTCCGCCTCGTCCGATAACCATTCCAGGCTTCGAGACATAAGCTGTAACCTTAATGCTATTTATGCTTCGCTCGATTTCTACGGTTGAAACTCCAGCTCCTTTTAATCTTTCAATTATAGATTTTCTCAAATGATAATCTTCTAAAAGGGTTTGAGCATAGTTTCTATCATCAAACCATCTGGAATCCCAATTATAAATTGGTCCTATTCTAAATAATTTTGGATTTACTTTATGACCCATTTTACTTCGATGCCTCCTTTTCCTCTAATACAATTCTTATATTGCTTGTCCTTTTCTTATATCTATGGATTCTACCTCTGGTAGAAGGCCTAAATCTTTTCAAAGATGTCCCTTCTCCAACATCGATACTTTTTATTTTTAAATTATTTTTGTCTAATTTTGAGTTATTTACAGCATTAGCTACAGCTGCATTGAGCGCCTTTCCTAAATCAGTTGCTCCTCTTTTTTCAATAACTGTTAAAGCATCCAACGCTTCAGGAATACTCAAATTCCTTATAGCATCTGCTACTATCCTTACTTTTCTCGTACTTGTTCTAACTTCATTAAATCTTGTTATAGTTTGCATATATTCTCCTTATGTCTTTGAAATTTCTCTAGCTACAATTCTTCCATGTGATCTAAATGTTCTAGTTGGAGAGAATTCTCCGAGACGATGTCCTACCATTCCCTCAACAACATATACATTTATGAAATTCTTTCCATTGTGCACCGCGAAATTATGTCCCACAAACTCAGGTGGAATTTGACATGCCCTTGCCCATGTTTTTATAGCCGCTTTATCACCGGTTTGCTTCTGCATGTTTACTTTTTTTAATAATTTTGCGTCCACGAATGGACCCTTTTTACTACTCCTTGCCATATTTACTTAGTACCCCTTTTTTTTAATATAAATTTATTTGAATACTTTTTCGGATTTCTGGTTTTCCCAAATGCAGGACGACCCGCATATGTCTTTGGACGTTTTAGACCGATTCCTGAGCGTCCTTCTCCTCCTCCATGAGCATGTGATCTTGGATTCTGAGCTACTCCTCTTACAGTTGGCCTAATACCCATGTGCCTTCTTCTTCCAGCTTTTCCAAAAAACTCATTTTTCCAGTCAATGTTTGAAAGCACCCCGACAGTTGCCATACAAGCTCCAAGAACTCTTCTAACTTCTCCCGAAGGAAGTTTCACATGAACATAATTTCCTTCTCTTGCTTGAACTACTGCTCCAACTCCCGCACCTCTCGCAAGCTGTCCTCCTCTACCGGGTGTTAGCTCAACATTATGAACTACTGTTCCAACTGGAATACTTGATAAAGGAAGGGAATTTCCTACTTTAGAAGAAACATCCTTTCCCGAGCTAATTTTATCGTTAACTTTTAGATCAAGAGGAGCAATTATATATCTTTTTTCTCCATCTGCATAGTGAACGAGCGCAATATCTGCAGTTCTGTTTGGATCATACTCGATAGAGACTACGCGACCAACTGTTCCAGATTTATCTCTTTTGAAATCTATTTTTCTAAGAAATCTTTTATGTTCTCCACCCTGATGTCTAACAACTACTTTTCCATTGCTTCTTCCTGCATTTTTCTTTCTAATTACTTTTAATTTCATATTTAACTTTCTCCTCCTAATTCAAATAACCCAATTTTTTCTCCTTTTTTAAGAGTTACGATTGCTTTTTTCCAAGCAGTAAGAGATTTTTCATTTCTTCTTGCACCAACTCTAATTGATTTTCCTTTTAAAATATTTGTTGTAATTTTAGTCACATTTACACTAAATCTTTTTTCAATTTCTTTTTTGATTTCATCTTTATTAGCAGTTTTTAAAACTTTAAATGTAAATTTCCCATTACCTGCATCCAGCATAGATTTTTCTGTAATTAAAGCTTGAATTATTGCACTCATTATTTAGCACTCCTTTTTACTCCGCCAAGCGGAGCTAAAACTTCAACTGATTCTTTCATAAAAAGTATATTTTTATTTTTCAAAACCTCATAAGTATTTAAAAGTTTTGCATTCATAACTTCTACGTTTTTTATATTCCTTGCAGCTCTATAAACATTTGGTAATTCTTTTGGATTTGCAGAAATTACGAGCAAAACTCTATTCTTTGACTTTACATCTTCAGTTACTTTTACAATTAATTGATTCATGTTTTTTGTTTTTGCTTCTATCTTATCTAAACCCGAAAGAACAGTAATAGATCCTTCTTTTGCTTTTAGAGAAAGAGCGGATAAAAGAGCTGCTTTTTTCATTTTCTGAGGCATAGAAAGAGAATAATCTCTTAATCTTGGTCCATGAGCAACTCCTCCCTTTACAAAAATCGGAGCTCTCTTTCCTCCATGTCTTGCTCCACCTGTTCCTTTTTGTCTATAAATTTTCTTAGTTGATCCTATTACCTCTCCTCTTGTTAAGGTCTTAGCAGATCCTATTCTCTGATTTGCTAGATAAACCCTAACAGCTTGAGCCATGAGAGCATCATTTATTTTTCCACCAAATACTTCTTTAGGAAGTGAAAATGTTCCATTTTTAGCACCTTTTACATCAAACATTGGGGCGTTCAAACCAGACACTTTTACTTCTGCTTCTACTTTTTCTGTTTTCGTAACTTTTGATACAGCAACCTTTTTAGCTGCTGCCTTTTTTACGGGTGTTTTTACTTCTTTAATTGTTTTTGTTTTACTTGTCGCCATCTTTTACTTCCTCCTTGTTTTCTTGATTTTCCGCTTGCTCCTCTGCTTCCGTAGATGAAGTTACTTCTTCTGCTGGAGCTACATCTTGTGCAGAGTTTTCCTCAGCTGGTTTTTCAGCTTCTAATTTTGCTGCTTCTTCTGCAGCCACTCTATCAGCTTCTTCCTGTGCTGCTTTTGCAGCTGCTTCCTCAGCTGCTACCACTTCAGGATCCCTGAAAAGAGGAACAAATTTTTTATCTTCCCCCGCTTTTTCTATAAAAATCATTCCATTAATGATCCCTGGAACAAGACCTTTAATTACTAAAACGCCGTCATTTGTAATGTCTACAATTCTCAGATTTTTAACTGTAACTGTGTCATTTCCCATTCTCCCTGCCATTCTTTTTCCTTTATAAACTCTTCCTGGAGTTGTTCCCTGACCAATTGAACCAGGAGCTCTCCATCTATCTGACTGACCATGAGTTTTTGGTCCTCCACTAAATCCATGCCTCTTCATTCCTCCTTGAAATCCTTTTCCTTTAGAAATTCCTGTTATATTTACCAAATCTCCAGGCTGAAAAACTTCTGAAGGATTCAAAGTTACACCTAATTCTGGAAGCACTTCGTCTTCATCTTTGATTCTTACTTCTCTTAAAAATTTAGGAGCTTTTTCTAAATTAGCTCCTTTTTTTGCGTGTCCTATTTCTGCTCTACTAGCCTTTTTCTTAGCGCTAAATCCAAGCTGCACAGCTTGGTAATGATCTTTTTCGTTAGTTTTATGAGACACTACAACATTTCCGTTAACATCCACGAGAGTAACCGGAATTCTCATTCCGTTTTCTAAAAATCTTTGACTCTGTACTTTCTTGATACCTATTAGAGACTGCATATAGATAAAATTTACAAACAAAAAAGCGACCACATAGTGTCGCTCAATTCCCAAGTAGAAATTAAACTCAAACAGAAACTATGTAGCTATCACCTCCTGTGTTTGTAAAGCCATTTTGTACATGTAATTATAGCTAAGCGCGTGCGTAAATGCAAGGGGAAGGGAAGAATTTAATAAGAAAAGATCCCCAAACAAACCTTTATGTTCTCTTTTTAATTGGAGCACTTGCTGTGTAAGTTTTTGGATTACGCACGTAGCTACCTACTTCATATCCTAATTCTTCAGCAAGCAACCTATATGCAGATAGTTTTTCTCGATCAGTCTCAGAAATTCCTTTCGGATCAGTAAAACTACCTATTGATCCCTTTTCTGCAGCTGAATGTATGTTTTCTATCATCACTTCCCTCATGCCTGGAGGCTGCCTATCCCAAAATCTTTGCGCATACATCTCATCCGGCTTCACTTGTTTTCCTCCTACTACTTCAACTTTTCCATCTTTACCTTTTCTTAACTGTGGTGGATGATGCGGCTCATACATTTTCCCATCCATTACAAATGGCTTAGGAATATATGGTCCACCCGGAAGACGCCTTGCTAATGAATTAAGAGCCTGGTTAATTCCTAAGGGCCCCGTATTCAAATTAGGCTCAATTTGTCGCACAAGACCCGCATTTCCTGGATGAGGAATACTAGGAGACTTGGAAGGACTAGTAGATCCAACTGGTTCTACTGTTTTAATCGGTTCAACATCTGCCATACATACCAATATAACATTTATAAACGTTATGTAAATATCTTAAGCTCGCTTAAAAATAAAATCACTTCTTTCCCGATTGATTATATTCTAGCCTCGCAAGGCCTGGCCTTGCGAGGCTAAAGCGCTATAAGATATCTGAGAATTAAATTTATCTTGGATTACTTTCTTCTAATCTTCTGTGCAATTGATTCTCGAACTTTTTTCACTCTATTAACAAAGGGGTCTATCCTTCCTGAAGCAATTAATGCATTAAAAGGAATAAACCACACAGGAATTGTTAAGGATGTTGCAATAATACTGTCAACCAAAAGCTGATTATCATGATTATAAACTGCAATGGCATTTATTGGATTCGTTAACTGAAGATAAACATGATTTCCAGCATGCTCTAGAGCAGAAGACATAACTGGCCTTCCTGTCATAATATTAAAAGTTGTTCCATAGGGACTAGCGCTATATTGTCTTTCTCTTAAATTTCTCGCTTCTAGAGCAATACTAGCAGCATTCGCTACAAACGATACCCCTATTAATGTAGCTCTTGCTAAATCCGGCGTACCACTTGACAGTAAATGCGTAGCTGTAGTTAAACCTGCTTCTATTGGAAGTATTGATGGAATTGATGCTGTAAAAATCGCTGAAGTAACAGCAATTCCTTCTGGATTTATTCTACCTTTGGCTGATTGATATCTCTCTCTAACGCTTGGCATATGCCGGCAATTATAGCAAAGGGGCTATTGAATTCCTAAAATTCCTGAACCAATAATTACAGAGGCAACAGCTATTAATATAGCTACTATTATCAAAAAAAATACCATCCATATACGCTTAGTTCTTCTGTTTAAATCTTTTAAAACAATAGAATCCTGTGCGTATTGAAAGATTCTATTACATTTTAAACATCTATAAGCAACTACTCTCCTAAGATCTGTGAAATTAGCTTCATTTGTTCCAATAATATAGTTTTTTGTTCCGGACGGGACATTACCGCTTTTAGCATAACGCTGAATCAAAACTGCTCCGTAAGTACTATCGAGAATAACTCCATTTTCAAAATCTCCACCACAATCAGGACATTTTTTCATAAACTAATCATTTCAGATATTGCAAGTGAATTCAATCAGCCTCGCAAGGCCAGGCCTTGCGAGACTAAGACACTATAAGACTGTCATAAAATTCACTACGAAATAATTTTCAGTGGGTAAAAAGGGTATAAGATGAAGATTAGAAAATATCAGAGAAGCAAGATTACATCTTTATTTCGATGTTGACTCCTGCTGGGAGCTCTAAATGTCCGAGGGAATCCATGGTTTTTTCTGTTGGACTAACAATATCTATAAGTCTTTTATGTACTTTAATTTCAAAATGATCTCTAGCGTCTTTATCAATGAAAGGGGACTTATTTACTGCGTAGACTGATCTTTTAGTAGGCAAAGGTATTGGTCCCACAACTTTAGCTCCGGTTCTAATAGCCGTATCTAAAATTTGCTGACAAGATGCATCGATTACTCTTGCATCGTAGCTCTTTAAGCGAACTCGAATTCTACCTTTTGGCATATACTAAAAAATCAAAGGGCGAAGTTATTTAATAACTTTTGTTACTACTCCTGCTCCAACTGTTTTTCCACCTTCGCGTACAGCGAATCTTACTCCCTCTTCGAGAGCAACTGGAGCAATAAGTTTTACTGTCATTTTTGTTGAATCTCCAGGCATAACCATTTCTACTCCTGCTGGAAGTGTAGCTTCTCCGGTTACATCTGTTGTTCTAATATAAAATTGTGGTCTATATCCTGTGAAGAATGGTGTATGTCTTCCGCCTTCTTCTTTTGTAAGAATGTAAATTTCAGCCTCAAATTCAGCATGTGGAGTAATTGATCCTGGTTTTGCAAGAACTTGTCCTCTTTCTACATCATCTTTTTCAATTCCTCGAAGTAAAATTCCAACATTATCTCCAGCTTGACCTTCATCGAGCTGCTTTTTAAACATCTCAACTCCAGTTACAACTGAATTTGATGTAGCTTTAATTCCAACGATTTCAACTGTATCATTAATTTTTACTACTCCTCTTTCAATTCTTCCAGTTACAACTGTTCCTCTACCTTTAATAGAGAAAACGTCTTCTACTGGCATTAAGAAAGGCTTATCTGTTTGTCTTTCTGGTGTAGGAATATCTTTATCAACAGCTTCCATGAGAGCTAAAATCTGCTTTTCAGCTTCAGCATCTCCCTCAAGAGCTTTAAGAGATGACCCTCTTACAATTGTTACTTTATCTCCTGGGTACTTGTATTTAGTAAGAAGCTCTCTAACTTCCATTTCAACGAGATCAAGAAGTTCTTCATCCTGAACCATATCGCATTTGTTAAGCCAAACTACTATTGCTGGAACTCCTACCTGATATGCTAAAAGAATGTGTTCTCTTGTTTGAGGCATAGGACCGTCTGGAGCTGAAACTACTAAAATAGCTCCATCCATTTGTGCTGCTCCTGTAATCATGTTCTTGATGTAATCTGCGTGTCCTGGAGCATCGATGTGAGCATAGTGTCTATTTGCTGTTTCGTATTCGATGTGAGAAATATTAATCGTGACTCCTCTTGCTTTTTCTTCTGGAGCATTATCAATATCTTCGTATTTCTTTGCTACTCCACCACCATGCTTTGAGAGCACAGTTGCTATAGCTGCTGTAGTCGTGGTCTTACCATGGTCAACGTGACCAATAGTTCCAATGTTTACGTGTGGTTTTGTTCTTTGATATGTGTCTGCCATAACTTAATAAAAAACCATCAGCCAAATTTGATGGTAAAAAGAATATACAATACTTTTCAAAAATCGTCAAGAGGTATTTTGCTAGATTTCAGTCTTTATGATGAAAAGACCTAGTACTTGTGGCTTCCAAATCTGGCAAACCTTCTGGAATCCTGTCTTCTGATGTTCCTTTTGAAACAGGAACTCTTCTTAATACAAGCTCTCCTAAACCCGCTATTACAATACTCGTTTTCATAACTGGTCCTCTTTTAATCGCAGCTTCTGTTTTCTCAAGCTGAGAAACACCGAATTTATGAGAAGCGCGCAAATTTCGATCAAATGGATGAAGCGTAGGATTATCATAAACTTGCTCTAAAGCTTCATCGTGAAGCTTTTTAATATTCACAAAATCCATTATTCCTTCGCTAGGCGTTTGCCTTCTAATAGCTACAATTCTACTTAATCCTCTTCCAACTTCAGTTATTTGCATTTTATTTTTTAGGCTCTGTTTTTCTTTTTTCTATCTTTTTAAGTGAATAAATAAGAGTATCATGAAGATTTATCTTCTTAATACGGGCTAATCTTAAGATGGAAACAAGTATATCTCCAAGTTCCTGCTCATAGCTCTCATCTTTCTGTGCTGCCAGATTTGTACCTTTTCTTCCTTGCTTAGCAAGATATGCCCTGGCCATTTCGCCTACCTCCTCTACGATCTGAAGTATCAAGATAGAACCAAACTCATTTGAATCCCTAGCTCCTTTATCTATATCATCGAGGTATTTGAAGTAATATCCAAAAGGTTGAATTTTTCTTTTTGCCATGGGCAAATTATATCAGAAGCTTTACTTAGACATCATACCAAACTCTGTGGTGAGCACAACTGGAACGCTCAAACCCTCGCCATCCTGTGGCGGATAGTAGCAAACTTGCACTTTGTTTGATTTATACACATAACCCGGATCTTCCTTTGAATCAGAATATTTAATTTCAAAAAGTGACCAATTAGCTAAATTGCTTTCATAGCTAATAGTGTTACATTCTCCCTTTAGCTTAATTACAGGTGAAGCAAATTTAGTGCAATCTTTATTTCCAGTTATAACATAACTAGTAGTCTTTCCCTTGCTATCTTTAACTTTTATTTTATAGGTCTTCGCAAGACAACTTTTATCATTTGTCCTTTTTACAGAATACATATTTAACTTCAATTTATAACTAGAACCTGATGCCGATGACGTTTCACCTAAAACATCGCTAGTTGGTTTTGATACTTGAAAAACAGTAAATGCGGATAAAACCACAAACGCCAGAAGCGCTAATTTGGGAAATGTAAATAATTTCTCAAGAAATGATTTTTTTCTTGGTCTTCTTACAGTTTTTTTAGTTGATCGGGCAGCTTTTTTTGGCATCTATTCCAGTGAAACAAAAAAACCAAA
>CAYQEJ010000005.1:0-102144 GCA_964416505.1 uncultured Gammaproteobacteria bacterium
GCCTAAGGCACGCCGCCAGCATTCATCCTGAGCTAGGATCAAACTCTCAAAAAAATACTTAATCAAAGATTAAGTATGAATTGACGAAGTAAAAAATACTTCATCTTGTTTCCAATATAAATATTGGAAATCCTACCACTTTTCAATCGCTGAAAAGTGTTTGCATAATGTGCTGTCAAAAAAATAAGTTATTAATGAGCTAGTGACTCGTCCTGAATTAGCTCTGTCATCTATTGCTAATTTCCAGATTTGTCGGAATGTAAAGAGGCCTTAAAGACCAAAAATCCCGCCAGCGGCGGGGTTTAAAACCTTTCGTCATTGGCGATAGCTTTACATAGTAGAGATATTTTAGGCTAAAGTTGAGGCAAAGTCAAGAAGATTATAAATTTCCTTTTCTTACAGCATTGGCTCCTAAAACTCCACCAAGAGCAAGCATAGTATTTGCAAAAAGAATTAATCCTTGATTAGATCTTGATCGCTCCATTCCTTCGGTCATATTCTGTTGCTCAGCGATAGTATATCTTGCGTCAGATTGGATTTCTTGAATGTTTCCACTGACCTCAGCAAAATTCATTGCAGCTCCAACAGTAACACCTGCACCAAAACCTGTAGCGACTAAGCCTCCAGCAAGAGCAATGTTTCTAGCATTTCTTCTAAAGAAATTTCCTCTATTACGTGGTATTTCAGGATTTATCATAAGAATAGAATTATAATGAAAAATTGCTAAAATGTCAACTATAGGATATCTTTCAAGGCTATATTAAGCAGCTAACGTAACTAAAGCTGCACCATGGCCTGTCTCCCTAAAATCTCCAGATGCTCTTTCTGGATCAAGAAATCCTAATACCGTTGGAGTCTCTTCAAGCCTATTTGAACTCGCCAAAACTCCTCGCTGACGCGATCCCCTCGGACCTTCAATAAAAGCAGTTAAGTAGTGCAAAAATCGGTTTCCAGCGCCTCTCTGCTCCATAAGATTCCACAAATCAGTCATTTGAAATGTAGCCGTGTTAATCCTCCATCTACCATCTTCTGCTGTGGATTGATGAATTAGCGTGTACTCAGATGCATTCTTAGGAACTTCTGATGATTGACCTCCTTCTAAAACCCATTCTCCATTTAGAATGGTAGGAATATGCCCAGGAACTTGAAGTTCGGTAAGAATTGGTCTATCTAAAATCTGATACTCTCCAATCCATCCTCCAGATCTTTTCGCCAAAGAAATTGATCCTTCTTGCGGAAAATATTCCCTTCTTCCTTCATCATTAATTCTCATTCTATAGCTTCCCACAGTAGACAGTGTCAGAAAAAACTCCTCTTCTCCAGTATCCTGATTTATAACTCCCCCATTTGGACCGAGCCCTCTGACCGGCTCCGGATCATAAATTCCTGCAATTCCACGTTCTGGCGCAGATCTCACGGCTACGCCCTTATACTCCAAATTAGTCGGATCACTCCCTTTAAATACATGAATATTTCCTCCATCATGGAAACAAAGATCCTGAACTACAAGCCCTTCTCCATTCGGAAATGCTCCTGCTGCACAAAGAGTTCTTTCTACCTCATCCCCTAACGAATCGACAAATTTAGGATCAACACCCTTAAAATCAACAACTCCTAATTTTTTCCATAAAGGTGTCTTAAGATTGTCTCCAACATATGCAACTTGCCTCCAACCAGATTGAGTATCGCTGTCATTTTCGGAAATATAAAGCACAGCCTTCCCATCAGGAGTCAAATAAAATGATGGATCTTTTCTATGGCGACCTGGAGAATCAAACTCTGCCTGAGTCCTAACGAACGGGATCTCCAGAGAAAGAGGCCTGACGCTAAACTCCTGAACTGGAGTTAAAACTTGAGTATCCGTAGTGACTTTTTGAGGAAATAACTTATCTGGGACTGTTACGTCTGTCATAGGAAATCTGCTTGCATCATGTGGAGCAAAAGCTCCCGCTTCAAGGCTAGTCATATTGCACGGTAGTAATGCAATGCAAATATTTTACAAAATTTTAATAAGAATATTGTAAGAAATTACCAAAAAAAATCTCCCTAAAAAGGGAGATTTAATTGCGGAGGGGGTACGATTTGAACGTACGCTCCAGTCAAACTGGAACTTACCCGAAAATCGGTTGGGTGCACTAGACCAGCTATGCGACCCCTCCAAAGAATAGATCGGAATTATACTCTTTCTAGATATAATTTTCAAGTTCTAGAGGAATTAAGAAGTATTATTTCCAAATCTATAAAAATAATCTAATACTAAGCGATCAAAATGTCAAGCATATTGAAATGAAGCACGATGGACAAAAAATTTTAGTAGTAGTAAAATATAACCTTATTTTATGAGCGATTTTCCTCAAAATTCAGCCTTAGAAAACAATAATGATTCTTCGGGAAGACAAAATATTTCACCCAAAGATTTCAATACCGGCGCAACTCCTAGCGGGTCTAAATTAACACCTGAAGTTTTTGATGATTATAAAAAAAGAGTATTTAAAGCCAGACCAAATGTTGAAAAAATGTATGAAAGCATTAAGGATACAGCTTTTTATAATTACTCCAAAACACATATTAGAGAGAACAGAAACAAAATTATTAAAGGTAGAAAATCAGAACTTGCAGTAACATTTTATGAAAGCGTTAGAAGAACCCTTGGATCAACAATTGCTGAGAGCGTTGTAAAACAACTTAAAGATAACGATAGCGTTTCCACAGTTCAACACTCTTCTCCGCTCGGACATCCTGACTCTTTAAATACTGTTTTACAAAATGCTCTTCCTTATTTTGACAGCAATAGACCGGATTTAAAAAACGTAATCGTCCTAGCTTGTGCAGCAGTCTCATTTAACAATACAAAATTTCCAAGAGGACATATTTTTCATTCACTAGAAAACGGCGAACTTCACACTGAAGATCTGACATTTTTTGGACATACTGTTGATGCGCAAACGGTACTTCATCATGAAGCATATGCAGGAGAAGGAATAAAAGAATGTCAAAACTGGCTACTTGCGTATGAGAGAGAGGGGAAAATTTCTCCAGAAACAAAACGGAAAATCAGTATTTTTATAAATGAAGTCTACAACACTCCTCATCCTCTTTCATTAGATGACTATGTCGATCAATTAACAGTAACTAATTACTGGATGTTTAAAAAACTATTCCAAAAATATAATAAATTCAGACCGAATCTTATTTATCTATCTCAGGAAAAATTAACTCTTGAATTAATTTACAAAAATCATTTAGACAAAGATACAATCATTAATAAAATTTTATTTGATAAAAAATATCATGAACTTTTTGAAAAACATTTTGACGGTATTACTGGCGCACTATCAAAAAAAGATAATACTGGAACATATCTTTTCTGGGGATACTTACCAAGCGGAAAGAAAATTCAACTTAAATTATCTGATGGAAAACTGTTGGGAGAGAATAACTTCTCGATTGAATTAACTCCACATGAAATTAAAAAAGCTATAGAAGAACAAAAACTTATTCCTAGTGTAGCGATTGTATTTCTAGTACTCGCATTTTATTACGGATTAATATTGGGAGGAGGAAATGAGCAGGTCAACAATCTAACACTAATGAAAGATGCATATCTCAAACTTCTCCAGGAAGTAAATGATTCTGAAAATATAGAAGCAATTGAAAACTTAATAACCACAAATTATGTTATTCCGAGGCCTTTAATTGCATTTGCAAAGGGACCAGATGATCTAAGAATTCCAACAACTGGTCTTGATTTAATTATTTATGGAAATCAAGGAGAAAACTTAGGTAAATTAATTAACGAAACAAAAAATGTAACGGTAGGTGAACTTTTAGAAAGAGCATTTCCTTCTTTCTATAGAGAATATGCGGTTAATGATCTCGAATATGAAAAGTTATCAAAGATAAACGAGAGAGATATAGAGAAATTCCGAGGACTCGATCAAAAAATATCTCCACTCTTTAATTTTTAATCTACCACTATCCTAGTAAGACTTACTGGAAGTCTAACTAAAAGTTCCTGAGGAAGAGTTTCGCATAATTTTGCAGTATTATCTAAAGAATTAAAATCCTCTGGATGATTTGAATAAATAATAACTTCATTTCCAGGTAAAGGATTTTCAATCTCAGATAAATTAATTACTGTTAGGTTCATTGCAACAAGTCCCAATATTTCACAATATTTGCCATTTACCTTCACTTTCCCTTTATTCGTAAGTCTCCTATCAAGACCATCGTAATATCCTATTGGAAGAACACCTATTGTCATATCGTCTTTTGCAATAAACATATCTGCATAACCTACATGCTCTCCTTTTTTTACTTTTTTAACTTGTGCAATTTTCGTTTTGAGAACTAAAGTTTGTAAAAAATCTTTATTTGCGTTGTCAGATTTTAATTGCTGACCACCATATGATGTATTAAGCGCAATTCCAAAAAGAGCTTTACCACATCTAACTACATTGCATTCATCATTTAGATTATTTAAAAGAGCTAATGATCCACCCAAATGAAACCACTTTGGATCAATACCACTTTCCTTAATTATTTTTTTTACTAGTCTAAAATTTTCTAATTGATTCTTAGTTGTCTCACAGAAAGGATCATTTGAACAAGCCAAATGAGACATAACTCCTTCAATAGTTATATTCTTAAGTAGCTTTAATTCATCAAGTAAATCATTTGAATTTATAATATCTATACCTTCTCTATGAAGCCCAGTTTCAACATTTATATGAACTCTTGCATTCTTATATATCGAATTTATTTTTTTTGCATAATCCAAATCAAATACTGCAAAAATAAAATCTTCCTCTTTTTTAAGATCTTCTTCATCAACATATCCCATAATCAAAACATCACTTTTAAATCCAGAATCCCTTAAAAGACCTGCTTCATAGAAAGAATTTACACAAATAAAAGGAAGGCCTTGATCATCAAGAATATTTCCTACAATATCAATTCCATGTCCATATGCATTTGATTTCAAAACAGGAGAAATTTGTATTTTATGAGGATTATTCTGTAATAATTTTAAATTTTTAAGAATTTTTCCTCTTGAGATCTCTAAAGTATTTAAAATATTTGTTTTATTTTTCATTGAAAATATCTAAGACGTAAGCGATAATTATACAATCGTGTCGAAACTATTTCAATAAATTGATAAACGTATCTAGACATTTATGATCTCAAATCATAAAATACGAAATTATGAATTTAAACGATCAAGCAAACAAGAAAACATCTGAGCTTAACTTTACCGATGAAGAAAGTGATGTTGAGAACAGATCAAATCAATCTTATAAAGCTTTTGAAAACGGAGTTAAAAAAAGCTCACTAAAACTAACAGACGAAATTTTTGAGAAATTCAAACAATCCGTTTTCTCTTCTAGGCCAAATATAGCAAACCTTTATTTTGAACACGGAGAAAAAAATTTCTTTGATTATTCTAAATCTCATATAAGAGAAAACAGAAATAAAATTATTCGCTTAAGAAAAAAAGAATTAGGCGACGTAATCTATGAACATGTAAGAAAAACATTGGGAAGCGTTATAGCTGAGAGCGTAGTAAAACAATTAAAAACAAATGATAGTATTTCTTCAGTCCAACACTTCTCTCCTCTAAGTCATCCGGACACACTAAATGCAGTTTTAGAGAACTCTCTTCCTTATTTTGACAGCAATAGGCCGGATTTGAAAAATGTGATAGTCGCTGCATGCGCAGGAGTTTCTTTTAACAATACTAAATTTCCTAGAGGTCATTTATTTCACACATCAAATAACGGCAAATTAAACTTAAATCAATTTACTTTACTAGGTCATACAGTTGATGCTAGACCTGTCATTCATCATGAACCTTACAATTCCGAAGGCATAAAGGAAAGTAAAAATAATATTCTTGCACTCTTAAGAAATGGTGAGATAAATAATCAGGTGTTTCAAAAACTAAATCAATTTATCGAGCCAATTTACAATTCTCCTCACCCACTTTCTAAAAATGATTACGTAGATCAAATCACAATTACAAATTATTGGATATTTAAGAATCTCTTCCAAAAGTATAATAAATTCAGGCCAAATTTAGTATTTTTAGCACAGGAAAAATTAGTATTGGAATTACTTTTAGCAAATCACATTTATCAAAAAACTACCATAAATAATTTTTTATTTAACCCCAGTTTTCATGAACAAATAGATAAGTATTTTGATGGTATAACTGGTTCGTTCTACAACGATAAGAAGCTTGGCACATATTTATTCTGGGGCCTTCCAAAAAATAGCAAATATAGAATACAGCTATTTAGAAATGGAAATAAAATTGAATCACTAGACAAAACTTATTCAATTGAACTAGAACCTGAAAAAATTAAAAATGCGATTGAACGAAACGAACTAATTCCTAGCGTCATGTTAACTTTTATTGTTTTAGCAATGTATTACGGGCTATTTTTAGGCGGAGGCTATGAACAAACCTACTACCTCACCCAAACAAAAAATGCCTATGAAAAAGTAGTACAGGAAATGAATGATACCGAAAGCCTCGCGGCGCTTGACGGACTTGTTACCAGAAATTTGGTAATACCAAGACCATTATTAGTTTATATGGACGGAAACGATGATTCGAGAATTCCAGCAACCGGATTAGACATGTTTATCTATGGTGACTGCGGAGAAAATTGGGGGAAAATTATTTCGGCATCAAAAAAAGTAAATCTAGGACAACTAATAGAAAGAACATTACCAAGCATATACAGAGAATATACTAAAGATTCAGAAAATTATGAAATATTTTCCCAAATTACCGAAAGAGATATTGAAGAATTTAATGGGCTGGATAATCTAATTCCGACAATTTCAAAAATTTCTTAATTCCTATTTTTTCTTAACTAAAACCATTGTCCAGGGTACTGGAAATTTTCTCGCTATCATTTTTACCTCTCTTATATTTGCAAATTTTAGAAATGATCTCGCGCTCCAATGCTGAATGTGCTCAGGATGTGCACCAAGATGTAAAATATTTTGAAATCTAGCCATTCTTTGAATTGTAAAAAATGGTTCGTTCGGAACAGATAAAAGAATGTATTTGCGACTCACCCTTCGAAGCTCTTTATAAGCTTTCTTTGGATCTGATAAATGCTCCAATACTTCTGTGCATAAAACCAAATCAAATGAATTATCTTTATAAGGTAATTTATAAATATCACCTTTTTTAATATTTAAATCGGGATGAATTTTTTTAGCAATTTCTAAAGATTCATCTAAGTTATCTATCCCTTCGAAGCTTTTTCCAATCTTCTCTTTTTTAAGACGCGCCAAAGTAAATCCTTCACCACAACCCACATCCAAAACTGTCTCAATATTTAATGGTCTTGTAGTTTTTACAACAGTATTTAAAAAATTATTCAAAAAAAATTTCCCTAGTGGATTTTTTGTTGTATGCTTCTCAAAATTTGTAGTTTTACTCATATGTGAAAAATCGATTATATAGAAAAGAGAGAAAAATTGGAAGTATTATATTAATGATTTTAGCTTATCAAAATCCCCCTCAAACTCTTTCTTAAATTTGGTCGGAAATCGTAAAACAGCCGCGGGATGAAGAGTTAGGAAATATTTTACCCCGTCAATATTATCAACAATTTGCCCGTGCCCTTTAACCACAAAAACCTTTTTCTCTAAAACCCCTTCTGCTGCAACTCGACCAAGTAAAACTACAAATTTAGGTTTAATAATTTCAAATTGTTTCATTAAATGAGATCTTCCATGAGAAATATCCGAAGACGTGGGGGTTCCTCTGTCTGGTAAATATTTAACAGGAGATGTTATGTATACCTTAGACTCTTTAAGCCCAACAGAAGCAATCATTGACCTCAGTAATTTTCCGCTTCTTCCCACAAAGGGCCTTCCAGTTAAAGCTTCAGTTTTTCCCGGCGCTTCACCAATAAAAACTATTTCCGCATCAAGTGAACCTTCTCCGACAACTGCCTTTCCGCTTTTCCCAACTTTACAAATTTCGCAATTTTCAATTTCCTTTGCGATTTTATCCATTTCTTTCTGTTTATTCATGAGGCAATTTTTCTATTACTTTATACAACACAATTCCAAGACTTACCATTACGTTTAGAGAAATATTAACTCCGTACATAGGAAGCTCCACAATCATATCTGAAGCTTTTAGAACTTCTTCTGACACACCATTTGTCTCATGACCTACTACTAGCGCAATTGGAAAATTGTAATCTACTCTGTCATATGGAACACTTCTTTTGTCTAGCTCTACCGAAACTATTTGAATTTGTGGGATTTCATTTCTAAGTTTTTCCACAGCACTAAGCGCAGTATCTTGATATTCCCAGTCTACCCATTCAGTTGTATTTATCGATGCTTTTTTAATTCTTGTATGCGGTGGAATTTCACTCTCTCCACAAATTATAACCTTCTCAGCAGCAACAGCTTCAGCCAATCTAAATATTGCACCAATATTATATGTATCCAGCACATTATCCAGTACTATATAAATTGGATTTTTCTTAAGTTTCCTGAATTCCTCTGGAGTAGGCTTTGAATTCCTCAGCTCTTTTGCATTTAATTTCATAAAATGTATTTTACTAAAAATAAATTTTACGTGCCAGAATCACTCTTGAACTAAAAATTTTCTTTACATATAATCAGATTCTATCTAGAAATGCCATCAGATGATTCGAATTTATCAAGTACTGCCAATTCATTAATTAACGTCTTTGAAAAAGTAGAAAAAGAAAAAGAAGACGATAAAATTGTAGTTAATCAATTAATTTCTAAAGTAGCTTCTTTCTACGAAAAATTTAGAACTGCCATGGACTATGGCAGCGAGGAAACAATCCCAAGACGAGCTATAGAACGGATGCTCAAAAGAATGCTATTCCTTGAACCTGATCCAAAAGCATTGGCCCAGGATTTACTAAGAGAACTTATTTGGGCAGGTTATCTTCCAAATGCAACAGTACCCGAGTCAATTATTTCAGAAATCGCTTCATCAATTAGCCTTCATTTGGAATTAAAGAATTCTTTGTCAAAAAAGAAAATAATTAAAAAAGATGATTTAAATGAATTTATTTTGGAAATTCTCTCCTGCGAAATTCTTCAAACTCTAATTCCTTCCAAAGAAAAGAACGCAGTCGCAAATTTTATGTTTAAAAATCTTAAAGAAAGCGTTGTAATTGAAGACGATTCACAGCAAACACGTGATATTCAGGTTTATATAGCCATAAGAAAAGTATTCGGAGGAGATGATATTGCGCTAATTAGATTCAGGCTTTTCAGAGAGATTTTTGGAAAAGTATCTACGGAAAATTTAAGTGAAATTATTGCTAATTTTGAGAGCGGATACAAGGAAATAAAAAGAGAATTAACATATCCAAAAAAAGAAAAAATCGTAAGTCATATAAAGAAAAAGGCTCCATCTTTTTCAATTCTCTATGATATTTTATCCCGTGAAAAAGGAAATATAAAAAATTTAATAACCGAGGAAGAATCATTTAAAAATTTGGTTTTTGAAGCATGTGATTTCAGATACTCATCTATTAGGAAAAAAGTTCAGACAGCGATTGTTCGAAGCTTCATTTTTATTTTATTTACTAAATCTATTCTTGCACTTTCTGTTGAGGGAACATTCGAGAGTATATTTCTTGGAGGAATTCAGTGGACATCAATTGTTCTTAATACTTCCCTTCCTCCTCTCATAATGGTCTTAGTAGGACTAGGCATAAGAACTCCAGGAAAAGATAATTCCCAGCTTATTTATGAAGATATTCTAAAACTCTTAAAAGATGAGAGTCCAAATATTATCCATAGAACATCAGTAAAACTCAAAGGGAAAAACAAAAAAACATTTTATGATTATATTTTTTCATCACTTTGGTTTTTATCTATCCTTGCTACTTTTAGTCTGGTTTGGTATCTCTTGGGACTTTTAAATTTTAATATTTTAAGTAAAGGAATTTTTATATTTTTTATTGCAATTATTTCTTTTCTTTCTTACAGAATTTATCAAACAGCTCACATTTATACTATTTCAAGAAAACAAAATATTTTTACTCCACTATTTGATTTCTTATTTATTCCAATAGTAAGGGTCGGCAGAAGCCTTACTGAAGGAATCAGTCAAGTTAATTTTTTACTCATTGTCGTAGATTTTATTATCGAAACACCTTTCAAGGGAACTATTGGATTCTTTGAACAGTGGTTTTTGTTTGCAGCAAGAAAAAGAGAAGAATTAGAGTGACTATTGAGCAGGAATTACAGTTGGTACTGGTGAAATTTTCCTTAATTCATCTTTTGTTCTTTTAGCTTCCTTTATCTTCTTAGAAGCTTCCTTAGTTTTTTTGAGCGCTTCTCTTGCCTCCTGTATTTTCTTTTTTCTTTCCTCAATCATTTTTTTTCTTTTTTGAACTAATTCAGCTGCTGCTTTTTTTGTTTCAGATTTTTCCTGACCTAACTTCTTGTCTTCATTTTCTAGATCTTTCTCTGTTCTTTTTTCCATTTTTTCAAGTTTTTTATCAGCTTTTTCAGCCTCAGTTGAAGCACCTAAAACTGCTGTTTCAGTTTCTAATTCCAAATCTTCATCAATTGCATCATCTAGATCTTTATCGTTCAAGTAAGTTTCTACATTTACTTTTGATGCTAGAAGCCCTATGTTTGCGGATTCTAATTGAAGAGATAATTTTTCATCAGAATTCCGAGACGCAATTGCTATCACATCTCTATTTGCACTTAAGCTATCATTTATATACTTTGCAGTTTTCGAGACGTCTTTTCCTGAAAGCTGCGCCTCTTTTAGATCCTCAGAAATCTTATTTGATTCGTTTGATATTTCAAGCAAGGCCAAACTCATTCCCTTTTGACTTCCCTTTGCATGCATAACTCTCAGCTCAGCAATTCTCTCGCCAACTATTTGATTCCTTACTATTGCTCTTTTTTCCGGAGAAAAAACTACTAGTAATTTTGCTTTTTGAAATATCTTATCCGCTACGTAGAAAGGGCTATCAGGAAGAATATGACCAGGTCCTTCAGAAACTGCAGGAAAAAGACTTTTATTTTGCGCAAAAGAAGGATTAGGAAAAAAGACAACTACAAAAAACAAGGATGCAAGTATAGTAAACTTGGACATTAAGCTATTATTGCGATAATTATTTTAATATGTCAACACCTTGACATAAAAAAATAGCGAGATCATAATAAAAAATTATATGACAGCTACAGGACATGCCGTTGTGGGAACAGTTATTGCAGTAGCAATCCCAAATCCATTAATAGGAATCCCTATAGCTATACTTTCTCATATCGCTTGCGATCTTTTTCCTCATTGGGATATCGGAACAAACAGAGATGACAAAGCTCACAATAGATTTGTTATTGAAGCTGTAGGAGACGTTATTTTCAGCTATGTGATTTCTTTTCTGCTTATTTATTTTCTTTTTCCACAAACAGATATGATCTACGCTTTTATCATGGTAATAGCAGCTCAGTTTTTTGATTGGGCTAGCGCTCCTTATGTATTTTTTAAACTAAAAAATCCTCCCTTTTTTGAGTGGGCATATAAATTTCAAAAAACTTTTGATAATAGACTAGATAAACCCTGGGGTATAATTGGACAAGTTTCAATTTTAGTTTTATTAGTTTTTTTAGCTAAACTTGTTTAAATGGGAACTAAAGAAAGCTGGCATGGAGGCCATCATTATTCAAACAAGATTCACCTCGCATTTATTTTATTTCTATTTTTAACAGCCATTACTCTTTTCTGGACTTTCTACAATTTACATTCAGACAAAATCTATTCAGGTATTTCCCCTTCTCCAACTCTAAATCCAACAATCTCAAAACCTCCTTCAAATGAAGTATTCTGCACCCAGGAAGCAAAACAATGCCCAGATGGAAGCTACGTTGGAAGATCTGGACCAAAGTGTGAATTCGCAAAATGCCCTGATAAAGTTACTGTTTGTGGTGGAATTGCTGGACTAAAATGCCCAACTGGATACAATTGTGAACTTGAAGGAAACTACCCGGATGCCTCTGGAGTATGTAAAATGAATCCTTAATTGACGTATACTTTAAATTCTGAAATACTATTTTCATGGAAAATAATTCAGTCCCAAATCCAACAACCCAAACTCAAATACCTACACCACCAAATGCTCCTCAGCAAACAACTCCTCCGGCATCAAGCACTACCTCAGCAAACTCAACGCAACCTGTAAAATCTTCAGGTGGAATTAAATCAAAACTTCCTCTATTAATAATGGTCGTAGTTCTTTTGATAATTATCTTGGCTGCCGTGGGCGCCTATCTTTCCATGATTCAAAAAAATAAAATGTCCATGACTCCTTCTCCCATACCCACAGAGACACTCGCAACACCTACACCAGAACCTACCGTAGCAAATGAATCTTCAAAATTAGATAAAACATATACAAGTGCTACTCAAAAATGGCAAATCGATTACCCATCAAATTTTAAATTAGATAAAAGAGCTGGTACTCAAATCGGTCCAAATGGACTTGGAGAAGTTATAATTCTTTCATTTCTAGGCCCAACCCAAGGAGAAGGAACAGAGTTCCACGATGGAGTTTCATACACTATTGGGGTTATGAAAAAATCAGCTAATCAAACTCTCCAAACTTTTGCAGATGAACAGACAAAACCAAACCCAGAAGTTGGCTCTACAAGAACTCCCCTTGAGAAAATCGAAATAAATGGATTAAGCGGTTTAGAAACTACAGTTACAGGTATGGGAGAATTTAGAATTATTTTCTTAAATTATCCAGGAGATGACACTAAAGTTTATTATATGGCTATATTTTCCGACGGTCCTGGAGAAAGTAATTCTGAGTATGATGCAATAACTGAAGACATGCTTAATAGTTTTAAAAATACTTCAAATTAAAAATGGCGCAAGATAACACTTCAAATTCTGAAGTAAATTTACCAAAGCCTCAAACGGATCTTCCAAAACCAGAACTTGATCTTCCACTTCCGGAAAAAGAAATTCCAGCCCATTTAGCCTCGCAAGGCCAGGCCTCGGGAGCCTACCGTACTACAGGATTTTTAAAAAATAAAATTTTTTGGGGGTTTGTAATTTTATCCGGATTAATTGCTTTTATAGCCGGGGGATTTTATTTGGGAAATAATGAGTCAAATAAACAATCAAATCAGATTGTACCTACTTCTTCCCCGATTCCATCAAGCTCTACAATGAACTGGAATAAATATTCCTGGACGGAAAACAATATAACTCTTTTTTCAATTAACATTCCTGATAATTGGCAGACTTACGAAAGAATTTCGGAAAATAAAAAATATCAAACACTTTTATTCCCAAAGGGATACAAATATTATGAGGTAGATGGAAAAACCTCCCACATCACCCTAGCTGTATCTGATACTAATCCTGAATCATGCAGAGGAGATTGTCCCGTTATCGAAAGCTCAAGCACAGAAATCATAAATGGACTAAATGCACGAAAATTAGAAGGATATAATGGAGAAATTGGAGGAAATATACCTGCTAGATATGAAGCTATAATAATTGAAAATAATAAAAAATTTTATATATTTACCTTGTATAATAAAAATCTGGAAAAAATAAGTGCAGAAGATAAAGAATTATTTAATCAAATACTTAACTCCTTAGAATTCACTAAATAAATGTCAACTAAAAATTATCCGACTCAGAAATCTGAAAGAACTGAAAAAGAATTTCTTCCAAGATACATTGGAACACCTATGCATCCCTTCCCTAAGTATCTACCCAAAAAAATTGCCTTAATAATAATTATAATATTCTTTGTGGTTTTTATTGGAGGATTTTTAATTAACTTACTTAATTTTCTTTAGTTTTTATATCTTCTAATTTCCAAGCAGCAAAATCACAATTAGGATAGTTTGAGCAGCCATAAAATCTTCTTCCTTTTTTTGTTTTTTTAATTACAATCTTTCCCCCATCTTTCGGACATAATATATTTGTTTCTTGAGTAAAAGGTGCGGTATATTTGCATTCTGGAAATCTTGAACAAGATAAAAATTTTCCAAATCTTCCAGACCTAACTACTACATCACCCTCGTTACATGTCGGACATTTATCACCTGTTTTTTCTGTTTCAATTTTTACGCGTTTTACATCTTTCACATTTTCTAAATCTTTCCTAAATGGATCATAAAACTCTTTCATCACAGGTACCCATTTCTTTTCCCCGGATGCAATCTGATCTAATTCATCTTCCATTCCTGCAGTAAAAGGAATGTCATCTACATCAGAAAAATTCTCTACTAAAAAATCATTCACTGCTTCCCCCACTGGATTTGGCTTAAATCTACCCTCTTCTCTCTCAATATAACCGCGAGCTTCTATTGTAGAAATAATAGTCGCGTACGTAGACGGCCTACCTATTCCCTTTTCTTCAAGGGTTTTTATGATGGAAGCATCGTTATATCTAGGAGGTGGCAATGTTTCATGGAATTCCAATAACGAGCTAACATAATCTAATTTTTCTCCTGCAGTAAATTCCGCTAGTCTTTTATCCTCAAGCGCAGCTGGATTTATTTTTAGAAATCCTTCAAAAACCAAAACAGATCCATTTGCTTTAAGTGTATAAGCATTGCCCCCTACCTTTACCATAACTACGGTTGACTCTGTAATTGCATCAGCCATCTGAGTTGCAAGGGCTCTCCTCCAAATCAATTCATATAGCTTCCCATATTGAGGACCTAGATCCTGAGAAACTTGAGAAGCAGAAACAGTTATCTTAGATGGTCTAATCGCTTCATGAGCTTCCTGCGCATTTTTTTGAGTAGTTTTATAATACCTAGGAGAATCCGCTAAATATTTTTCTCCGTACTGTGCTCTCACATAATCTGTCATTTGTTTTCTTGCGCCATCCGCAATTGATACAGAATCTGTTCTATGATAAGTAATATATCCTTCTTCGTATAATTTCTGAGCCACGCTCATTGTGCGTTTTCCCGACAAACCCATTCTCCTTGCGCCGTCCTGCTGAAGAGTAGAAGTGGTATATGGTGGAGGCGGTGTCCTTTTCATTTGCTTTTTTGCTACATCCGAAACAACAAATTCCTTAATCTTTAAATCTTCTTCTACATCTTTTGCTGATTTTTCAGAATCAATTAAAGTTTTTACAAACTTGTATTCTCCATCGTATAAATTCAGCTTTTGAGAAACTTCAATTCTTTTTCCATCAATTTCTATCAACTCAAAGGGAGTTTCGTTTGAATTATTCTTAAGATTAACTGTAATAGTAAAATAAGGTTCTTTTTGAAATTTAGCAATTTCTCTTTCTCTCTCCACAATTAATCGAAGAGCTACAGACTGAACTCTTCCCGCTGATAAACCACGGCGCACTTTTGACCAAAGAAGTGGAGACAATTTATAACCCACCAAACGATCTAAAACTCTACGCGCGGTCTGCGCATCTACCAAATTTTTATTTATTTTATTTGGATTTGTTAAAGCTTCATCAATTGCTTCTTTCGTAATTTCATGAAAAACAATTCTATCTGCATCTTTAATTCCAATATTTTGCGCAATATGATAAGCAATTGCTTCTCCTTCTCTATCTAAATCAGTTGCGAGAATTACCCTCTGTGCTTTCTTAGCTGCAGATTTTAGTTGGGATAAAGTTTTCTTCTTATCACTAACTAATTCATACTGAGGGTTAAAATCATTTTCTATATCCACTCCCAAAGTAGATTTTGGCAAATCATAAATGTGTCCCATAGAAGCAATGACTTCAAAATCAGTTCCTAAAAATCTTCCAATAGTACGTGCCTTTGTAGGAGACTCAACGATAACTAAATTTTTCATAATCTTTCCCTTCCACTATATCCAACTTGATCCCTTAACTTATCAATATCAGAAAAATGATATCCTTTTTCCTGACGAAGACCCACCTGTAAACCTAATTCTCTTAAATCCTCATCCACCAACCCTCTTGCATCAATTCTAACTTCAGTAATTGGCATCCTTGATAAGTGTCTATGACTTCTTACTGAAGCGTTATTTAGTTGAGGAGCGCTAATTCTACCTTTTAGAACTTCAAAAGTAGGTTCTGTTATCCTGAATCTGACAACAAACGGTAAGGAGGCCTCCCTTTTTCTCCCATGATCCATGGACCAGGCTATTGCATCTGCATTGTGATCAATTCCATCTCCGGTATGCCTCGCATCAACAAGATGATCCTCAATCGCTAAAGGTGCTATTGAACAAGCATAATAGAAGGGTCCTAACCGCGAAGCTTCCCCAGCAGCTGGTTTTCTTGCGGTTAAGGGATTTATTCTAATTTGCTCTTCAGTTGATATACTACCTCGATAAACGTAAACAGTTTTATTCATAATCGCTAAGAAACTTTATCAGTTTAGATTAAATCATATCATCCCTGTCAAGTCACAGAAAAAATCTTACTGTATTTTTAGCCTCGCAAGGCCTGGCCTTGCGAGGCTAATATCATAGGACGAGAGAAAACTTCCCTCCTGCATTTTTTATTAGTCCTTTAATTTCCATCATAGATAGTATTGTTGCAAGCTTTGATGAATCAATATTCAAGTCCTTTAAGATTTCATCAAAATTAAGAGCTTCGTTTTCTATCAGCTCAATTATTTTCTTTTCCTCTAGGGATAAATTTTTAAATGTTTTCTTACTCATATTAAGTTCTGAAGGTTTTATACCAAGTTCTCTCACTATATCTTCAGGCGCTACAACTAATTTCGCCCCTTTTTCTATAAGCTTCAAGGGAGCGGCAGAAAGCGAACTAGTAATTGGCCCTGGAACTGCAAAAACTTTACGCTTAAAATCTAAGCCAAAATTGGCAGTAATTAAACTCCCTGAATCTTGCGCCCCTTCCGTAACCAGAATTCCATCAGAAATTCCTGCAACAATACGATTCCTCGAAGGAAAACTACCTACGCTTGGCGGTTCACCCGGTGGAAGCTCAGAAATTATCATTCCTCCGTTTTCTAAAATCCTGTCGTAAGTTTTTTGATTTTCTGCAGGTACGCAAATATCCACACCATTTCCTAATACTGCGATCGTAGTTCCCTTAGAGTCCAAACACGCAGAATGCGCAACGGAATCTACTCCTATGGCAAGTCCTGAAACAATTACCAAACCCTGCTCAGCAAGCTTTCCTGAGAATAACTCAGTTATACTTTTACCATACGATGTAAGGCGACGCGTTCCTACGATAGCCAAAAATTTATGTTCAGAATTAAGATCTACTTTACCTTTTGAGTACAAAATTATTGGGGGATTTTTTATTTGCTTAAGTTTTGCCGGATACTCTTTATCTATTAATGAAATGTAATTAATTTTCCGTTTATACAAACTTTCTTCATACTTCTCAAGATCAAATCCTTTTCTAAATATTTCAAATTTTGAAAACAAATTCTTTCCCAGAACATCTTCGAATTCTTTACTCTTACTATTCCAAGCTAAATCTGCAAAACCAAAATGATCTAGAAGTTTTTTAAATCTAATTGGCCCAATTCCAGGAGAATTAGAAAATGCCAAATAATAAGATCTTTCTGTCATTTGGTGAAGAACTCTTCTAATATTTCTTTTGCTACTGGAGCCGCAATATTACTTCCTTCTCCTGATTCCTCAGCTAAAACAGTTACTACGATTTGAGGATCATAGGCAGGAGCGAAAAGAGTAATCCATGCATGTGGGAGAGTTTGCTCTCCACCATGCTGTGCTGTTCCTGTTTTACATGCCACTACTACCTTCCTATAATCTTTAAAATTTCCTGAAGTAGTCGCTTGAGGAGATTCTAATATATTTTTACCGTCGATCTTGAGATCTGGATTTTTAACTTTAAAGTCAAAAAGTGGCCATGCTACTCCACCTGTTGCGCAAGACTCAATCATTCCTTGCCTGATTGGATCAATTGTTTTCATACTCAATATTTTATCTTTCATTTTTTTGTCTCCTAAGTCTTTTAGAATATGAGGCTTATAAAGAGCACCATCCGCTGCAATCGTTTGTGTCCATGAATTTACTGCTAAAGGGGTTGTTAAAAGATATCCCTGACCGATTCCATAATGATAAGTATCTCCTAAATACCATGGCTCACCAATATTTTTCTTTTTCCAAGCATCAGTTGGAACTATACCTGAAACTTCACCTCCTAGATCAATGCCAAATATTTTATCGATATTAAATTCCCGTGCCATTGCAGAAAGCTTTTCATGTCCTATCTTTTCGGCTAATTTATAAAAATAAATATCATTTGATCTCTTTATTCCTGTAACCACATTCACATCTCCATCTGTCCCTCCATAGTTCGTGAAATACCAGTTTGCAAAAGAGAACTCACCAATTTTTACAATGCCTGTATCCTTCACGCTATAGCGAGTATCAATTATTTTATCCTCCAATCCAGCCGCTGCAGTAACTAATTTAAAAGTTGAACCTGGTGGGTAAAGTCCTGTTATTGCTCTATTTAAAAATGGCTGACTAGTTGAATCATTTAAAATATCTGATACATTTTTATATGCACTGGAGTTTGAAACTTTATAGTCAGTACCTCTTGTAAAAAGATTGGGATCAAATGATGGTTTTGAGACCAATGCCAAAATTTCCCCAGTTGGCGTTGATGCAATTACTGCTCCTTTTTTTACTTTTGACATTGCATTATATGCTCTTTTTTGCAAATCGGAATCTACAGTAAGAGTAATGTTTTTTCCTGGAATAGGATCAGTTTCCCCAAGTTTCCTTATAATTTTTCCGCTACTATCAATTTCTGCAAGCTGCTTTCCATCAACCCCCTTCAAAAACTTCTCGTATTCTCTTTCTATCCCAATTTTTCCTACAACATCCCCAGATTTATAGCCCGCAAAGTCCGAATTCTTTAGTTCATTTTCTGAAACCTGCCCTAAATAACCTAGTAGATGAGCCATTGACTCTTTTTCAGGATAATCTCTTAATGAATCAATTTCCAAGTCCTTTTCTCCTTTCGCAATCAATCTGATTGCCTCATCCTGACTTATAAGTTTTGTTTTTCCTTTCTCATTTTTCCTAAAACCTGGAACGTTATAAACAAGCGGTTTTTTATTTCTGTCAAAGATTACACCTCTTGGAGCATGAATAACAATTGTTTTAATTCTATTCGTATCAGAAAGAGATCTGTAATAATTTCCCTGAACAACCTGAACAAAGAAAAGTCTTATAATTAAAATGAAAACTCCTAAAGCCAGGATTACAGGAATTAAATAATATCTCGAGTCTCTAGGATTTCCTCCATCCTGGTAATTTCTTTTTTTTATTTTTTCAGTGGAGATAAACTCTCCAAAAATGGGGCCTATTTTTTCCATAACTATGCATATTTTAATTTTTTCTTATTAGTTTTTTTAAAAACTAAATAAGAAAATGAGATTAATAAAGTTGAGAATAATGTTTGAAAAATTAAATTACTAGCACCTGTAATGAACAGATATACTAGTGTTCCTGAAAAAGAAATTAATACTAAAAAATTAAAAGATTCTATTTCAAACTTTCTTTGGTAAAGAAAAACTAATGTAATTAATGTAACAAAAATTGCGCTTGAAATCCCCAATACTCTGTAGGAAAAAATATCCAGCAATAAACCACTTAAAAAAGCAAATATAAATACATCGCTTTCCCTTAAGACAATTGTAATAAATAAAATTACTAATAGTGTTAATGGTATTGTTGTAAAAACTGACTCAAATAAAATTGATATCAGTAAAGCCAATGTAATTAATTTCATCTTAATACAAATACAATTTTTAAATTAGTAAAATCAACTGCACTTCTAACCTTTGCCTTTTGAAAAAGATCACTAGATTTTTTTTCTAAAGATATTATTTTTCCAATTACAAGATCGGGAGGATATCCATTACCAGACTCATCTTTATCTCCTTTTGTAAGTACAATATCTCCCTTTTTTATAGACAATGTTAACAAGACATTTTCGTAGCTCATTTCTCCCCCTAATCCTTTTATAACTCCATCAGCTTCTGCTCCATCCGTTGATGTCACCTTTGCGGTAAAAGAAGCTTTTTTATTGTTTAATAACTCTACCTTCGAATAATTATTTGTTGTTCCAATAACTTTTCCGATTAAATTATTTCCAACAATTAGCGCATCTCCTCTTTTAACTCCGTCTCGATTTCCTTTGTCTATTATTAGATATTCTGGATTACTTACCCCTGGAATAAACCCTGGAAATCCGACCACTTTTGCAGGTAAAAGATCCAAACTTTTCGGAGAAGAATTGGCAAATTGATCTTTTAATGCTTTATTCTCTAGAACTAAATTCTGATTATCTAAAAGCATTTTTTTTAAATTTTGATTTTCATCATAAAGTTTTTCAATCTTGTCATTTTGAAATCCAAAAATATTTATTGTAGAAATTTTTAACGGATTTGCTCCTCTATTTAAAAGCGACGATAAGCCATTTAGAAATCCGAATCTACCTAAAAAAAATATAAATAAACTTAATGAAAAAAATACCAAAAAAAAGGGTATAAAGTTAGTTCTTTTTTGCATGTGAATTGGTAATTATAATAGCCTTTTTTATGGAGTGTTACAAGCTATTCTTGAGTAGGTGGAGTTTGCTCGATCAAATATCTCCCTAGATCAGGAACAGAAGATATATGCTCTACTGCTTTTGCTGCATCAGCCAGAGTTGCTCCATCTACTATTAATATTGGTGACGCAGCAAAATCCGGACTAATTTCAACTAAAGAATCTACGTATCTTTGTGTCCCCGTAGTTAAATCAAATAGAGTTACCCCATCATCAACCATATACTCACGACAAATCACTTCTCCATCGTGCTCCAGATTCCCCACCTCACTAAAAATTCTCCCTTCAATTCCAGGCTTCATTATATCCCACTCCTCTTCTTCATAAATGTCCTATTCCCTTCAGTAATTGTCGTTAAAACGTCCAGCTGATCTGTTTTATCACAAACTGCTACCTTAACGATAACAGGAGTTTTATTTTCAGGTCCAAGTAAATCATCCATTCTTATAAAATAAACTCTTTGACCGCCCGGATTTGCAAAATAATTTATCCTTCTATCCCCAACTGGATTCACAATACTTCTTACTGCTGGGCTAAATCCTGTTTCAGTATATTGAGGCAAAGATGCATAAAACATATTGTCAATTAAACTACTTCTATAAGGACCCAATTTTTCCGCGGCTCTTAGTAACTTTTTTCCACTAACAGCATGACCTAAATAAAATTCGCGTCCACCCTGAGGAACAAATCTAGCAAGCGTGATTTGTCTTTGTCCTTCCAACCAGGGAATTTGCTCCGGACCAATTTGCGCAGTTAAACCATGGGAAACTTCTTGGTAGCCAGAAGGAATTCCTTTGTTTTCAAAACTTCTTGTAGGTACATCGCTCATTTTAATCCACCGATTACTTTTACTCTATTTAAAAGCTCATCATCTTCCAAAACTCTTCCCGTTCCCCTAACTACAGTAGTAAGCGGATCATCCGATCTGATAACTGGAATATGAGTCCTATCTACAATCAATTGATCTAAACCATAAAGAAGCGAACCGCCACCTGTTAAAAGAATTCCATTTTCCAGAATATCTGCTGTTAACTCAGGTGGAGCTTCCTCCAAGACATCAGCTACGGACTCAACAATTTTCGAAATCGTAGGAGCAAGAGCTTCCCTAATTTCCACTTCTGTGACTCGAAGACTTCTCGGAAGACCTGTCTCTAAATCTCTCCCTCTAACAATTGCTGCTTTGTTCTCTTCAGTTTTTTCGTTTTCCTCACCATCTTTCTTCTTCCTTCTTGGTCTTTCATATGCACTTCCTAATTTAATTTTTAATTCTTCAACAGTTTTTTCTCCAAGTAAAAGCCCATGACGTAAACGAATATAATGTGTGATCGCAGAATCCATATCATCTCCTGCTGTCTTCAGGGAACGCGAGACTACAATTCCACCCAGTGAAATTACGGCAATCTCTGTTGTTCCTCCACCAATATCTACCACCATTTTCCCCGTTGGAGCAAAAACAGAAACCCCTTCACCGATTGCAGCGGCCATAGGTTCTTCAATAAGAAATGCTTCTCGGGCTCCTGCAGCTAAAGCAGCTTCCCAAACAGCTCGTCTTTGAACTTCTGTTACCGAAGAAGGAATTCCAATAACTACTCTTGGACGGGAAATTGCTAAAGGAAGCGAACTTCCGCTTGAATGAACATCATGCACAAATCTACTTATCATCGCGCTTGTTGCATCAAAATCTGAGATAACACCACTTCTCAAAGGCTTAACTGTAAGTATCTGCTCCGGAGTTTTTCCCAACATTTTCTTGGCTTCTCCTCCCAATGCGATAAGTTTTTTTGTTTTCTTATGAATTGCGATAATAGAAGGCTCTCTTATGACTATTCCTTTTCCTCTTACCCAAACAAGCGTATTAGCAGTACCTAAATCGATTCCTATATCATGAGAAAATACATTAAAAAGATTTCTAAACATCATAAAAAATTACCGCATTATGAGGCTACGGATGAAATCCATTCTAGCATCTCTGACTCGTTTTGCAACAGATAAACATATTAATATTTCTTGTTTCTTAAAAAAATGCTTGCTACAATGGTCTTTGTGAAATTAGTAGGCTATTTAAATAGAGGAATTGAATTTTTATTTTACTCTCTTTTTCTACTCGTTCCCCTTGTTTTTGCAGGAAATACATCTGAGCTTTTTGAATTTAGTAAAATGTGGCTTACTTTTGGAATCACGATCTCAATTGGATTTCTATGGTTTTCCAAAATGATAATTCTAAAAAGACCAATTTTTAGAAGAACCATATTTGATATACCAATTGCACTTTTTTTAATTGCAAATTTTATTTCTACCCTAATCTCTCTTGATCCTCATATTTCTCTTTGGGGATATTATTCACGCTGGAATGGTGGACTTTTATCAATTATCACTTACATATTTCTCTTTTATGCATTTATAAGTAACTTTACCAATAAAGATCCTGAGGAAGCAAAAACCACATCCTTATCCAAAAAAAGTTTTTTTGAAATTGTTCCAGATGGAAAAACAGTTGTTAGAAATTCAATTATTGTAAGCTTAATTTCAGGATTTCTAGTTATATTGTGGTCAATTCCTGGACATTTTGGGTACGATCCAACCTGTTTTGTTTTCCGAGGAACTCTTGACGTATCATGCTGGACAGATGACTTTCATCCTACGGTTAGAATTTTTGGCCCATTAGGTCAACCAGATTGGCTCGCAGCATATTTAGGAATACTTTTGCCTATAACCGCAGCTTTAATTGTTAATCAACTTCGAAAGAAAAATTTAAAAGATCCTTTACTACTATTATATAGCGTTCTCTTTTTCTTATTTTATTTGGCTCTTTTATATTCTGGGTCTCGATCTGGAATAGGAGGAACCATAGTTTCATTAATTGTATTTATAATTGGTTATATTTTCCTAAATAGGAAAAATCTTGAAACAATAAAAACAAAATTTAGCGTAATTCTCATAGTCTGCACTTTATTTGTAACCTTGTTCGCAGGAGTTGAATTACCAAATGGAAAATGGCTTTCAATATATAATCTTACTCATCATTTTAATGAGTTTGTTGGAAAATCTACATCTAACTCAAATCCAAATCTTATTGTTGAAAATAATACACCCTCTACTCCTAGCGAAGCACCATCTTCCGTAGCTCCAGTTTCTCAAATAACATCTTCAATCAAGATTCGCTCAATTGTATGGCGAGGTGGAATGGACGCTTGGCGAGCAAATCCATTGTTTGGAACAGGAGTCGAAACCTTCGCTTTCGCATATTACAAATATAGACCAATCGAACATAATAACGTTTCTGAATGGAATTTCCTCTACAACAAAGCACATAACGAATACATAAATTATCTTGCTACTATTGGCCTTTTCGGATTCATTCCTTATATTTCTTTCATCGGATTATTTATCGCTATCTCTCTTATAAATTTATTAAAACTTAATATTAAGCCAATTAAGTATGTTGGATCATTATCAGCAAGCGCAAAATGGGATGAGAAAAATCCTTTAATACTTGGGCTTCTCTGCGCAATAATCTCAAATTTAATAATTAATTTTTTTGGTTTCTCCGTTGTAATTACAAATGTATATTTATTCCTCATTCCTGCATTTGCTTTAATTCTTTTAGATCTAATTCCTCATGCTAAAGAGATCCCTCTACCTAAAATTCCTTATGTTTCTTACACCCAATGGGGATCAGTTTTGGGACTTTTTATACTAGCAATATTTATGATTGGGATGCTAATTCGCTTCTATATTGCTGATACAAAATATGCCTTAGGATTTAACTACAATCAGGTTGGAGAATTTCAAACTGCCTATCCACTACTTCAAGATGCACTGAAGAAAAGAAAAGAACCGGTTTTTCAAAATGAAGCCGCGATTAATGAAGCAAATATTGCAGTACAATTAGCTTCTCAAGGAGCAAGTGAATCTGCTCAATTCATTCAACAATTAGCGAATCAGTCTTTAACTACAGCAGATACACTCACAAAAACATATCCTCACAATCTCATCTTCTGGAAAACAAAAGTAAGAATTCTTTATACTCTTGCGAGACTGGATCCAAATTTTTATCCTCAGGCACTTATGGCTATTCAAAAAGCCTATGAATTAGCTCCAACTGACGCAAGTATTCTTTACAATCTCGGCGTGTTGTATGGACAAAATGGCGATTCCAAAAAAGCTGTCGAAGTTCTGGAGCAAACAGTAAAATATCGTCCAATTTATACTGAAGCTCACTTTGCACTAGGGCTCTTCTATCATGATCTAGGAGTAGATCAAAATGGAAAAACCAAAGACGCTAATTACAAACAAAAAGCTATTGATCAGATGCAATATATTTTGAAAAATTTAAATCCAAACGATGGACAAGCAAAGCAGTATTTAGATTCATGGCTTAAGGAATAAAATCCTCTTATGCTATAATTCCCAGAATACATTATGGCAAAAATAATAAGCGCACCAGAAAAAGTATTGAGCGAAAAAGCAGCAGAATATGTATTTCAAAAAAATGATAAATTTCTGCCTGCAATTTTAAAAGAAATGGAAGATGCCCTTTTATCCGCAAGAGATCCAAAAGGAGTTGGACTTGCAGCACCACAGATAGCTCGCGGTATTTCAATATTTATCACCAAGCCTTCTGAAAAAGCTCCCATTTCAGTTTTCATTAATCCTAAAATTATTGAATCTTCCCCAATTCCGGAAGAAAAAGAAAAAGAAAATGAAGCAAAAAAACTTGAAGGTTGTCTTTCTCTTCCAAACATTTGGGGTGTAGTTAAAAGACATCCAGAAGTTACGCTTTCCTATTATGATCATTTAGGAAGACATAAAATTAAAAAATTCACTGGTTTTATGGCTACAATTGTTCAACATGAAGTAGATCATCTTAACGGGATTCTTTTCCCCAAAAGAGTACTGGAGCAAAATGGAATACTTTATAAATCCAGTAAAAATGATAAAGGCGAAGACGAATTTGAGGAAATCTCATTATGAAAGTAATTTTCTTCGGTGGTCGCCATGTTCACTCCATAACTAAATCACTAAATGAAAATTTTGATTTACCTCTTGTAGTTACCACAGATAAATCGATGGTGGATACTTGCAACGAAGAAGGTATTTTTTATATTCACACATTAAGCTTCAATGAAAAAATTATTAAAAGCATTAAGGAAATAGATGCTGAAATTGGAATTGTGGCTGATTTTGGAATCATAATTCCTAAAGAAATCATTGATCTTTTTCCTAACGGAATAATAAACGTTCACCCATCTCTCCTTCCAAAATACAGAGGCCCTACTCCCGTCCAATCTGCAATCATAAATGGTGATAAAAAAACAGGAATTTCCATAATAAAAATAGATGAAAAAATGGATCACGGACCTCTCCTTTATCAGGAAGAAAGTGACATAAAACCTACGGACTTTACTGAAAAACTTTTACTTGAGCTCTTTGATCGTGCTTCAGATATTCTTCCGGAAATAATTGAACATTTTGTAAATGGAGGAATTGAAGAATCTCCACAAGAAGACGAAAAAGCTACTTACACAAAAGAACTAAAGAAAGAAGATGGATATATAGATATGAAAAAATTACCAAGTCCTGAAAAATTAAAACTGATGATTAGAGGACTCAATCTGTGGCCAGGCGTATGGACGAAGTTTAAACTTGGCGAAAAGGAAGTTATCATAAAACTTTTACCAGACAATCAGATTCAAGTAGAGGGAAAAAAAGCTGTTGGATTTAAAGATTTTAAAAATGGATACGAAAAAGGCGAAGAGTTTTTGAAAAAATTGGGCTTAAGCTAATCCCGATGCAACTGGAGCTACTGATGAAACTTCTGCTTCTTTTTTAGCTTTTAAAATTCTTGTACTTCTTCCTTTAACTTCTCTTAGACACTTTGTACAAAGTCTTACTTTCATCGAAGTTCCATCTACAATTATTCTTGCAGGATGAAGATTTGGTCTAAAAACTTTTCTCGTTCTATTTTTTGCATGCGAAACATTATGGCCCACCATAATTCCTTTTCCGCAGTTGTAACATCTAAATCCGCTGCTCATAGGCTAATATTATACAAAAATTGTACTCCAAACTCAAACGTTTGTTTAAATCTGATAAAATAGGTATATAAATATGGAACTTGCCATCATCTCACTTTTAATTTTAGTGCCTTCCGTAATACTTCATGAAGTTGCTCATGGATGGGTCGCAGACAAATTAGGAGATCCCACAGCCAGACTTTTAAATAGATTGACTCTAAATCCAATTCCCCACATCGATCCTTTGATGAGCGTAATTCTTCCTTTAATCTTAGTAATTTCTGGTTCACCTGTTATTTTCGGAGCTGCCAAACCAGTCCCGGTGGATCAATTTAATTTAAGAGATCCCAGAAAAGATATGGCTTTAGTTTCTCTAGCAGGTCCAATCACAAATTTTTTAATTGCCGCAGTAGCGACTTTAATCTGGAAAATTGCTTCTCTTTATTTCGGATGGAACCAAATGGCTACTATCCCAGAGTTTCAATTTTGGATCCAATTCGTTCTAATTACAACTATAAAACTAAATGTAACCCTGGGAATCTTTAATCTTCTTCCAATTCCACCGCTGGATGGATCCAAGATATTTGCACTGCTTCTTCCGGAAGATACCGCTAGAACATATCTCTCTTTTGGAAATATAGGATTTTTTGTAATTTTTGCTCTTATGATGTTTCCGATTGGAGGATTCTCACTAGGCGCTATTATGAATCAACTCGTTACCTTCGCCCTCAAACTTTTAGGCTTTTAATCCTTGGATCCAGCCTTTTAATTTCCCCTATTAATCTCAAAAAATTTTATAAACTCTCTGTAGCCTTGCTAGCCTCGCAAGGCCAGGCCTTGCGAGGCTACGACTATAAGTCAATCCTCTATTATTAAGTTGTCTAATTTTTCGTAGTCGTTAAATTCTTTTATAAAATTTTCGTAAGTAAGATTTGGAAACTTTTGAGAAAAATGGATAAGCACTTCTTCTGGTCTAACCCATTTCGTATCTTTTATTCCCAAATATTCAGAATATGAAGATGGTGTCTCAGCATTTATGGCTTGCTTATGAATATACTTTGTTAAATGGACAAATTGTTCGCCATTTCCTACCAAAACAGCTTTGTAAACACCTTGAAACAAAGAACCTACTCTCTTATATTTCCTATTAAAATACATTGAATATCTAGTAAAAACAGAATTCATAAATTTATCTATACTATCCAAATGTTTTTGCTTCACGAAAAAATGGAAATGATTTGGCATCAAACAATAACAAATAAGCGTAATTTCATCAGAAAAATTATTTAAATTAAGAAGTTTTAATACTTTATCTTTTTCTTTATATGAGGTCTCGGGGTCATTTAGCTTTTCGGCTAGTTCTTTTTCGTTTTTTGGCAATAGATATTCCTTCAGGTAAGAAAGGAAAACCGAATAATCTTGAGCATCCAGAAATATTTTCCTTTTTTCTACCCCCCTGTTATAGAGATGATAGTAGCCATTCTCCAGATAGCTTTTCCTTCTATTCTTGGCAGGCATAATTTTAAAATAACACAAAACGCATCAAAAGGAAATTTAACGCCTGACCTCCTAGCCTCGCAAGGCCAAACTAAAACTAGCTGATGATTTGGATAATATTTATCTTAAGAATGCTGGGATTTTATAGGCGAACCTCATATCTAGCCTTGAAAACTCCTAAAAGACACCTATTAAGAAATGGCTTTCTTATGCCTTCAAATACCCTTTGAATTTATCAACAAGAGGTACTCAAGGTCAACCAGCAATTGCTGAGTTAATTTGGTAAAATTGCCTCATGAATTTCCCTACTATAAAGGAAAGCGAATATACATACTCAAAACCAATTACAGTTAAAGAGTGGAATAACGGCACCATATGTGTGAAGGTGGGATATGTTAGAAAACACCCTGAAATAAACTGTATTGTGCTTGAAAAGAGATGGAAATCAAGACCTGACTGGTGGGAAACTAAAACGTTCTCAATAAAAGATGCCAAAGATTGGCTTAAAATTAGAGATGCTGTCGAAAAACTTTTACCAGAACTTGCAGAAACACCCTCATCTCAGACAATAGAGAAAGCAATTAAGAAAGTTGGGAATGAAACAGAATTACTTGAGTTAGTAGCAACTTATCCTGAGCTTCTCGCACAAATCCCAAAAGATATCGACATCCTATCGCTTCCTGAAGATCATAAGGAGGCGTTAAAAAAATTATTATCTGTGGGTGGAGAGCTGGCAAACATCGTCATAAAACGGCTAGCAGATGAGCCAATAGAAGACTTGAACCAATTTGTGAAATTATTAGATGAATTAAAACTATCGACAATCAACTCACTCGTGACACATGTCACCTCCCGCTTACGTTTCATTGAAATGTTCGAAAAAGCTATTCACAATGATGATTCTTATGAAAGACGTGGACCTGAATCTATTCATAACTTATTAAAGGTAAATATCTGGCTCCTAGACCAGAACTACTCTGTCTTACATGATGATGAAACCCTTAGAAATATTATCCTCAAGGAATGGGATAAGGATGTAGGGAACCAAGGAGATGGAAAAAAACGTCCTGATTTTCTTTGCATGATTGATCCACTATCACAACGCGATGGATACAAAAAATTGGTAATAGTTGAAATTAAAAGACCTACTGTAAAAATTACATTTGAGCATGTTAAGCAGATGATGGAATATAAAGGGATCCTTCACTCATACTCGGGTAAGCAAATTGACTCTTTCGAATGCTTTCTGATTGGTAGAGAAGTTGACCCTACCTTACAAATTAACGACTTATCTAATTCGGGATTTGTTATCAAAACCTATACTGACTTTATCAGCGAAGCAAGAAGGTTCTATCAAGAATACTTCAAAATCATTGAACAAGAACACTACGCTTTTTAGTCCCATGCCGCACAAGATGATTCTACGTCACAAAATGGTTGTTTTTAAACGAGGAAAATAAACAGAGTCGCCATTTTAATTGCCCGGCGACTCTGAGCATCTCACTAAATGCCACCCTGATTATTCCACTTTAAAATAACGATTTCAACTTCCTCACCCGAACTTTATGATGAACTGGATCAGATTGCGAATTCTTTCAAATATACAGGAAACTGACACCCCTACTTACCAAATCCAGACTCCTCCCACCATACCCTATAATCTTAGCCTCGCAAGGCCTGGCCTTGCGAGGCTAGCGCTATAGACACTTTTAATTAAGCTTCTTGGCATTTTTATTTATTCCTTACTTGACATCTGGTGGGATTAAATTTATAAATTAGTTATAAAGGTTAAATAAACTTTTAATATAGTATCCAAAACCATACTATATTACTTCATTTAGCTGTAGAGGGGCTAAGTTTTAATAGTTTTAAATTTTTACTATGGGATTGACATCCCCCACAAAATGTTGTATGATCCCCTCGTATGTCAAGACCAGACGCATTAGAAGCACATGCACCAGTCCATCCTAGATGGCAAAGACCAGTTCCTGGGTATACACCCACCACAGATGGTGCACCTAAATTACCCAACAAACCTAGAACCCCACATATTCCACATATTAATCATGGAGGAAGAATTTTAGCAGGCGCTTTAGCTACAGCACTCACTCTTACAGCAGTTGAAGGATTTGTAAGGCCTCACGGAACTACAGATCCATCTGGAGCAAGAGCTGGTGAAGTCCCAGCAGAACAAATGAGATATCCATGGGATTCAGGAAATTTACACTTAGAATTGCAATATAAAGAGGTTGATCAGAACATATTTGAATTTTCAGGAGCACAAATCACTAATGATCCAGAAACAGTAGACATTGGTGACGGAAAGTATGTCCAATTTGTTCTTGGAAGCGAATATGGCGAAACTGATGATCCATACGGTCACGTAACTATTAATCTTATAAATGATGTTATGAAGGGTGGAGTTTGGGAAAAATCAGTTGATAAAGACGGAAAACCTATCACAGATGCTGAAGGAAAACCAGTCCTTCATCACTATGGATATGTAGAACCAGAACCAGGTCAAGAAGGCATGTCATAAATGCTATAGGCTTGACAAACAAGGCTAAATATGATATATTAGCCGCCTTATATGACAGAAGCATATAGACCAACACAAGGAGAAATACTTACTACACCAGTTGACCTAGCTGGCGTAAAAAACGTAACCAACACAGCTCCAAAAGCTTCAAGAAATGATTTATCACACGATATGATGGCAGGACCATCTTTTAGAGATAGAGCTCTAGCAGTTGCGCTAGCACTAAGCACTCTAGGAGGAGCCAAAGTAATCCTTGATTCACAAACAGCAAAAGGACAATCGCCTTCTCCTGCACCATCAGTTGGCGCATCTTTTGAACCAGGCACAAGTCCAGTAGCTACAGATCCGATTACAGGATTACCATGTGTTCCTGGAGAAAAACCAACACCTGAACCTTCAAAAGCACCACTACCTTCACTCCCACCAGACATAGGTATGGTTCCAGGAGGAGAAGTAGAATTATTTGCTTTCGCAAATACAGGAGGAGACAACGTAAAAGTAACAGCTGGAGCTCAATCGGAACCATCTTTAGCTCCTTCAGTAGCGCCTGAAGCAAGCCCAGAAGCTTCTCAAGACCCAGAAACCGCAAAGGCTGACTGCACACCAGCTCCAGAAAAAACTCCTTTAGCTGATTTAGACATCATTGCTGAAAAAGATAAGATTCTAGATCAAAACAAAAAACAGATTAAAAAGGTCAAATTCGCTAAACTCCAACAGGATATACTTGGTGATCCAGAAAATCCACAAGGTGAACCAGGTTTTTGGAATACCCATCAAGAAGAATTAGCTAAATTAAGAACATGGTATGATACTCCGCTAACGAGAACAGTTTTTGAAAATTATTTACACAACATAAGCGTGGGTCCCGATTCAATTCAAGGAGACCCAGAGGCTTCAATTGCTGTCGAAAGACAAGCGGTTGATGCGGGATTTGTAACACTGTTCTTATTCATCGCAGATACCACAAATAACCAAGAAATAAGAGATGAGGCCCTTAGATTAGCTGACATGGCTTTCGATTATGGAGTTAGAGGAATTAATAAATTTCAAGACTTTGAAGCTAATCTAGCAGATATGAAATTCAAAATTAATGATACTGATTACTTCTATAACCTCACGAATCAATAAATAATTAGTATTGATTGACATACGATATCCCCTTTGCTACGATCATATTGAGCTCAATTTAATGTCTCTCAATAATGCTTCATTTTACTTTAAAGAGCCTTACATCTAAGAAAAGCCTGATTCTCATTTTCGTATTCATACTTTTAATTTTAACCCCCTTAATTATTTTCTTAATTTCAAAATTCGCTACTCCTCCAACCCCTTCTGAAATATTCATTAAACAAACACAAAATTTTATAGATAAAAATAACGGGGATAATGAAATCCCTGAAGAAATTAGTGATATTTTTGATACTCTCAACGATAAAACCAACTCAGATAAAGATCAGTATGAAGCACTGAAAAGCTTGTCTTTCTATTTCTCATCGGCTTATTCTGAAAGCAAAAAGCCTGATATTAGAGACTATAATTCTAAATATATAAATGACTATGCTAAAAACTATTATTCAAATTTATATAAAAATTATGATTTTATTATCCCCTGCTCAGATCCAACATGCGGACAGAGCTTAGATAGTGAAATTTCAGAAGCCATAAAAATTATTGATACTAGCAAGCTTGATAAAGACATTAAAAATACAATTATTGAAAATTTAAAAACTGCTGGATATACACCTGACCTCGAAAATAAAAAAATAGGTCTTACTCTATCCATAAGCCAACTTAAAGAAACTAATGATAAAGATGCATCTAAAGCAGCAGATCTTTTATATAAATACGCAAAAGAAAAATACAATATAGAACAATGAGAAAAATAATAAATTTATTTAGTTTATTTACTTTTTTTTATATTTTAGGATTAATATTTTTACCTAAATCATCTGAAGCAGTAACGCTACGCATATTTTTTGGTAGCAATAATAAAAGCAATATTATTTGGCAAGTGGGATTCAGAGTTATATATAACTACAATACCGATAATCCAACTTATACAAGCACATATAAAACATGGGTTGATAGAAACACTAACCCTGATTTCAACAGAAACGGAGGATACGAGATGTATCCGAATTACAATGATGCATGGAGACTTCAATGGGGAACCGGGTGTATTGATCCAAAAGAAAGAATTCGTATTACAAAAAATAGCCTTGAAGGAAATAACATATATGAGGCAAGTGGGAATGTTACCTTAAGTAAATCAAACCTAGATAGACTGGGTCAATATGGATCAGTAGACGTCTCCTATCCATATCTTGATGATATTGATTATTTCGAAAACCAAGGCACAACAAAAAAAATATATTTTGGATCATTCACATCAATCTCTTCCAGCTGCCCAAGAAAACCTGTTCCACAATACGATATCAAAGGATATGTATTCTTAGATAAAAATAGCGACGGAAAAGAACAAGCTTCTGATGGATGTTATCAAGGAAATTATGACCTTACAGTTAACGGAAATAGAGATAATGATCACACATCTAAAGGCTGCGGCAGTGGAAATGACCCATACTTTTTACTTTCTAGAAGCACAAAATCAAATACGGTTTGTCTAGTTGATCCCCCAGGTTATAATTTAACTACTAGTAAGTGTAAAACCATAGGCGGAGATGGAACTGTAAAGTTTGGTATAGAACAGGAGCGTGGAAAGATTTCAGGAAGAGTCTATGTAGATGAACAACCTAATTCCAAGATCGACGGAAATGATTCTTTTCTCAAAAACATTGAGATAAGAAGAAATCCTTCTGGAGCAAACGAAAAAAGAGTAACTGATAATAATGGAAGATATACTTTCGGAGATCTGGATCCAGGATCAGACCATAACATACGACTTATCGAACCAGGCCCGGATTTCCTTGATTGCAAATATACACTTCACGGTGACAATCCGAAGTTAAATGTAAATGCTGTTTCTACGCAAAACGATGTAGATTTCCGTTTATCGCGAAAATATTATGAAATAAGAGGAAATGTTTATAGATGCAATTCCGGCACCTGCACAAGAGCTGCAAACGATGGTACATATAATAGAAGTATTACCGTTACAGCAGTAGGCACCGGAAGAAGTGATACTTCCAAAGTCGGTGATACTCCAGATTATAGAATAACGAGATTAACAGATCGCGCAGATGCCTACAGCGTAAGAGTCTCGGGGCTTAGAGCTGGAGAAAGCGTAGTCGGAGGAAATCCTCAAAATGTAAATATTAACTGCGCAAATGAAGTTCACGATATTTTTATCCGTCCAGCTGGAGCTACTGACTTCTCTATCTCAGGATCTGTTTATGTAAATACAAATGGCGTAGACGGAATCCAAAAAACAGCTTCTGGCACTACCCCAGCTGATGAAATCTATGACGGTGGCGGAACGGTGCAAATAAGAAGATGTGCCAACCTAGCATGCGCTTCCAGCAATAATACAAGTAGAACTGATACTCTTGGAATAAGCGGCGGATATCAAATTGACAATAATCCTCTTGACGGCACAGGATTAGACTTTAGAGTTAGACTTCTTGCAGGGACGCTGGCTGATGGATATACAATTAATGGCACACCAGGAAATGACAGAGCGGTAAATAATCCTACTGGGGATGTAGGCAATATCAATTTCTTAGTAGATGCTCCTGGTAACACATACTCAATCGCTGGCGGAGTCTACATAGATACTGATCCTCCTGAAGGAAGAAAAGCAGATTCAGAAGATTATGCAGCAGCTTCAGGAACTGAAAGGATCACAATTACTGGACTAGACGCCGGAAATTCCAGCGTCAATAAAACCATTACGCCAACTGCATCAGGATTTAAAACATCCGGTCTTCCTCCTGGAAGATATCAGGTAGACTTTAGCGGTCCAAACGGAAGAGGGGCTGATTGGATAGTCACTTACCCATCAGGAACAGCTCCTTACAGAATGGCTACTATAACACTAGGACCTTCCTGCGATGATAGCGCTACAGATCAAGACGGAGTGGCACTATGCGAATCTAGCGGAGGAACTAAAACGGGCAATGTCACAAATGTAGACTTTGGAATAAAACAGCAAACAGATCAAGCATGGTACCAATCTATCGGCGGAGATATTAGAGTTGATAAAGATAATTTTAGAAATGAAATTCCAGCAGGGGCTGCAAATATATGTCCGACGAACAGCACTAGACCATACTTCTCTACCAACTCACTTACAAACACTATGTCTGAAGGAATAATATTCACAGGCACCAACCCTGATCTCGCTAGAGTCGGTCAAAGTAACACAAAATCCTCCCCCAATGGATGGCTAGTTACCGGAAACAAATTTACTCCTTTTAAACCTGGTGTAATCAGAACTTCATATTCATTTGTTTCAAATGCAATTAAAAAAGGAAGAATCACAAAATATAAAGTGTTTTATAGCGATCCAAATCAACCAAACAGAGCCTGTGAACAAGCAAATAGCTCAGACTGTAATTTAAGAACTGATCTACAAAATGGAGTTTTCCAAACAAATCAAAAAGTAACAATTCAAGGAACTGGCGCTCCTGAATCTTACACTTTCCCAACAAATGGAGACTTTGTGATCTTAGTAGATGACGATTTGAGAATAGAAAGTAATATTATAGTACCAGCAGGATCAACTGCTACATTTATAGTTTCTGGAAATATTTCAGTTAGCCCAACTGTTACCAGAATTGATGGCATTTACTCTACAGATAAAAGCTTCATAACCGAAGGAAGAAGCTCAGGAGCTGATACTCCTTTAACTATCAATGGTAATATTATCGCAAACGCGGGATTAAATTCTGGCAGCATTTTTGATCAAAGAAGAGATTTAGGAGATGCGCAAAATGCAATTTGCCCTGCTGTGAGAATAATTTCCAGACCTGACTTTATACTTAACGGACCTGAACTCCTTAGAAATACTAATTATGTATATCAGGAAGTTGCACCAGGAGCAGTTGATAGCGGATCTCAAGGAGGAGCAAGCTTTGATGATGCAACTCCAGAATGCGTACCTGAAAGTGACTCAGCATTTTGCGACAGAAAAGCTAAAAATTGTGGAGAAGTGTCAGGAAATGATAACTGCGGCAAATCAAGAACAGTCTCTAGTTGTGGATCCTGCACTTCCCCTCAAACATGCGGTGGAAGCGGAAGCGCAAATGTTTGCGGCACTACCTGCGTAGAAGAAACGCAAGCACAATTCTGCGCAAGACGAGCTAAGAATTGCGGAACTGTGTCCGGTAACAATAATTGCGGAATACCTAAATCATACAATTGCGGTACATGCACTTCTCCAAAAACTTGCGGTGGCGGAGGTGTCGCAAATGTTTGCGGAGAGGCGGATGCAGGAGACGGCGGAGATACAGGAAGCACTTTTAAATTTTACTGTCAGTATGGAGCTGTAAATAAATTAGGTAAGGTTACTAGTCGAGGTTCCTGGAATTATTACTATGATTCAGGAAAATATTGTGATATCTATGGAGCTGGCTGCGCAATGACATCCCTATCTATGATAATGACCTACTACGGAGATAAAATATTTACTCCAGATGTTACCTCTAGACAAGCTACAAACAACAAATACCCTACCAACTTAGGATGCGCATCACCTGGAACATTAACATCTCAGCTAGAGGACACTGTCAGACCATGGCTTATGAGTAAAGGTTATGCGATGAATGCTTACAACATGGTGGAATGGAGCAATTTATCAGGAGGCGGCTACAGAGGAAGACTAGGAGATGGCACTAATAAAGCAAATTTAAGGCATCTTAAGGACGTCTACATAGATAACGGCTTTCTTATCTTAGGCGGCGCAGTGATTAGATATGCTACGCAAACAGGACTCTCTTCCCCTCATGGACATGCATTTGTTATAACTGATATTGACGTAGCAAACGAAACTATGACAATCTATGATCCAACTTATTGCCAAACAAATAATGATGCTTTAAGTGGCGGAAAACGCATAATCAAAGATTTAGATAAGATAGATGGAACGCCAATCGGATGCTCGGGAAGTGGCAGTGGAAAAAGATGCGGTTGGATTCAACTTTTTGCAATTAAGAAAAAATAATGGATAATCAAATAGAACCTATGCCAGTTGTAGAAAATAAAAAACCAATAGATAAAAAGCTAGTTGGAATCTTATTGATCGTATTGATTTTAACAGTTTCAATTATTTTAGCTTTGATATTTTTTATAAGAAGTGCTGGAAATTCCTCAAACAAGACCCCTTCCCCAACAATATCAGAACCTCAAACAGGAACAGGACTGGAAGAAAAAGCCGAAAATCCCGAGATAATGCTTCAAAATCGTGGATACAAACTTAGCAAATTAGGCGCTAAGCTTCCATATTCTGGCACCAACTTTTCACTTTCCTATGATCTAAATGAAGACGAATTTACTTTGTATGTTAATCCTTCAGCTCAAAAAGAAGGAAATGATGAATTAAATAATTATTTAAAGGAAAATGGAATCGAAAGCTTATCCTGGATTACAAATCTCAAAAGAACAAATCAAAAATTCTAACCCATAATACTTCTTCAGGTTGACAAAACATATCCTCAAAAACTATACTTTTTAGAGTACTTTGATATTAGAGGGGATTATGATTTTTCCTCTATGTTAATTTCCTTGAGGTAGTTTCGAGCAATCGGAGCGACAAGGCGGAGTTTGATAAAGCTATGGTTCGTCCTAAACTTTATCAACAGCTTTTCCTATTTTTCTCAAGGGGAAAACGATAATCTTACTCGGTATCAAAGTCGTATTTATTTTTTATTATCAGAAAAAACCAAATGCTGGTTTCCTGTTGCCTCGATTCTCCTCTTTTTGGTAAAATTACACATGCGCCGAGATAGCTCAGCGGTAGAGCAGCTGTTTTGTAAACAGCAGGTCTGGGGTCCGAATCCCCATCTCGGCTCAGCAACACATAGTAAGCTGGGTTCGCGTAGCGGCAATCGCCTCTGGCTGTAGACCAGATGCCCGTAAGGGCTGCGAAGGTTCGAGTCCTTCACCCAGCACACTTGCCGATTTGGCTCAGTGGTAGAGCAAGTCATTGGTAATGACTAGATCGTGGGTTCGATTCCCACAATCGGCTCACTACTCTTTGATTTTAAGCACAATTTTAGTTATAATTAAGAACTTATATGGCAAAAGGTGAACACAGACAGATCTTTGGACTTAAATGTAGCGTTTGCAAACACGTGAATTACGTCACAGAAAGAAATAAAATAAATACAGAAAGTAAGCTTTTACTTAAGAAGTATTGCAAATATTGTAGAAAAGCTACAGATCACAAAGAAGTAGAAAAACTTAAGTAAATCCCCTTATCTTATTTGATTAAAGCCCACTCCCAAAGTATAATATGTTCTGCGAAGGATTTACCCTGAGCTTGACGAAGGGATGTGGTGAAACGGCTATCACAGCAGTCTCCAAAACTGCTTTTCTCAGTTCGAATCTGAGCATCCCTGCAAAAAATCCACTTGAATCCCCTTTTTCTAAGTGCTATATTTTCCCTGTGCCAAATCCCGAGCGTAGATACCCCCTGCCTCGAAGAGATAGTTTTAAAAAGCGCTTAGCAGCTGCTGGAATGTCAGTAATCATGTCAGGCGCTCCTATTTCTCTTCCAGCTCACTACGACCCCATACAAGCCAATCCAGACCAACAATATGGAATGTATAGCTACGGCATACAGGGTTATCAAGTTATTAAAGATACCGGCGATATTTCAAGAGGTTTTGATCCTACAGAAGGAAGAGGAAAAGAATATGGAGAAAAAGATAAAGAAAAACTCGTAGATCTTCTAGAGACAGTTTACGATGCAAATTTAAACTTTGTTTTTTTCTCATGGTATCCGGATATAAGAGACGACTTCTGGACATTAGTAGATGATGTTATGACTAACCCATCTAACCCATATAAAGATTTAGTAAAAACATCCTTTGTTTATGAGCCTGAATCCAATGAAGACTCCATGGAACTATCTAGGATGAACGACGACATTGGAAAACTTAGCAGATTTTTTGATAAACCTTATTTTTTAAAAAACAAGGATGGCAAACCTGTATTTACTGTTTTTGCTTCAGAATGGGAAGGATTTGTTAACAATAGCGGTTATGTTCAGAAATGGGATGAAATAGCAGAAAAATATGGCGCATATATAATTCTTGAAGATTATCCAGGAATAAGTTTGAATCCTAGCTACCAAAATAGTCAGGATAGAATAGGATCCATTAGCTATGGCGATGATCCGTGGCTTCTCACCTCTGACGGCTACCGAGAAGGAAGAAATGCAGTAAGAATTAGATGGAGCTACCACAAACCTGGTGATTTTAAATGGCAAGACTATAGCGCTACGCAACTCAAAACAAACATAGGCAGGATGCTTGCTTCAGGTGAAGAATTTGGAATAGGAATATCAATAGATGAAGGCTACGAAGATACACAGGCTACACCTCAAGTTTTCGATATTTTCAAAGCCTCTCTTCCTGACCGGGCAAGTTATGACAATTTATCTAGAGAAGAAAAAATAAAAGTTCTCAGAAATAAAGCGCAAGATCTTCGAAATGGAGAATCTTTACCACCTCCGCCTTTCCTTATCTACGATAACGCGACAGATAGAACCAGAAGACAAAGAATAGCATAAATAACTAATTGAAATTTCAAAGATAAACTGTTAATCTTTTCCTATGCCACACGACGAGCATCATGAACATCTAGTTAAAGAGGTTGAGGAGATTTTTTTACCCATCCTATCTGACTCAAAACAGGCAATCTATATCTATTTAGATGATACACACAAAACCTGCAATCAGAATCTTGTTGACTTATTGGGATACGAAAATATTGATGAATGGATATCCACCGAATCTCCAATAAGCGACTTTGTAGAATCTGATCAGGAAAATGTAATTGAAGCTTACGGGAATGCTACAGAAAAATATGAAGCATCCACTGTATCCGCTGCTGTTAAGACAAGAGGAGGATCAGAAATTGAAACAGAGATCTTTATGATGCCTTTTAGCTACAAGGGAGAAGTATTTGTAGTTCATTTTATAAATGAGCTCAAGAATTAGATTTTTTAACTGCAAAAGAAGAAATTATAAAAGCTAGTGAAAATCCTAAAAGTGCTCCTCCGAAAACATCAGATATCCAATGCTCTCCCAAATATACTCTTGTTAAAAACATAAAAAAATCAAAAATTAATATTCCCAAAATTAAAATTTTCTTATGAAAGTTATTTATTTTTTTATTTATAATAATTCCTACAATTAGAATTAAAGACACAAATGCCGTTCTCGCAGAATGCCCTGAAGGATAGGAGAAAAATTCATGCGGAATATAATTTGACGGGAAAGATATGGGCAAATGAGTTTTCAAAAAATAAATTGGTGGACCTTTATGTTCAATAATTGTCTTTCCTAAAAGCTCAATAACGCCAGTCAGCACATAAAGAACTAGAATAAAAAATTTCTTCGGAATACGCAAAAAAACAAGCGATAGTAATAAAATAATACTTGCAGATTCAGCGCTTCCGATCAAACTAAACGTAGAGAAAAATTCTGAAAATCTATTTCCCAAATTATCCTGGAGTCTAACAGTAGTATTGAAATCAAATTGAGTAAAAAGATCCTGTGCGACTAAGAAACTGAATACAACAAATCCTAAGAACAAAAAAATCCCACTATAAGAAAAAATATTTGCAAGTTTCATGGAGAATACTATTGTATCAAATTAATTTAGATGAAGATTTCTAAGGAACTCTTTGAATTCCTCACTTATATCAGGATGATTTAAAGCAAGTTCTACGCTGGTTTTCATATACTCTAACTTATTTCCCGTATCGTAATATTTTCCATTTTCTATCTCAACTGCATAAACCGGCACGCCCTCACTTTGAAGCTTATTTATAGCGTCAACCAACCAAATTTCCCCACCTTTTCCAGGAGCAAGACTTTTTAGAGCTGCAAATGTTTCAGGGGGAAGAATATATGCTCCGTGTGTAGCGATATTTGAAGGTGCTTGATCAGGCTCCGGCTTTTCCACGATTGCTTTTATTTTAGAAACTTTTCCCTCAACTGGTTCTAAATCTGCAATTCCATATCTTTTCAGGTCTTCTTTTTTATCAATTCTAACTCCAGAAATTACTACGCCCCCGTACTTTTCGTAAACTTCAATCATCTGCTGCAAACGAGGAGGATTTGAATAAATAAATTCGTCTCCCCATAAAACCGCAAATGGTTCATCTTCAATCGCTGGCTCAGCTGAAAGAACAGGAGTTCCATTTCCGTATGGACCTTTCTGTCTAACATAAATAAAATTAGCCATCTCCCCTATCTTTCTCACCATCTCAATAAACTCTTGCTTATTTCCTGCTTCAAGATTTTTAATAAGCTCCGCATTTGGGTAATCAAAATGATCTTCGATAGCTCTTTTCAATGATCCTGTCACTATAACTATATCTTTAATTCCAGATGCTACTGCTTCTTCAACCACATATTGAATAACTGGCTTATCTACTATGGGAAGCATTTCTTTTGGCATGGCCTTGGTTTGAGGTAAAAATCTTGTACCAAAACCTGCTGCGGGGATTACTGCTTTTGTGATTTTCTTCATAAAAGTTCTTATATCATAATCTAATATTTTACAAATTACAATTCCTAGCCTCACGCCCTTTACATAGCCTTCATTTTTTGATAAAATATTGACAAATATCCGCCAAAGCTGGCGGATTTAAAATATAATGCCAACTTCGCCTATTACTTTTACGAAACAAGCAGTTGATGAGCTTAAAAAAGTTACTTGGCCTACAAAAGCTGAAGTAACCAGACTCACACTTGCGGTAATAGTTATAAGTGCAGTTGTAGGATTATTTTTAGGAGGAATAGATTTTGGACTTACAAAAGTACTAGAATTTATATTAAGTAGATAAATATGGACGACAATAAAAAACAGGATCAGATTGAAGAAACCCAAACAACAGCTGAAGAAGCTTCTCAAACCACGGAAGAAGGGTTAACAGAAGAGCAAATTAAAGAAGATACAACTATGGCTCCTGTTCCAAATATTTCTGAACCAGAAGCTATAAACGAAACTCCAGAAAGCTTAACCGAAGAACAAATTAAAGAAGACACCAAGATGCTTCCCGTGGAAGACCCTGAAGATAAACTTGAAGAAGCTAAAAAAGTATTAAATCAAGCAGACACCACTAACGCAAGATGGTATATAGTTCATACTTACTCAGGACATGAAAATAAAGTTTCCAAATCTATAAAACAGAGAGTTCAGAGTCTTGGATTTGAAAATAGAATTTTCGATATCATCGTTCCAACTAGAAACACTATTAAAGTTAGCCAAGGTAAAAAAGAAAACGTAAAAGAAAAGATTTTTCCAGGATATGTTTTGGTAAAAATGATTTTAGATGATGAATCATGGCTTTTAATTAGAACTACACAAGGAGTGACTGCATTTATTGGTGCTGGAAATAAACCAACTCCAATTTCAGAAAAAGAAGTTGAAGCAATCCAAAAATTCATGAACGAAGAAGAACCACTTTACAAAACTGCATTTACACTTGGTGAAGCTGTAAAGATTGTAGATGGACCTTTTGCAGATTTCTTAGGAACAATTGATGATATTGATGAAGCAAAAGGAAAGATCAAAGTACTCGTAAGCATTTTCGGACGCGAAACACCAGTAGAACTAGACTTTTTACAAGTAAATAAGTTATAATTCAAAAAACTTGTTGAATATCTGGGAGTCCACCAACTGGCGGACGTTTGGACCAGTAGATAAGATTTGAACCTAAATATAGGCCTCTTCTCTACTATCCTTTCTAGAAATTCAATCAATTAAATTATATGGCTAAAAAAATAAAAACAGTTATAAAGATCAATATTCCAGCTGGAGCAGCAACTCCTGCGCCACCTGTTGGAACCGCATTAGGACCACACGGACTTCCTATTATGGAATTCGTAACTGCATTTAATGAAAGAACTGCTGAGCAAAAAGGTAACATAGTTCCTGCAGTTATTACGGTTTATGAAGATAGAACTTTCTCTTTTATTACCAAGAAACCTCCTATGGCTGAACTTATTAAAAAGGCAACAGGACGCGGTGGATCCCATAATCCAGGAAAAGAACCAGGCGGAAATCTAACACGCGCACAGGCTGAAGAAATTGCTAAAACAAAAATGGAAGATTTAAATACCGATGAATTGGAACAAGCTGTAAGTATCGTAAAAGGAACAGCTAGAAGCATGGGGGTAAAAGTAGAATAATGGGAAAAATTAGAGTAAAAACATTAGGAGACGAAGAAAAAGAACTAAAAGATAAAGAGCTTCAAGAGAAAAAAAGAGCGGAACGCGAAGCGCAAGTAAAATCCGAAGAATCACAGGAGTCAAATGAAAATCAAAATCAAGAATTAGCCTCGCAAGGCCAGGCCTTGCAAGAGGAAGCTTCTGAAAAACCTGCTAAGAAGACAAAAAAAGCTAAATTTATTAAAAAATCCAACAAAAGAAGTGCAAATTACACTGCAAAAGTAATGGAAATTGACAAAAATAAAATCTATTCCCTATCTGAAGCACTAGAACTTTTAAGAAAAGTTAAAATTGCAAAATTTGATGAAACAGTTGAGCTTCACATAAACACAACTGAAGCAGGAATTTCCGGACAAGTAAAACTTCCTCACGGAACTGGAAAAGAATTAAGAATTGCAGTTGCGGATGATGCGGTACTTGCTGAAGTAGAAAAAGGAAAAATTAACTTTGATATTTTAATCGCAACTCCATCTTCTATGCCAAAACTCGCTAAGGTAGCTAGAGTCTTAGGTCCACGCGGTCTTATGCCAAATCCAAAAAATGGAACAATTTCAGAAAATCCTGAAGAAGCTATGAAAAAATTCCAAGGTGGACAAATCAGCTTTAAAACTGAAAATAAGCTTCCGCTTATTCATTTATCAGTTGGAAAAACATCTTTCGAAAATAAACAACTAGAAGAAAATATTAAAACTCTTTTTACTGCAATTAAAAGAGATAGAATAAAAAAAGTAACACTTAAATCCACAATGTCTCCTGGAATTAGAATCCAGGCATAAAATGAGCCCTGACAGAAAAGAATACGGGACAAAAGCTGCCAAAGCTTTAACTACTACAAGAAGCCGAATACCATCACGAGATCAAATCGGAACCTCAGCTTTATGGGAGTTAACACGCTACACACTTCGTCATGAAATTGTGGACCCAAATGGACATTTTGACGATGCCAAGGAACATTTAAGAGGCGGCGGATCTCTACTAGTAATTGTAAACCACTTTGATCGGCTTGATACGACAATACTTGGACATGCAATTGAGGACAATTTAACCCCATTAGAAAGTGTGGCTGGAGTCACATCTCTTAGATATTTAGACCCCAAAAGAAGTCGCCTCATTTCCAGAGTAATTGATAATGTCAGACGAGTTAAAGGATTTAGCACTATTCCAGTAATTCAGGATAAAGAAGAAGAATTAGAATACTACTCAGAAAATCCTGAAGCACTAAATGGAAAAAGCCCCAGAAGATTCAATTTAGAAGCAATGAAAGACGCAATAGAATTCCTACAAACTCCGGGTAATGTATTAATGATGGCTCCAGAAGGAACAAGAAGTCCAGACAGAAAATTACTAAAAGGACATGAGGGATTAGACAGCATTATGAAAATGGCAAGAAGAACAGCACTGGTTTTGCCAGTTGCTATAACTCCACCAGATACTAGAAGAATTGTGCCTCCATATACTAAAGTTAAAGTTGTTCCAGGAGAACTATTCTCATTAGAAGATGTACTGATCGAACACGAGGAGGAAAGAAAAAATTCAAGCATCCGCCGCGATCTTACGGTTACAGATCGCATGATGTTAAGGCTCGCAAAATTACTTCCTCCTAAAAACCAGGGGTATTACAGAAGATTTATTAAATAAATTAACTACAGGTCTTAATAATTCCCGAATTTATAAATAACTACAGGTCATGTATTGACATCTTAGCCTCAAGCTGTTATCATATCTTTTACCTAAGACAGTGGGCATAAAAATAAGTCCTACCGAGGAACGGACGAGCGTAGCGACGGAGTTCACTTGCGAAGCGCGAGCGGAGACAAGTGAGGAACAATCTCTACGATTCTGAAACACCTTAGGAGGTGTTTTTTTATGGGAATTGTAAAACAAGCAACAAAAAAAGTAGGTCGTCAGAGAAAAGAACAAATCGTAGCGCAGCTTATTGAAAAAATCGATGCTTCTCAAGCGATTGTATTCACAGATTATCAAGGAATAACACACAAACAACTTGAAGATCTAAAAAAAGAGCTTAAAAAGCTTGATTCTTCTATTGTAATTGCTAAAAATAGCTTACTTAAAATTTCATTAGGAAAATCTAAAAATTTTGCAGATTATAAAGACAACGAGAGCCTAGACAAGCCTACAGCTACTCTTTTTATAAGAGCAGATTATGTAGAACCACTTAAAAAACTCCAGAAGTTATCAAAAGAATTAGGCCTTCCAAAGATTAAATTTGGCATAATTGACGGACAAGCGCTTGACGAAGCACAAGTGCTAAAAGTAGCTTCTCTTCCAAATAAAGAAACACTTATTGGTCAGTTTGTTGGATTACTCAACTCGCCTATTCAGGGCTTGGTGGTTACACTTAACGCTCCAATTCAGAAATTTGCAATGACACTTAACGCAATTGCGCAAAATAAACCAGCTCAAGCTGCACCAGCTTCTGAGCCTGTTGCTCCTGCAGCCGAAGCCACTCCTGCTGAAATAGCTGAGGAAACTACCACCGATACAGCGGAACAACCATCTGAAGAAAAACCAGCAGAATCTACAGAAGTTCCAAGCGAAGCTCAGACGGAAACACCAAATGAAACAGAAAATCAAACAGAAGAAAATAAAGGGGGTGAGAATTAATGGCAAAACTTTCAAAAGATGATATTTTAACAGCAGTTGAAGAAATGTCTGTTCTCGAACTCTCTGATTTAGTTAAAGCTCTCGAAGAAAAATTCGGAGTTTCAGCACAAGCTATGGTAGCAGCTGCACCAGCAGCAGGTGGCGCTCCAGCAGGAGACGCTCCAGCAGGAGAAGAACAAACAGTATTCAACGTTGTAATCGCATCAGGAGGAGCAAATAAAATTGCAGTTATTAAAGCAGTTAGAGAATTGGTTCCTACACTAGGACTTAAAGAAGCAAAAGACTTAGTTGACGGAGCTCCAAAAGAAGTTCTAACAGCAGTTAATAAGAAAACCGCTGATGAAGCAAAAGAGAAATTAACAGCAGCAGGAGCTACTGTTGAACTCAAGTAGGATTTAGATTTACGATTTATGTTTACATAAATCAAGATCATAAATCCTAAATCTAAAAAACCGAGGCATTAACGCCCTCGGTTTTTTTTATATTTACATCTGAGTTATCCAAAAGTTATCCACATATTTCTCCAAAATCCTCATTTTATGTCCTTTAGTAATTTTGGTCTATTGACACGTTTGTTCTAGTTTGTTATTTTGTAGATGATTAGATGATACATTGATTATCATCAATATATTTCTGAGGCTATGCCTGATCAAAACATATCAATTAGCAACCTACCCGATCTTCTAACAGTACGCGAAGCAGCCCAAGTACTTAGAGTCTCTCCATTAACTTTAAAAAGATGGGGAAAAAGAGGAAAACTTCCAGCTATAAGAATTAATTCCCGAGGAGACAGAAGATACAGAAAAGAAGCTATTTTATACCTCCTTGGAATCCAGGTAAAAGAAGACTAATCAAACACTTCTAAAGTAGTCAGCCAAGTGCTGTGTTCTTATTTTCTCGAAATCAGGATTATCAAAATGTTCTTGAATAAATTCTATAGTCTCAAATGGAGACTGTGTGTTCACGAATACCCCAGTTCCCACCTCAAATCCTCCCAAAGTTTTTAATCTCGGAATGAATCTGAGATACCAATTTTTTCCTGGATAAATATAAAAATTAAAAGGAAAATCATGCCCATGACGAAGACTAAAGATTTGAAGAAGACGTGAAACTATAAAAGAAATTTCTTTTATTTCATCTTCATTCATTTCTCCAAAATATTTACCGTCCCTGTGAGGAACAACCCATACCTCATCTGGCCACTGCGAAGCTCCAGGGCAAAAAATGTAATGATGTTTAAGATCTTTTTTACTCTCGTTTAGCATGTGAAGACTAGGAATCTTAAGCTCAACATCACCTGGAATTACGGTTAACTGTGTATGAGGATGAGGAAGACTCTCCCCTGCTCTTTTCCCTTGATTATGAAAAATGTAAACCTGTCCTTTATCCTTATGCTCATTAAATCTATTTTGATAAACCTTGAAAACATCTTCAGATAACCCTATAGGAAGTTCATCAAAATTTTTGTGATGGTCATCTGAATGAATTATTATTTCATGAATTGGAGCGAAGGGATATTTATTTGGAATAACTTTAACTTGATTGAGACTAAAGATTGGTTTTTCAAATCCAGGCTCAAATGGACACGGCGGCTCAACCCCTGTAGCTTGATCCGGTCTTTTGGCGCGTTTTGGAGCAGAAATAACCCACTCTCCAGTTGATGGGTCTTGAATAAATCGATAATCGGGCATGTGTTACTGACTAAGCACTTTTTTAAAAAATGCTTCGTATCCTTCTACCATTCTATCAACTGTAAATTTTTCCTCAACTGAATTTCTAGCATTTTTACACATAGTCAGATATTCATCGCTACTCATTCCAAAAAGCTTCTCAACACTTCTCGATAGACCTTCAACTCCCTCTTCTACATTGGATAAAAAACCTGTTTTGCCATCCTGGACTATTTCAGGAATACTCGCCTTCCTAAAGGCTATAACAGGCGTACCTGTAGACATTGCTTCTGTTAAAACCAGCCCAAATGCTTCATCCCAATTAGGAGTCATCAAAAATGCTTTAGCTTTTCCGTAAAGCTGGGCAGTCTCCTGTATAGTTAATAATTGATCTTTTTTAACATCTCCTATCCACTCAATTTTGTCATTTAAATGTGGCTTTACTTCTTTCTCGAAAAAGTCTGGATTCTCAACGCCTCCTGCCAACTTCAATCTCTTTCCAGTTTTTTGAGCTAATTGAATCGCCCACTTTATCCCTTTTGCATCAAGATATGTTCCATCTTTATTCTTTGCTCCACCAAGTCGCCCTAACCAAAATAAATAATCCTCCTTATCTTCTCTGTATGGATATTCTTCAAGCGAAACTCCATTGTAAACCAAACCTTCAATGCTGGCTTTCTTAAATTCAGAAATTTGAGATCTGGAAATTCCAACTAAATGTGCCTTTGGAAATTCACTTAAAATCTCATCATATATAGTCATGAGTCCAGGAGTAAGAGACATATGAATAGTTACTACGATAGGAGTGTCAATTTTATCGTTTGCCAAAAGATTAAGAAATTCCGGATAGCTGTGGTTATGAATTAAGTCAAAGTTACCACCAATTTCTTCAAGTTTTTTTACAAACTTTACTAAATATGCTGCCTCAACATAAAAAGTATTTTCATATGACTCTTCTCTTTCAAGCTCAATAAAACCTTTTTCAATTACTGGGATTATTTCTACTCCCTCAATATAGCTATCTGCTGTTCCCAGGAGAGATACTTCATGCCCTCTTTCAACTAATCCTTTTGCAAGCTGATATAAAATACGAGAACGCGAATAAGTCATATCTTTTGTAACTTTTCGCTTAATAGTTGAGGCTAAAAGAATTTTCATTTAGGCATAACTGGCATTTTTCTATATTCTTTCGTCATTAATACCCTAAGCTTTTCTCTAATTGAATCGAATTCAAACTTATCCATACTTATTAAATCAGTTTTCGAGATAATTGTAAAATCCAGACCAGCAAGATTGAAAGCCTCTTGCGCCGCGGCGCTAAACCTAGGATCCGAAGACAACCTTTGAACAGTCTTTGCTAAAACTCTTGGATCCTCAACTATTCCCACATAACCAAGCCAATATGTCAGGAGTTCGGGATCTTGAAGCGCTCCATCAAATGCTTTTTCATTCGCACTTCTCACTCCTAAATCAGCATTTTTCGGATTAAGCATCCAATCTACTATCTCCTGATAGATCACTTTATTTCCAACCGGCTTCGCTTCCCCCGTTTTTGTGTTTACCGAATTTAATCCTTCCCTCTTCGCATTTCGCTCACCTAGTCTTTGATTCAAAACTGATTGAGCAGACAGACTATCAAATCCATCATCCCTGGTAAATAAAAAGCCTATTCGTTCTGTTCTTGGAGCATGAAAATCCGCTGCAAGACCTCCGGCAACCCCAGGTTCCAATACTTGCGGATTAAGATTTACTGTATTTGCAAAATTCTCAAGAGTATTAAGAGAAGCATCTTCCAAAAGAATTGCGTCCTCAATTGGTTTTCCAAACTTTTCCTGATAAAGCTTCCCAAATCTTCGGACTATAATATCACGCATTAAGGCCGCTTCAGATGGCCAAGAATCAAGTCTGGCCTGCGATAATTTACTCTTTACCCATTCAGGGATTGTTTTTCCACCTGACAGGTCCACCTTCAATGCTTGACCCGACAAAAGAGCAAATCCAGAAGCAATCGCATTTTCTCTTCCCCATCTATTGAGACCGAATCTTCCTTGGTTTTGCCATTCAATCATTTGCGCATCAATCTCTTCGGGAGTTTTATCTTTTGTGTTTTTCAGAAACGGATTCAACTCTTCGCCTTCAAAAGATAAATGACTTTCTGTATCTAAAATTCTAAAATCAGGTTCCGTAGAGTGAAGTGGATCTTTTTTAAACTTATCCCACTCTTCAAGCCTAGCTTTATCAGCTTCAACTGAAGGATTAAAATCTTCTCGCCTAAATAAAGGCTTCACTGGTCCCTGACCAAAAACAATAAGTAAATCTTTTGGTTGTTGTGAAATTGCGACTTCAGGAGCGCCTGTTCCAAGATTAAATGCGGCTTCTGCCGTAGGCCTAATCTCCGAAGGAGGAATTATATCAGCCATTGACTAAATAATATCCTTCTTTTACTTTCTACGCAATATAGGAAGCTTAGTGGCCTTTGTTTCCCCAGTACCTGTTCCCTTAACTACTGCCATGTACTCAGACGTAGAATAGGTAAACTTTCTATAAATCTCTTCAAACTGCGATGCTATTTTCTCCCAAGTGAATTTATCTTCAACAGTTTTCCTAGCATTATTTGCTGCTTTTTCTCTAAGCTCATCGTTTGCTAAAAGAAGATTAACTTTATCAGCAATCTCTTTGCTATTTCTAGCTCTAACAAAGAATCCATTCTCTCCATCTTTAATTACTGAAAGCATTCCACCTTTTCTAGTCGCAACCACAGGTGTTCCAGCGGCCATTGCTTCAAGAATGGTCAAACCAAAAGGTTCATCCCAAACACTAGGAGATACATAAACATCTGCTCTTTCATAAAAAGCATGGAAAAGTGCAGTTTTTTCTGGATTTAGGTAACCAATCATTAATACATTTTTTAATCCAAGAGTTTTTATCTGTTTTTCCAAATTTTCTTTCTCTACTCCACCACCAACTATTAAAACAGTTCCATTAATTTTCCTTGCTGCATTTATCAAATACTTAACACCCTTATTAACCGTAAGTCTTCCAGTGTAGAGAACAACTTTTTTACCTTTCAAGTCATATTTTTTATCAATTTCTGACATATATCTTTCATTTGCTTCATAGTTTGATATATTTACGCCCCCCATTATTACGCGGGTTTTTGACTTAAGATTTTCTCCAAACATCTTGAGATATCTACTTTTTGTATGCTCACTTACTGCAGTAATATATCTGGCGACAAAATTAGCATCATTTATAAGACCTACAAATCTCTTATCCTGATTTAAATACTCCAAATCACTACCGTGTGTGGTAATAATAAACTTGATTCCAAAAAGAATCTTTAAAGTTCTAGCGATTCCAGGGAGAAAAGCAGTATGAAAAACATGAATTATTTCAGGCTTGAAATCTGCAGTAGCATCAATACTAGCTTTCAAATAAGATGTGTAAATGCTTCCAAGCTCCTGACCGTTCATATCAAAAAACTTTTTACCTTTTGGCCATTCAGGATGACTCACGAATACTCCATTTTGAGGCGGAGTCACAATATAATGCTTAACACCTGGAAGCTTTCTCTTGTCAGGAGCAACAATAGCCACCTCATGACCTCGCTTAACCATTTCAGAAGTAAGAGCTCTTAAAAACGATCCGCTTCCATTTCCCCAAAACGGAAACATGTATAAGTAAAGTATTTTCATAGGCAGGAATTATAACATATTTTAACCTAAAATAGCTTCTCCTTAACAACTACTAACATAAATCTTACAAGTGCAAATTGACGCTTTATTCTCCATGGTTGGATTAATAGCCTAAACATCCATTCAAGCCCTATTCTTCGGATGAAAACCGGTGCTCTCATGACTTTTCCAGAAATAAAATCAAAAGCTCCCCCTACTCCTACAAAAACCTTTGAATCAATGTCATTCATATGTTCATAAATCCATTTTTCCTGCTTAGGGGAACCGAATGCAACGAAAATTATATCTGCATTTATTTCTGATAAATCCTCAGGAGGATTTTCAGACACAAAAGAAACTTTGAGGCTGGGATATTTTTTCTTTAAGCAGTCAGATGTAAGTTGTGCTACGTTTTCTCTACCCCCCAGAAATCCCACGGTTATTGGCTTGTCAGCCACATTTTCTGCAATCCCAGTGACTAAATCTACCCCATGAACCCTACCCCTGAACTTCTTTCCAAAGATTTTTCCTGCGATAACTATCCCTACACCATCACACACAGCTAAATCAGCAGAATTTAACACCTTCTCATAGCTATTATCATCCCTAGCAAGCATTACAATTTCAGGATTTACCGTAACGATAAATGTTTTATTTTCATTTTTTTGTGCTTTTTTAATAACATACTCTAGGACTTCATCAAAACTAGCATTTTCTATTCTGTTAATTATGTCTTTGATTTTCATAAAACTAGTAATTTACTATGAGATTTTTAAATGGCGCATTATTTAATAAAAAAAGACGTATATGGGTATAAGAATTATTCAAAATTAGCCTCAAACAACGAGCGCATGAAGTGAATATTTTGCTGACAGAAGATCTTTTAACAGAATAATGACTATATACACATCCTACTGTGAAATATTTTGCTCTATTTGTTAACCAAATGGAAAGTTTCATATTAATCCTAATTACTTTAGGACTATTTTCTTGAAATACTTCTCTTATAAAGTTCTATATTTTCCAAAGCTACCCCTGTTCCCCGAACTACACACAACAAAGCATCTTCAGCCACGTGACAAGGCACACCTGTTTGCTTTGTCATAAGCTTGTCGAAATTATTCAAAAGCGAAGTACCTCCGCTCATAACAATACCTTTATCTATAATATCACTCGCAAGCTCGGGAGGAGTTTTCTCAAGAACACCTTTTACACCCTGAATTATCTCCATTAATATTGGGGTAATAGCCTCATTCACTTGCTCTTGCGTAAACTCAATCGTACGAGGAAGACCCGTAATACTATCTCTACCTCTTATTTCCATCTTTTTATCAGAAGCCTCTTTTTTATCCTCAATCAAGGCGGTAGCAAGCTCAATCTTTATTTCCTCTGCGGTTCTTTCACCTATCAGTAGATTGAATTTCTTTTTTGCATAATTAGCAATTGCCTCATCAATTTTATTTCCACCCATTCTCACGGAGTCGTGAACAACTACGCCTCCTAAAGAAATCACTGCAATTTCAGTCGAACCTCCACCCATATCAACCACCATATGGCCTGCCGGCTGAGCAATTGGAATCCTTGCACCGATAGCCGCTGCCAAAGGCTCATCTATTAAATATGCTACTTTTGCTCCAGCAGACATTGTTGCGTCCAAGACTGCACGACGCTCCACCTGAGTAACACCCGATGGAATACAAACCATTACTTCTGGCTTAAAGAATCTCGAAGCACCAGTTGCCTTGTCTATAAAATATGAAAGCATTGCTTCCGTTATGGTGTAATCTGCAATTACTCCATCTCTAAGTGGCCTCATCGCTACGATATTTCCAGGAGTACGCCCCAGCATTTCTTTTGCTTCTTTTCCGACAGCTACTACTTTATTTTCCTCTGCGGTAACCGCAACCACGGTGGGCTCATTTATAACAATTCCTTCTCCACCTAAATAAACGAGAGTATTTGCAGTTCCGAGATCGATTGCTATTCTCTTTGATAACATAGTCTAAATACATCAAGTGTTCAGAAATATAAAAAAACTTTTTCTAAACAAGCTCAAAAACAAGTGTTTTTTTCTCAGAAAAATGTATCAGAATACTTATTTAGTAGATCATTTTAGCTTTTGAGCTAAAATCCATTATAACAGCTAGACATTAACTTGCAAGTAATACCGGCTAATCGTATAATTTAACTTGCTCTCCTCAAAAAATGGTAAAAAAATTAAATAAAAATATTAATAAGCAATTAATCTTCTCAACAATCGTATTTTTGGGATTAGTATTAACTACCGTACTGGTAGTCTTATATGGTAAAGGCTATCGATTCGGATTCGGAGAAGGAAAAATTGAATTTAACGGAACAGGACTTCTGGTAGCCAAGAGCCTACCCGACGGAGCTCAAGTCTATGTAGATGGAAAGCTAAAAACCGCTACTGATAATACCATCAACATTCCTCCGGGAGAATATGAAGTAAGTATTACCAAAGAGGGCTATTTCCCATGGATAAAAAGAGTAAAAATTCAAGCAGAAGTAGTCACCCGGGCAGAAGCTCTTCTAATTCCTACTGCACCAAAATTGGAAAGCATTACTGAAATTGGAGCTATTAGACCAGTCATTGACCCTACTCTCACTAAAGTTGCTTTTATAGTATCATCCCAGTCAGCATTAAAAAATGGGATATATGTATTCGATATGAGAGCTAATTCTCTCCTAACTCTTCAAAGCTCATCTACTCAAATAGTAGATGATTCACAAGATTTATTTTCAGAAAGCGAAATCTCCTGGTCTCCCGATGGAAAAGATATAATTGCCACAATTTCAGCCGGAAGAGTTAGCCCAACAACATATTTACTCGATACAGACAGGGCAAACAACCCGCCAAATGACGTAACAAATACTCTCTCATCTGTTTCAAGCACTTGGACAAAAATTAAAATCGCGAAAGATAAAGCAGCTTTCGATTCTCTACCAGGAAAACTTAAACCAATAGCCAAAGCGTATTTTAAAGTAATTTCATATTCTCCAGACCAAAACAAAATTATTTATCAGTCTTCACGCTCTGGAGAACTTCCCGTAATAATTACCCCAAGACTAATCGGAGTAAACTCCAGTCCAGAAGAAAGAAATCTTCAGGCTGGCGAATATTATGTTTACGACATAAAAGAAGATAAAAACTACAGAATGGATTCCAATAATTTTAAAGGTGCATTTAGCTGGTTCACGGATAACAGACATATTATTTACGTAAAGAACAAAGAGCTTCATATGATGGAATATGACGGGATGAATGATACAGTAGTGTATGCAGGACCATTCATCGAAAACTATGTTTTCCCTTGGCCAGATGCCACAAGAATTGTAGTGCTTACAAATTTAGGTAATTCAAATATCACCCCAAACCTTTATACGATTAGTCTTAAGTAATTTACGAGGCTAATTTTTAAATATCGTGTCTGTTTTACGCGGTCTGGCAAAAACAAAAAGCCTCTTCAAGGTAGTCCCTGGAGGCCAGCAAGTCTGAAGAACAAGCTGCTCTCCTCCATTTGTAGCATTTGTAATTAGTGATACATCCTGAGGATCAGAAATTTGAGATCCAGTTACATAATAGTTATATCTTTCTCCTCTGTAAAAAATTACAATCTCATCTCCCTCATTTAAATCTTTTAATAGATAAAAAACCGCATTATATCTACCTGCATCCCAAAAATTATCAGCCGAATGAGCGAATAAATAAACATTTCCCTTCAAACCTGGAAAAACAGAACCTTTAGCATGCGCTATCCCATCTTTTAAAACTGGCAGAAATGCTTCCTCGCTTACTGGATCAACATTTGGATAAATCTTAGCACTGGCACCTATCTTTGGTATTAAAATGCTGAATTCTGAATCAACCGGACTCAATTCTTGCTCCTTAGCTCCTGTTAATAAGTCAGCAAAAGAGGCTGTTTGCCTGGGCTCAGTTGCAATATTTTCATTAACCTCAAACGAAACTCCCCTTGCCTGAATAATTCTATATTGAGCCTCATAATATCCAGCAGGACCAAAAGTAGCAAGTACTCCAAAAAGCGCAAATAAAACTAAAAAGTTTCCTATGCTCCTAAGAATTAAAAATCTAAGATCACTTTTGCTCATTATTGCGTCCCCGAGAGGAGTCGAACCTCCAATCTTTCCCTTAGGACGGGACTGCTCTATCCAGTTGAGCTACGGGAACAATATTTGTATTCTAACATATTTAGGCTTAAAATGAGGCAAACGGGGTGTAGTGAATCGGTATCACGCTGCGTTCGGGACGCAGAGACACTGGGTTCAATTCCCAGCACCCCGACTCATAAAATTTATGCTACAGGTTCAGCTTCCACAATCTCATGAATTCGATTTCCCAACTGAAAAGACCTCAACTCAGGTATTCTACCGGCTAGAGATCCCAATTCTCTTGGAATTTCAACACCAGCTAAACCATCCATAAATGCATTATATTCATAGCTATTTGTTGGAACACCTGTAAAACTTACAGGTAAATTAAAGTCTTTTGTTATTCCTACAGCAAAACCTAAGGGATATCCGTCAGGAAAAATAAATCTATTTTGACCATGATTAACTCTTTCCATTCCGTTAATATATGCAGAGAGATTTACGGGATCAATCAATAAGCCGGGATTAAATCTCATCAAATCTTGATCTGTTGCCCCCCTATCACTTAACCACTTACGAATATTTTCTGCATACGCCTCAGCGTACTCTTTGCCTTCAATTACTAATTTCTTGTCTCTTAAGTATAACTTTGTGTCAGGATCAAACCTCAAACTATTTAACCTGTGAAGCACGCTGACAGGTGGTCTCTCCGCTATCCTCCCATGGACTGATCCCATTTGCTCTGGAGTTAATTTATCAAATCTAACCTCTGGCTCAGGAACTAAAAGTCTTCTTTCTGGAGGAATTGGGGTTGTATCAGGCATCCAAACTTCAGGAATTCCTGGAACAAATTGTCCATATGCTCTTCTTTCTTTTACGCCTACCATGGCCGCATACTAACATTTATTTTTATTAAACACAACAGTAGACATGAATTGATACATTAAAATATTCTTGACAGGCAAATTTTTTCCAAGTACCATATTCTTTATGCCTGCCCAAGGAGAACCACAACCGACCTCAATAGACGCTTCAGTTAGCGGATTGCCACCTATTATAGCCACAAGACCTGCTTCTCAACCAGGTGGATTTAGAGGATTGGCTGGAAAAGTAGCAGGCGCACTCGGAAGAGGTCAAGGAGAAATTCAAGGATCTCAACCTTCATATGTAGTTTCTCAACCATTAGGAGAACCCACTTTACCTACAGCACCTGCTTGGACTCCAGACGCAACACCTGGCGTTCAACCAGCTGGAAATCCAGATTTGACTGGAAATCGACAAGCGCCTGAACTACCCGCTGACCCCTGGACTCAACCCACAGCAAAACCTGCTCCCACTGGAATACCAACAACTCCAAGATTAGATGATCTTCCAGAACCAACATTTCCTGCTTCTCCCGTTCCGCCTGCACCAAAAGCTCCAATAGTGGCTCCTGCATTACCTGAAGATCCTTTTGCTCCTGCTCCACCCCAGGCTGAATCTACAGCGCAATTAGAACCAGCAGTATCCACTCAAGCAGTTGTCTCGCCAGTTTGGACTCCAGAACCTCACGATGCTGCGATAGAACCACAACCTATCCCTACACCATGGGATCGCCCCACAGGCGAACCAATCGATTCAGATACCACCTCAGAAGCTCCACAAGCAGGATCCGGAACTGAAACTTCAACCGCTAGACCTCCTATGTTCAGAAAAGTCGTAGATGGTGACTTAATTAGATATGAATTGACTCCTGAGGGTAGACAAGGAATGAAGGATTCATTCGTGAAAATGATAGATAGTGGCGCCTTAGACAGTTTCGCAGCTGAATTAGCAGAATCCATGGCTGATATTTCCAAAAAACCAACTACAACTACTGATACACAATCCGGTTCTGGATCATAAACAAAATATTTATTTTCCTCTTGCAATTTTTTTAGTGTTGGTTAAAATATAAAAATGCAGAAAAAGAATTATTCTCCTGAATCTTCAACAGCCTGGAAAGAAAACATGGAAAAACAGCAAAAAAAAGACATGATGACGAAAATTATCATGTGGAGTGGGATCATAGCCGTCTCCGTGATAGGATTGGCAGCCCTGGTTTTCGTAGCGAATAAATCAACCGACAAAACTACTAAGGTCGAGAATGTAAATCTACCAGCACCAAGAGCTTCTGATATAACCGTAGGAAATAAAAATGCAAAAGTTGTAATTACGGAATATGCTGATTTTCAGTGCCCAGCCTGCGCAAGCTATAATCCTGTAATAAATAAAATTTTGACAGATTATCCAGACAAAGTTAAGCTTGTATATAGATTTTTCCCTCTAAAAAGCATCCATAAAAACGCTCAAATTTCTGGCCAGGCTGGATACGCAGCAAATAAGCTTGGAAAGTTCTCAGAGATAAAAGATATGTTATATGAAAATCAAGCTAGCTGGGAAAATCTGGACGATCCAAAAGAAATATTTGAAGGCTATGCCCAAACTGCAGGCCTAGACATTACCAAATTTAGAGAAATAATGAATTCAGATGAAGCTAAAAAGGCTGTAGAAGCTGGAGAAAATGAAGCTATTGGATTAGGCCTTAACTCTACTCCATCATTTTTTGTAAATAAAAATCAAGTTAAACCTGCTAGCTATGATGATTTCAAAAAGTTAATAGATGAAGAACTATTAAAAGACAAACCTCTCCAATAATTTATTTTTCTTCTGGAAGATATACGTGACCTAAATCAGATTTTTCCCATTCAAATATTTCTGAAGGCGAAAACATAAGTCCAATTTCTTTATCTGCTGCTTCTCTGCTCTCGGAAGCGTGGATGAGATTATATTGTTGACTCATTCCAAAATCTCCTCTTATTGTTCCAGGTTCGGCATCCCTCGATTTTGTGACTCCTGTCATCTTTCTAATTGTATTTATAGCTTCATATCCTTCCCATAGCATTGCTACAACTGGATATGATTTCATATAATCTCGAAGTCCTGGGAAAAAGGGTTTATCTTTATGATGAACATACCAATCTTCCAAAAGCGAATCTTCTAAAGATACCATCTTTAAGCCAACGAGTTTAAGGCCTTTTCTTTCAAACCTATGGATAACTTCTCCGATTAAGCCTCTTTGAACTCCATCTGGTTTTACTAATACGACTGATCTTTCCATATGTATATTATATTAAAGCTTTAATAGTTTTTCAAATCTCTTTTTATCTTCTTTTTCTTTTTCTGGATTTTCTCCAAAACTTCCTATTACTGCAAAATTCAGTGTTTTAGATATAAGATATTTCTTTGCTACTCTCTCTATATCTTCAACTGTTACTTTATCAATTTTTCGCAAAACATCATCTGGATTTTCTATTGTTTTTTCCAGAATTTGCTGCATTGCATAGTATATTGATACACTTCGACTATCTTCTAGTTCCAAAACCAAGTGACCTTTTAGATACTCTTTTGCTTTTTTTAATTCCTCTTTAGAAACTAATTTTTCTCCATCCCTAAGCGCCTTTAACTCAGTAATAATTACCGAAATTGCATCATCAATTCTTTTGGGGTCAATTCCTGCAGTAACAGCCAGATATCCCGCATCAACATAGTGATCTGATGAAGCTCTTACATAATATGCTAATCCCCTCTTTTCTCTAACCTCCGAAAACAGCCTTGAACTCATTCCTCCTCCTAAGATAGCAGACAGCACATTTAATGGATACTTATCTTTTGAATCAATTGCCACGGTTCTAACACCTAATGCTAAATGCGCCTGCTCAGTTTTCTTATACCTTATTGCTATCTGTGGTTTTAACTGAGTGTCGTTAACAGGAAGAGGTTTTTTGGTTTTAAATCTTTTAAGAGAACTTAGATATTTGCTTGCAAGTTTTTCTCCGGCTTTAGAGTCAATTCCTCCAGCTAAAACGACAGTCATGTTCTGGGGACTATACAATGACTTCATGTACTCAACAAAATCATCTCTATTCAGGCTTTTTATAACCTCTTTACTTTCTCCTACAGTATCCCATCCAAGAGGAGTATCTCCGTAAAGCAAGCTTTCAAAAATATCTCCAATATGCCTCATCGGTGTATCTTCATAAAGATTTTTTTCTTCAATTATCACACCTTTCTCCTTATCTATCTCCACCTGATCAAGAAGCATATTCTGAGTCATATCCGAAAGAAGATCCAAAATGAGCTCAATATTATTCTTTCCAGCCTTAACATAATATCCCGTGTATTCTTTTGAAGTGAATGCGTTAAACTCGCCTCCAATTCCATCTACAAGACCTGCAATTTCCATGTAGGTAGGCCTAGATTTAGTTCCCTTAAAAGCCATATGCTCCAAAAAGTGAGAGATGCCATTGTTCTTTTTTGTCTCATAACGAGATCCTGCCCCTATCATTATTAATGCGGTCGCTGACTCAAATGACGGCATTGGAACGGTAATAATTTTTAGACCGTTTGGAAGAATTTTTTTATAGTAATTCATTAGGTTTGGATGATATCAAATTTTCCTAGGCGCTTCAATTCCTAAAAGAAAAAGTCCTTTTTCCAACACTTTACCAATGGCATTTATAACTATAATCTTTTCTTTCTCATTAGAACTCCCAATCACCTTTTCCTTTTCATAAAAAGCATTGAAATTTTGTGCTAATTCAAAAAGATAATTACACAAAATATTGGGTGAAAAATTTTCAAAAGATGACTTTATATTAAAATTAAATTGGCAGACCAATCGAATAAGTGCTATCAATTCTGGGCTAAATGTTTTCACGGAAATAGCCTCAATATCTTCTTTTTTTGACTTAGATATGAGTGAGGCTATTCTTGCATATGTGTATTGCATGTACGGACCCGAATTGCCTGCCAAATCAATACTTTCGTCAATTGAAAATTTAATATTTGATTCGCGTGAAAACTTTAACATACTCCATTTCACAGCACCTATTGAAAGAGCATCGATTACATCACTCGACACCTCATTAAAGTCTTTTTTTAACCTATTTCTGGTTTCATCAATTAACCAAAAACCTGAAACGATATTTCCACTTCTGCTAGACATTTTTCCTTCTTTTAAATCGATAAATCCGTAAGACAAATGCTCTGTTTTATCTGATAAATTTTTATCTATTTTAGAAAGAGCTTTTAAAAGAACTTTAAAATATTCTGTTTGCTCATTTGCTGTCATAATGATAGATTTTTTTATTTCCGGATAGTCTTTATTCTTAGCAAAAGCAAGTCCTAAATCCTTCGCTTCATAAGTTGGATTTCCACTACTATTAATAAAAACTCTAGTATGCAACCCATCCTTATCCCCCCTAAAAACATATGCCCCCTCATCCTTTTCAAACACATTTGGATTTTTCAAAACAATATCTTTTCCGTTCTCAGCAATTTCTGACTCAAAATAATATTTGTCATACTTAACTCCAATTTTTCTATATAGCTCCTCAAAATAATCCAAACTCCATGATCTACCTTTTTCCCAAATTTTGATCACTTGCGAATCCTTTTGATATACATTTATATTAATTAAAATTATCTCTTTCCGTGATTCTTCATTTTCTTCAAATGCTTTTGCCCCAGCTGCATAACACTTTCCCAAGAACTTAGCTCTCTCTTCAAGATTCTTTTTTTCAAAAGCTTCAAACTCTCCCGACTCTTGAATTCCCCAAATACACTTAGCCACATGCATCCCCACATCACCTTCATAATTGGCTCTTACCACTTTATTTCCTAAAAACTCAGCCAATCTTGAAATAGACTCCCCTAAAGTGAGATTTCTAATGTGGCCAATATGAGGTTCTTTAAAAGGATTTAGGTCTCCAAATTCCATAATCATCTCTTTTCCTGAGCCTAAAGATGCATCAAAATTTAACACTTGATCTACGCTTCTAACAATCTCTTTTTCCGAGAGGAAAAAATTGATGAATCCTGGTTTTATAAGTTCGATCTTTGTGAAAAGCTTATATTCCTCCATCTTACGAAGCTCTTCAACTATTTTTTCTCCCGAGTCCATAGGGTTTCCGAGTTTTTTTGAAACTCTTAGCGGAAGATTTGTTGTAAAATCTCCTTTTTTTAAATCTGCAGGAATCGTAACAATAACCTGAATTTCTTCTCCTGTAAGTTTTTTAATAATCTCCGTTAATACATTTTGAATTTGTAACTGAATATCCATATATGGATTGTAGCACACGCGAAGCTTCAAATTGAATTCATACAGTGTTTTAATCTTAACCTGTTATTAATATGCTAAATTTCCCCAAATGCTTCAAGGAAACACAATTTTCAAAGCTGAAGATAATACAAAAGAAGATGCCCATAACGAGCTTAAGAAAGAGAACATTAAAGAAAAAGAAAAGCTGGAAGGATTACTAAAAAAAGCAGAAAAAGTTCTATTTAAAGCTAAAAATATAATCCCAATTCTACCGAGCGAAATAATAATTGATACTGCTAAAGTTACAATAATTCATCGCTCATTCTTTTTTTCCGAAAGAATTCACTCTGTTGCGGTAGCTGATATATCTGATGTTTTCATAGATACCGTTCCGTTAATTGCCTCGATCAACATCGTAGATGAAGGTTTTGTAGAAAACATAGTTAAAGTATCATGGCTACCTAAAAGAGATGCAGAAAGAGCAAGGAGAATCATTACGGGACTAATGGAAGCTAAAAAGGAAAAGATAGACATAAAAGTCGTAGAAGATAATGATCTAACCAATAAGCTTGAACAAATTGGCAATGTGAAAGAAACCGTAACTTCAGTAACAAAGGCCTAAATTTCTTACAATTGCGTATTGCAATTTAATATCTCTAGTGGTACGGTTATATCAAATATGAAAGTTCTTCTTGTAGATGATGACGAGGCTCTTTTGACAATATTTTCCACTACGCTTCAAAAACATGGATATGAAGTCATTACAGCAAATAATGGACAATCAGGACTAGAAAAAGCAAAGACCGATAAGCCTGATTTCATATTCCTAGATCAGGTAATGCCTGATATACAAGGCAATGAGGTTCTCAAAACTTTGAAAGACGACCCTGAAACTAATCCAATTCCTGTAGCTATGCTTTCTAATTTCGGTCAGAATGAATTAATTCAAAAAGCAATAAATACTGGTGCCGCAGATTATATATTAAAATATCTAATTGAACCTGATGATTTAGATCAAAAGATTCGCGATCTGACTAAAGCGGCAGAGTCTCAACCAGGCAGTGAACAGCCGCTCTAAGGCTTATGATACTATCAACTGCCCTAATCATAATCTCTCTGATTTTTCTTCTTATATCTATTTCCATATTTATTGAGTTCAAAAATAAATCTTTCAGGAATAATTCGGGCGTTAATCCACAATTATTCAGCGTCATCAGCAGCCTCTCTGATGGCGTCATAGTTATTGACAATCAATATAAGCCCTGGGCAATTAACGATAGTGCAAGATCTTTTCTTAAAATAACTAAAGAATTTCCTAGCTTTGAAGATATCTCTTCTTATTTTCCCCACAATATAAACCTACACGAGAAAATTAAAGAAGTTATTCAATATGACAGGCAAGTTATTTTTAATGAAATAGAAATTGAAGGAAAAACATATCAAATCTACATAAATCCTGTTACAGACCGAAAAAATCACAATATATCAACAGGAAATATAATAGGAGTCTCAATTCTTCTTCAAGATATAACAGATGAAAAGTCATTAGAAAAAATGAAAGATGAATTCTCTCATTCAGTTGTCCATGAACTTAGGGCTCCAATGGCTGCGATAAAAGATAGCGCTTCTTTAATGCTTAATGATGGTCTTACCGAAGAACAAGAAAACAAGATGCTTTCACTGATTCATGATCAAGCTAAAAAAATGTTGGAGCAAATATCTACTATCCTGGACGCTGCAAAAGTAGATGAAGGGAGACTCACATTGATAAAAGCCCCAGGAGATATAGGAAAACTAGTTCAGGATCAAGTTTCTTTGTTTCTTCCTGAAGCTAAGAAAAAGAATATTACCTTAATAGCTGAAATTGGCAATAACCTCCCCACCCTCACTTTCGACAGTACAAGAATAACTCAAGCTTTTACAAATATTATCTCTAATAGCCTCAAATATACGAATGCAAATGGAAATATTAAGGTCACGGTTGATACAGATGAGGAATACGAAAATACAAAAAACTCAGGATCTGTAATTATCTCAGTAGTTGATAATGGGATAGGAATTCCAGAAGAAAAACAACACTTACTTTTTACTAAGTTTGGGCAATTAAATTCAAATAGCACCAAAGAAGCTCAAGCGGTAAGTAGCGGTCTAGGATTATATATAACAAAAGGAATAATAGAAGCTCATGGAGGAAAAATTAGCATTCAATCGGAAGTTGGAAAAGGAACAACAGCAACACTTACTCTTCCAGTAAATCAGTAATAAAAGATCTCATTTTTTTGTTTTTAAAAACCATATCTTTCCATCACTTATTATTTCAATATCGCCTACTTGATCTGTCCTTAAGTAACTCACATTCTCCTTTTTTAATAAATCCAATATCTGCTTAGAAGGATGACCATAGTTATTTTTACCAACTGATATGGCTGCAAAATCTGGATTCATAAAAGACAATTCTAATTCATCAATTCCTGTCCTAGAACCATGGTGAGGGACTTTCAGAAAATTAATCGAATTAGCCTCAGTATAAATCTCATTCATCTCTTCAAATCCAACATCTGCTGTTAACAACCCTTTAAAATCCCCAAACCTTACCAATTCAACCACTGCAACTTTGTTTAAGGTAGTCTTTGATCTATTTTTATTCATTCTTTCAATCGCTTTTAGGCTTGGCCATAAAGTTAACATACTAAAACCAGACCTATCGGAAATCTTCTTTCCTGAGAGTAAATATTTAGCACTCAGTTTTTTGTCTGATAATTTAGCTTCAAGTCTCTTATATACTTCTGTGGATCCAGACACCTCTTGAGTATAGAAATTCTCAATCTTATATCTGTCAACTACATCAATCAACCCCAAAGAATGATCAGCATCAGGATGAGTCATGATTACGAGGTCTAAACTCCTATCCCAAAAGGGCATGTACCTAGAAAGACAATTTAACACGCTTGAATCAGGCCCACCATCAATCAAAATATCAGTTTGAATTGCTGTTCGAATAAATATGGCATCTCCTTGACCAACATCACAAACAATCAAATGAAGCTTATCGTCTTGATATTTAAAAAATGCGAAAAAAATAAGAAATATGAGTAAAAATAAGGCTATGAAAATTATTATAATGAACTTTTTCATTCCTTTTTCCGACTAATCAAAACTAAGGAAAATAAAATCATATAATAACCCACTATTAAAGCTAAAGGAAAGCTATCTATCTCAAAAATTCCACCTAATTGAGAAAAGGAATTGACCACAAACTGAAAATAAACCAAGAATGGTAAAGCTAGATAAGAAGTAATCGTTCCTAATGGAAGGAGAATTATTCCAAGCACTGAGGCTATTCCACCAATAATCATTAGAATTGGTACGGTCCAAAGAACTAAAACATTTACAAATACTGAATAAATAGAATAATTACCAAAATTAGCCATAATTATAGGCAAAGTAAATATCTGCGCAGATAAGGTAGTTAATAAATCATCAACTAAAGATGATTTATTTAATATAGCTTTGATACTATTGTTCATAAGCAAAAGCGGCCTGAAATAAATTAATCCCAACGTAGCCATAAATGACAGCTGAAATCCTATATCAAATAATAAGATAGGAGTTTTAAAAAGCATAATAAAACCCGCTATAAATAAACCTAGAAACGAACTACTCTGCCTCCCAGTTAGCTGCGCTAAAAAAACCAAAATACCCATAATTGAAGCTCTGACAATAGAAGCTTCAAATCCAGCCATAAATGCGTAAAATAGGATACCAAAAATTGTAAATATTAAGGCTAATTGCCTTCTCATAAATGATCCAAATAAAACTAATAAAAATCCCCCTACCATAGCTACATTCATTCCTGAGGCTGCTATAACATGTAATAAGCCAGTTTTTTGAAGATTGTCTTTAAAATTAGGCGACATTTCCTCTTTTATTCCAAATACTATTCCTAACATAAGAGCTGAATAATCTGAACTAAGACTAGAATTAAACACTTTAATGATATTTTCCCTTACTCTATATATCAGATTCCTGTCTTCCCCTCTAGAAATCACCACGAACCTAGGATATTTAATAGATGCAATTTTTTTACCGTTTTTAGCTTGAAAATAATTAATTTTTCCTTCAATTCTTAACTTATCTCCATAGGAAATAACTGGACTCAAGGGAAAATTAACAACAACTAGCTGTGAATTTGGCATATATAAAGACACCTGCTGACCTCGAATTGATTCTTTAACCTGGGAGCTTACGTTTGATTCAAAGCTAATTTGAAAACCCTGAGGATAATCTTTTAAATTAGCAAAGAAAACAAATAAGCGCAAAACAAGTGCGAGTGATAACAAAGCTAGGGCAATAATTATTAGCCTTGAATTCATTTAGTTGGCTGCAATTTTATCTTTTATCTTTTCAAATGTTGCCTGACCAATAATCTTTCTATTTAACAAATCTTCAACACTCGAGAAAGGACGAGCGGAGATGATATTTTGAGCTGTGATTTCTCCTATTCCAGGAAGAGATTCTAGATCAGACTGAGAAGCTGTATTTATATTCATAACCGAAGCTGCTTGAGAAGATAAACTACTACCTGAGGAAAGTATCTCCTCACCTACTCTTGGAATATATATTTTGAGACCATCAGAAGCCTTTGAAGCCATGTTTATGTTCTTTTCTACCCAATACCGATCTGCCTCTTCCCCCATGCCTCCAGCAGCAGCTAGAGCGTCTACAATACGCGATTCGGCTGAGAGAGTGTAGACACCAGGCTTAATAACCGCTCCTTCAATGTCTACTGTAATTTTGGAATCTACTATTTTGGTATCCTCAATTACTAGAGGAGCCTCCTTAGGCTTATTTAAAATTTGAAAAAAACCAAAAAAGAGGAACCCGAGGCCTATCACCCCGATTAAAAGAGGCAAATAATTTTCCTTGATCCTATTCATTTATTTAGCTACAAAATTTAGGATCTTCCCTGGAACATAAATTACCTTAATTATATTTAATGAATCAAAGTGTTTTGATATCTTAATATCAGATTTTGCTAGATTTTCTACTCTGCCTTGATCATTTACTAAGGATCTAGAAACATTTATCAACCCTCTTAATTTTCCATTTATCTGAACAGCTACATTAAACACATTTTCTTCAAGTTTTGACTCGTCATAGTCTGGCCATGGCTCTAGATGCACAGAATTATTTCCGCCCAGCTTTTCCCAAAGCTCTTCTGTCAAATATGGAGCAAAAGGTGCAAGAAGAACTACTAATGTTTTTAGATATTTTGACTCAATGATTTCTTTTGATGCAGATAGACCATTTACATATTCCATTATTTTTGCCAAACTCGTGTTATAACGCAGGTTTTCCATGTCATCAGTAACACTCTTGATTGTGATATTCATTTCCTTTTCTAAATCATCCTTGCTCTGATTCTTAGCACCTTCAGTCTTTAAGTGATTATTTGAGGCTAAATTTAAATCAACTAATTTCCTTACTCTTTTCAAGAACCTCTCCATGCCCTCAATTCCAGAATCCCTAAAGTCTCCCCCTTGATCAAAAGGACCTAAGAACATCAAATAGCATCTCATGGTATCAGCACCATATTTCTCGATATATTCATCGGGGTTTACAACATTTCCCCTGCTTTTACTCATCTTTGCTCCATCTTTGATTATTAACCCATGCGCTCTAAATTTAGTAAATGGTTCATCAAAATCCAATAAATTCTGGTCGAATAGAACTTTTGTAATAAATCTGGAATATAAAAGATGAAGAACTGAATGCTCTGCTCCCCCTATATAACTATTTACCGGTAACCATGCCTTAGTAATTCCTTCATCGAAAGCTCTATCAGATAAATCAGTTGATGGGTACCTTAAGAAATACCACGAACTATCAAGAAATGTATCAGCCACATCTGTTTCTCTCTTAGCAGGACCGTCACATTTTGGGCATTTCGTATTTACAAAGGAATCATCTGAAGCCAAAGGGGAAACCCCTGTACCAAGTGGCCTAAAATTTTCAATATAAGGTAGCAGAACAGGCAAATCTTTTTCCTCCACGGGAATCCAACCATCCTTTTCACATTTAATCATTGGGATTGGTGCTCCCCAATACCTCTGGCGTGATATAAGCCAATCTCTTAAATGATATGAAGTCTCCCTGCTTCCAATACCTTTCTCCTCAATCCACTCTAAAATTTTGCCTAAATCCTTTTCACTATTCAATCCGCTCCATTCTCCAGAATCTATCAAAACTCCCCTGCTTGCATAACATCCATCATCAAAATCACTTGGTTTTTCTAAAACATATTTTATTTCTAGATCATACTTTCTTGCAAAATCATAGTCCCTTTCATCATGCGCAGGAACTGCCATAATCGCTCCTGTACCATAACCCATCAAAACATAATCAGCAATCCAAACTGGAATTTTCTGGTTTGTAACGGGATTTGTAGCATAAAATCCACTAAACACCCCTGTCTTCTCCTTCTCCAAGCCTTCTTCAGCTTTCTCAGATACTTTATTTATGTATTCTTTTATATTTTGATCCATTTTATCTAATCTAGATTGAACAAATGAATGTTCTGGCGAAACTACCAAAAATGTTGCGCCAAACAAAGTGTCTGGTCGCGTTGTGAATACTTCAATAGATTGATTATCATCAGTTTCAAATCTTAATCTTGCTCCTTCACTTTTTCCAATCCAATTTTTCTGAGCAAGTTTTACTTTTTCAGTCCAATCAATTCGATCAAGCCCTTCCAAAAGCCTATCTGAATAATCCGTGATCTTAAAAAACCATTGCTCAAGCTCTTTTCTTTCAACAAGCGTATTACACCTCTCACAATAACCAGAAAGAACTTGCTCATCAGCTAAAACAGTTTTACAAGATGGACACCAATTAACTTCTGCTTTCTTTTTTTCTGCAAGCCCAGCCTTAAAAAGCTGAATAAAAAGCCATTGTGTCCATTTATAATAATCGGGTGCCGATGTATTTACTGAATGCGACCAATCATATGAAAAACCTAATGAGTCAAACTGTTCTTTAAAGTGCTTAGTAGCTCTATTTATAAGATTTTGAGGATGATCATTTATTTTTAAAGCAAAATTTTCGGAATGAATTCCGAAAGCATCAAAACCCATTGGCTGAAAAACATCAAATCCTCGCATACGCTTAAATCTAGCGTATACATCTGCTCCCGTTCCTGAAAAAGCATGCCCAACATGGAGCCCTTCTGCGGAAGGATAAGGAAACATATAAAGACAATAAAAAGGATTTTTAGCGCTTTCTAGATTTGGGTGATAGATATTTGCAGCCTCCCATTTCTTATTCCATTTTTCCTGAATTTCCCTATGGTTATATTTTTTTGCTTGCATAATTAGCCTCATTGCAAGTATATCATACTTGTAATTTAGCTTAGATTTCCTTACGATTAATTTATGAGCTTCTATAAAGACTCTCTTTTTCTTCTAGCCTCATTCATTATTGTTTTCATCTGGGAAAAAAGTCAATTTAGCGAGTATTCTATCCCTTTTGTCGGATTCTTAATCTTCATCTTTCTTCTTATTTCTATTAAAAATAAACAGAATTTTAACCTGGGAGGACCCATAAATTTCTTTATCCTAAACACAATACTTCTTCTCTTTATATTTGCGACTGGTGGATTAAACTCAAGCCTCTTCTTCTTGCTTTACTTCCTTCTTTTCGCAGCTTCTTTCGTAATGGATCCTCGAAGTGTTTTTATAATCCCAATTTCCCTAATAATTATCTTCTGGTCACAAATTTTCACAGGAGATCCTACTCCTAACATTATAAAATTAGCCTCAATTTCTATTCTTTCTCCTTTAGCTTATCTTTTTGGATCTCAATTTAAGAAAAACTCAAACAATGAGGATGATAAATTAGCTTCAAGCGAGAGACTTTCAGCTTCAGCGGATGAAATATCAAACGACGTAAAAGAAGTAATTGAATCAGGAAAAGGAAAACTTGACTCAAAACAAATCGATAAACTTAAAGAAATATTAAATGAAGCTAAAGATTTAAGAGAGGAAAAGTAAATGAGAACTTCCCTAGCCTCGATAACTTACATAATATTGATTATTTTTTTCACAAATCACGCATTTGCTCAAACCATGACTAATGGAAGCTTTAGAATTCAGATGGGAAATCTTAATTCAATCGCTGGAGAAAGTACTGGATCAAACTACAAACTAAATCAAACTTCCGGAGAAACAGCTCCAGGATTATATTCAGGAACAAATTATAAAGTTAGAGCAGGTTTTCAATATATTCCACGAGGCGGATCCTTCTCATTTTCAATCTCACATAACCTAATAGATTTCGGTATTCTTTCTCCCACAAATCCTGTCACTCGCACTACTACTTTGACAATATCTAACTCAAGTAGTGACTCTTATCAGGTCACAACTTCAGAAAACCATCAACTTCTTTCTTCGAAAACGGGAGCGATAATTCCTGACACAACATGCGATAGCGGAAACTGCAAAGAAACCACAGCGGGATTATGGTCTAGCACGCTTACATATGGATTTGGATTTAGATGTGACTCAATTTCCATAACGCCCACTGATTCAAACAAAGCAAAATCCTGCATAGATGATGACAGATTCTCAATTAGCCCAAATAATTTCAAGCAATTCGCAGATGTTTCAAAATCAGAAAAGGCTCAGATAATAATAAAAGGAGGAAAAGGAAAATCTCAAAAAGCTCAAGTCACATATAAGGTTAACATTCCTTCTTCACAAGCAACTGGTAACTACTCAAACTCAATTACTTATATAGCGACGCCCGGATTTTAATATGAAAAAAGCATTATTTTTATTATCTCTAATTTTTCTCAGCCCTACCAAGGCTAACGCTCAAGAAATCTCAGTCGGTGTCGATCCTGCAATTATCCAAATAAACGCGGAGGCTCCTTCATTAGTCAAAAGCCCTTTAAGCGTAATCAACAATTCAGATCAAAATATAACATATAGTATATTTCTACTTCCTTTTAAGCCTGGTTCCGGCCAAAATGGCCAACCAGATTTTGACATAAATTTAAAAGATGAATACAAAGATATTTTTAAGAAAATACAAATTTCCGATGAAAACCAAGATCTTACGCAGATAGATCTTGCTCCAAAACAAAGAAAAGATCTCACACTTTCCATCAGGCTTCCACAAGGCGAAAAACCCAAAGACTATTACTTTTCTGTGATTTTCGTATCTGAAAACATTGATGAAAAAAATAACCAAAGCATAATTGGAGCACGTGCAGGAATCGGGGCAAACGTGCTACTGTCTGTTGGCCCAAAGTCACCCACTAAAGGCGAGATTAGCTATTTCAAAGCTAAAAAATTTATCACAAAAGGGCCAGTTGATTTCGATATAAATATATATAACAAAAGCAATCACTATATAACACCCGAAGGAAATCTAATCATAAAAAACATCTTCGGACAAACCGTAGGAAACATAAATCTAGAACCAGTAAATGTACTTGCAAATTCAAGCAGATTGATGAAATCAAAAGAAAGCAGCACTGATTCTCCAAAAGTCGTATGGAACGAAAAATTTCTTTTCGGTATTTATAAGACCGAGCTAAGCATAGCTCTATCAGATGAAGGACCACTACTAAAACAAACTAAAACCTTTTTCGCATTTCCTCTAGAACTCATCCTAGGATCTCTTGTCGCCCTCCTACTCACCCTAGGAATAATTAAAAGAGCTAGAGCTAAAAATAATGACTAGTAACCCAAAAACCAGCTATGGTGCTCCGGCTTTAACTGCTTCTGTTTTTTAATTTTTCTACCAGACATCCATTTCTTCAACTTCTTGTACATAAGTATAATAATTAGGATAAATATTGCCAAAACAATGAAAACGAAAAACATAATAAATATTAAGTTCTGCTTGATTACTTCTAAGCTTGAGATTGATTCAAGATCTTTAGTCCTTGTAGGCTTCTCCGAATCTTTCTTTTCATAGTTGGCTGTTGCAAAAAGACTATATTTTCCTGCAGATAGATCCGTTATCTCTGATTTATAATATCCATTCAAATCAGTAAGTACTTGAATTTTGATATCTTTCGATATATTTACATACACTTTAGCGTTAGGCATTGAATAACCAGAAGCAACTACTGTCGAACCAGGCGTAAGCTTCTTTCCTGAAAGTCCAAGAGTTGGCGGAAGAAAAACACCATTCTTTTCAAAATCTTTCTTAAGAGGTTCTATCTTAAAACAAGTATAGGAGTCTCCAATCTTCTTTATATCTACCACTTCAAAGCAAAAATCAGAAAAACCATCATTTACTAATACTTTCTGTATCAGAAAATTGCCTTTTTGATCAGCTACAGTAGATGCCAAAAAAGTAGAATCATTACTCATAACAATCGAAGCAAAAGGAGAAGCTATACCACTCACTGAAAAATAATAACTTCCAACCGATGCCTTTATCTGTGTAGATTGAGCATTTGCGAAACTTACAAACGAAAGAAAAATTGCACTAAAAATTAAAAAAACCTTCATCAATATTTTTATATCAGAAAAATCATATTTTTAACAATGCAAAACAGTAGCACTCTATTGATTTATTTGACAAAAATGACAGCTTAATTTAATTAACAAATTATTTTCACTAAATTCCTTATGAAAAATTATTTTTTCATAAATATGATAAAAAATCTCTACTTATGATTTTTCACAGAAAACAACACATGTCCAATAAATACATCAATATATATATAATCAAATCATTTTTTACGACTCTAGGACCTTGACATACTAGTGTACACTCCAATATTCTAATTGTATGTCTAAAAATGTTTTCACAAGGGAAATAACCCGTATAATCCGTATAATCTTGAGGCTAAACGTTAATTTTCCAATTTCATGACTCGGTAAATAAATATGAACCTATCTGCCCTTTTCAAAGAATACTTAAATAAACAAACCAATCCACCGTCCGGAATAACAATTAAAAATTATATTTCTGATGTTAATAGATTTATTAGATGGTTCGAAGCTAAATTTAATTCAGAATTTATCCCTTCTGAAATAACTCCAAGCCTATTAGAGCAATTCAAGTCTGAGAGCCTACAAAACTATTCAGCAAGCTCTGTAGATCGATCAGCCTCATCCCTTCGTAAATTTTTTAGTTTTTTAAAGCTAGAAGGCCAAATAAGCCATTCCCCTTTTGAGGTCAAAGAAGAAAGACGTGAAAATGATGATCCATGGAAAATAAGAGACTTCAAGAATCACCTATATGTTTTTGGGGCATCGCATCTTACTATAAAAAACTATATCATTGATGCTAAACAGTTTTTAACATGGGTTGATCTCGTTGTGAAAAACAATAAAGATTGGGATTTAATAAACATCAGTACTTTTAGCAAGATTAACCCCCAACTGATAGAGGAATACAAAAATCGATTATTGAACGAAGCCCATCTTTCTCCTATATCTGTTAACAGAAAACTATCTTCGATTAGAAGATTTATATACTGGGCAATTCAAGAAGGACTTATAAATAACGATTCTGGTTTTGAAAACATATCTAACTCTCAGATTAATCAAATTATAAATACAAATTCAGAAACAAATGATATCAATACACATCAAAACGACTCAGAAGAATTAAACAGTAATGATTACTCTAAAATTCCGCCTGTTAGACTTGCTCAAAAATTAAAAATTGGGTTAATCGGAATAATCGATTCCCTTATCACAGCTCCGGTAGCTCAAGCCTTAGAAAAAACAGATTCATTAGTCTGGAATATTAAAGGAAATCCTGTATTCAAGGAGAAAGTTAATCTGGAGAATAAAATCCCTGTTCCAAGCATAATAGATCCTAAAAAAATTAATAATATTCCTAAATCTTTTTATTCACCTACAACTCTTTCTACTGCAAGCTTTCCACTTCATAAAAAAATTTTGCACCATGCACGCAATTCAAGACCAAAATGGTACAAAACATATCATTCCTATGCATTTGCATCATATTTACACTTTTCCATCCTTATGCTCTTTATTTCTATCATGGGATATTTTATATTCCAAACATTCAGCCCAACAAAAGAACAACCGAGAACATTAGCAGCTCTACCCTCTTCTCCACCTCGAATACTTTCTTTTCAAGGAAGACTAACTGATTCATCCGATAGTCCTATCACCAAAAAGACTAACTTAAGAATGTCTATATATAATAGCCCTACTTCTTCTGGATCAGCTTTATTATGGCAAGAAGTCGTAAGCCCTACGCCAGATTCTGAAGGAATATTTTCTATAATACTTGGCTCAAGCACTCCAATACCACAAAGCTTATTTGCTCAGAATAGCGGTCTATGGTTAGGCGTAACTGTTGAAGGAACTGAAGAATTAAAACCTAGACAACAATTAGCAACCGTAGCATATGCGAGCAATTCTGAAACTCTCCAAGGATTACCACCGATAACCAATACCACATCTACATCAAATGTAGTTCTTGCACTTAATTCTTCGGGAAATTTAACCATAGGCGGAACCGCCAGTCCAACTTTTCAAGCAACAGGCGGAACCTTCACGCTACTTGGAAAAACATTAGTACTTACAACGTCAAGCAACGGAAGCATAAAGCTCTCCCCCAATGGAATTGGTGTTATCGATATTCAGAAATCTATTCAAAACACATCGAACAATGGTACGCTGGTTCCTGGATCTGTCACCATAGAAGACTTATTTTCCGTAATAGCCACATCATCCGGTCAAGCTGTATTAAATATTTCACAAGGTTCATCTGGGGACCTAGTTATGGCTTCAACATCGGGCAATCTAAGATTTAGAATTGATAATGCTGGGAATCTTTTTGCAAATGGAACAATCAACGGACTTTCTGTTAATTCGGGGACTATTGACTCAGGAACATGGCATGGAGTAGAAATTGGAGCTCCATATGGTGGAACAGGACAAACTTCCTATACTACCGGAGACATGCTTTATGCAAGCGATTCAACTGTAATATCTAAGCTTGGAATTGGGTCAAATGGAAGCTGTCTCACTTCTAATGGAGTTGTTCCGACTTGGATTTCGTGCGTGACCGCAAGTAATGGCGGAGGCTTATGGAATCAATCTGCAGGAGTTTTATTTCCAACCAACTCAACAGTAGATTTTTTAATCGGCGGACAATCCACAGAATCAGCAAGATTTGCATTAACAAACATAAATGGGACACGTGGATCACAAGTAGCATCTCTATCAGGAAGCATAACTCTTGATTCTTCAACAGCTACTATCCAAACTACAAATAACCAAGATCTTAACTTAGGCGGCAACACTACTGGACTTATTAATATCAGGAATAATGCAGGATCTATTTTCACAACATTTGACACTGTCAACTCAAGAATTGGCCTAGGCACCACAAACCCAGGCTTTAATTTTGATCTAGTAAATAATTCAGGGGATGCGGCAATAAGACTCAAAGACTCAACTAATAATCTTGAAGGAATAATCACGACAGGTGGGTCAACTCTAGATTTTGGATCCCTGACTAATCATCCTATTGTTTTGTATACCAATAATGATTCAAAGCTGAGACTCAGTGCAAATGGTGGACTTTCATTGGGAACAATATATAGCGAAACAGATGCAAACTCGAATGATTTACTTGTTGAAGGAAATGTAGGAATTGGAACAACAAGCCCTACGGCAAAACTAGATGTAAATGGAACTGCATCAATTTCAGGAGGATTAACCGTTTACGGAACTGCAAATATTCAATCATCAGAATTTAAAACACTAATTTTTGGAGGAGATACGACAGGCAATCTAAATCTAGAAGCTGGATCGAGCGCAAACTCAGGATATGTCTTGATTGGATCTGCTGGTCAAGGAGGAGTAACTAATCCTGACTTTTTAGTGATAGATCAGGCTTCAGGTGCACTTCCAACTCCGGTAAATGGAGCATTAGCGATGGACTCAACTGGAAAATTTAATATTTATGAAAATGGCCAATGGAAAGTGCTATGTAATAAAACCGATGAAACTTGCGGAACTGGATCTGGATCTTCATTATCCGCAATTACACTCGCTACAGGAGGAAACACTATAAATAATGGTGATAATGCGCAAGCATGGAATTGGTCCATTTCGACAAATTCTAAGGCGGCTTTTACATTTGGGGAAAACTCTGCATCAACAGGAAGTAACTCAACTATTCTTAAAGTCTCGACCATTGCTAATTCTTCCGCCTCACCATTTCAAGTAGACGCACGCGGAAGTAGTGCTTTTAGCATTGGCAACACCGGATTGATAGGAATTAACACCACTTCCCCACTTGCTTCCTTAGACCTAAGGTCAAGATCTGGGACTCTTCCCACTGCCTCAATCTCTGGATCTTCTTCAGCTGCAGGATTATTAATTGATCAATCAGGATCTGGAGACATTTTCGCAGCTTCAAAAGGAGGCACTACAAGATTCGTTATCACAAATGGTGGAAATATAGGAATTGGAAGCACAACTCCATCATCATCTTTATATGTAACACGTCCACTTTCATTTAGAGCTAATGGAAAAGCACTAGCAATTTTTGATCAACTTGAATCAGGACAAGATATAATAACAGCTTCTCTATCTGGCGAGACTATGTTTTCCGTAAGAGGCAACAACACTAACGCAGGTATTGAGCTGGGACAAATAGGCACATCTACTACTCCATACTTTGATTTTCACTCAGGCGCAACAGCAACCGATTATGATGCGAGGATTGTTGCATCAGGTGGAACGGGAGTTTCTGGTGGAGGAACCCTTCAAATTACTTCCGGAGGATTAACCTTAGCTGGACAATCCACTGTCACTGCAACATCTCTAACCACCTTCACTACGGCAGCGACACTCGGCATGACTTCAACTACTACTCTAAATTTAGGAAATAACGCAACTCTATCTTCAAATGCGACTGCCTTAAACCTAGAGGAAGATGGTGGTGTAGACGTAAATATTGCCGGGACATCCAGCGGAACAGGGTGTACCATCACTAATTTAAATGGTAATTTTGCCTGCGCAGGTACTAGCACCTTCGCAACTGACGAAACCATAAATGGAATAGATATTGACTCTGGTGCCATAAGTGATGTCTCAACATTAACCCTAGGATCTTCACTCTACTCGTCATCGGATCATATCTCAGTTTTAGATAACAAAACAAACGATACCACATATGAATGGTTCGGATTCTACTCAGGAAGCACAAGACAAGGAATAATACTGTACGATGGCGCTTGGGCAGGCTGCGCGAACTCCGCTACAGACTTTTGCGTAGTGGCTGAAAATAGCAACAGATTAGTCCTTCAGAGCGGAACTACAGAAGTTTACGTAAATGATAGCTTGACTACAGTTGGTGATTTAAATGTAGATGGCACCTCAAATGATATCGCAGGCACCTTAAATCTTTCAGGAAATACCCTTACCTCAAGCGGTGATCTAACAATAAATCCAACTGGCGGAGATATAATATTTGGTGATGGAGACACAATCGCCTTAGGTGGAGTGGCAGCAGGATTAGCATATAATGCAATTTCAGATTCAGGAGGAGCAACTGATCATGGACTTGCCTCAGATGATGATCTTTTTATTGAAGGAGATTTAGAAACAAATGGAGTTCTATATGCAGATGGAGGAATAGATACGGCATTTACAGCGGGAAGTCTAGTTTTTGCGGGAACAAATGGACTACTTACACAAGATAATTCCAATTTATTTTGGGATGATACAGATAATAATTTAGGTATTGGCACTACTTCAACCCCATCCGAATCAAACCTGGTTCTCGGTTCTCATTCCACCACTGAAGGCGGACAAATCCAGCTCAATCCAGGGTCATCTGGATCTGTGGCATATTTCCTGGATGTTTTTAACGACTCACTTAGATTTTTGACAGGAAATACAGGCGCAAGCTCTTCTACTATTGGACAATTAACAAGTAGCACATTTACGCTTAACACTCAGACTACCATAACAGCTTCAAGTCTTGCTAATTTCACTACAGCTTCCACCCTAACCTTTTCAGGCGACATAGGCGTTTCGGGAGGAGACATAATAGGTACTACCGCAAACATAGATCTTGGAGAAGCTTTAGCGAATAGAATTAATTTAAGCGCAGATAACCCAGGCGGATATTTTGTTTTAGGATCAAATATTAATTCAATCCTCGAGGCTGATAGCGATCTAGAGATAAATAATTACGGAGCTTCAAACACCATTAGGAAAACTTATATAACTAATAGCGGAACTACAAATGGTATTAGGTTTGGAATTAACATAAGTAATCCTCAAGGAATGTTTCATGTAAGCGGAGATGCTGCTGGAAAAGCTCTTGCCATATTAAATCAAACAGGAACAACTGATATATTATCCGCTTCTGTTTCAGGTGAATCTAAGTTCAGAATAACAAATACAGGATCTGTCATCACAGAAAATAATTTATACGTAGAATCAGGATTTATCTCCCTTTCCTCTGGAGGGTGGGAATACGGATTGCAAAATAATATTTCAGGAAGCGGATGTGCTGCGGATACAATCTGCTGGACCAAAATTGGAGATGCAAGCCCTGATAAAATGTCTCTTACAAATAACGGTAATTTAGTGACTCGCGGCACTATGACAGCAAGCAGTAATCCTGATATAGCAGAGACGATTAACATAGATGATCAATCTATTGAATCAGGAGATATAGTTTCCTCAAACAGTTACAATCCAGATGCAGAAAATCCTTATTACAAAGCAGTAGCAAGCAAATCAAGCACTGAATATCAGCCATCTATGATTGGTATCATTTCCGAAGACCCATCCTTCCTAATAAGAACAAAAAGCAGTAAACCTATTTCAGACAAATGGGAAGAAAATGAAAGACCCATGGTAATCGCAGGTAGAATCCCGGTTAAAATTACCACAGCAAATGGAAATATTCGAGCTGGAGATCCTATCACCTCTTCAAATATCCCAGGAGTAGGCATGAAAGCGACAAAAGCTGGAAGAATAATTGGAATTGCACTCCAAGACTATTCAAATTCAGACACATCAAATGTGGGAAAAGTATTAGTACTTCTTAATCCAACATGGCAGGATCCAGATGTTCAGATTGCTGACTCTGGCTATCTTTCTCTCGCACCTACCATTAATAATGATTTTGAAGTAAAGAGACAAACTGGCGAGACTATTTCAAGAATCGGCGCTTTTTCCGATCTAGTGGTAGCAAAAATCAAGGCTGGTTACTTAGAAGTAGGAAAAATTACGACTGAAACCCTACTTTCAGCTTCAGCAAACATATCTGAGCTTAGCACTGATTCATTGGCAATATCTACAGAAAATGTCACAATCGCAGGACAAACGTTAAGAAATTACATCGCTTCAATTGTTGAGGATGTAGTAAGTCAAAATGAGGATACTATAATAGTAGCCCCAATTTTATCGACTGATGTTATTTCTCCAAAGACAGGAAATAATTTAGCTATAAAACTTAGGACAAATGATAAAAACTCTAAATTAGAAATTCAAAATGCTTCTGGTTCTGCAGTAGCATCTATTGACGCAGAAGGAAATGCATCTTTCTCAGGGCAAATATTAGCTTCGAATGTAAATGCAAACGACGCTTCTTTCTCAGGAACCTTAAGAGCAGGAAGAATAATTGCAGACAATATTGAAGGACTTAATATAAATGCTTCAACAATTTCAGCAAATTATATTACCAATAACTACTATTATAGTACCCCGTCTGGATCTGAAAACACATCTTATCTAGCAAATAACCCAACTAGCTCCGGATCAGGAAGCTTTAATAATTTATTCGCTATGAGAGCTACTTTTGAACAAGGACTTATGGCATATGGCCCTGCAAGCTTCTATGAGGCATCAGTCGCAGATAGATTATTTGTTGGATCCAGATTGTCCTTAGCAGATTCAAGCATAAATGTTTTAGGTGGAGATTTAGAGCTCCAATCCCTCAAACAAGGCGGAATAGCTTTCGTAGGAGGAGAAGTAAAAATTGATACCGATGGAAACTTGAGAGTTAACGGAAATGCTTATTTCGCAAAAGATTTAGAGATAAAAGGAGATTTATTCGCAAGCCTACTCTCCCCTCTTCCTGGTCGAGATTTTGTAATAAAACTTGGAAAACGTGATGAAAATGAAAGCGAAAATCATGATTCATCATTTGTTATTAAAGACGCCAGCTCATCTGCGCTTCTTTCAGTTAACAATAAAGGTGACTTAAATGCTTCAGGAGCAGGAACATTTAACAAGCTAAATATAAGCTTAGTAAATAAGGCTCTTGCCCTCTCTCCAACTGAAGTTGTCGCTACAGGATCTGCTGGAACTGCAGAAATTTCACCAAATCGAGAAGAATTAACAATAAGAAATTCACTAGTTACTAAGGATTCTCTTATATATATTACTGCGAAAACTTCTACCTCCAACGAGAGCGTTTATCTCTTAAGGCAAGTTCCTGGAGAATCATTTACTGTGGGTATTTCTAGCCCAATCAACAAAAAAGTTCCTTTTAATTGGATTATAATTAATTAGTGCTACAATAGTCATAATTTCTTCATGAATTTCAAATCTTACTTAGGAATTTTCATTATCGCAGGATTGGCTTTTGCATTTATTTTATTCCTAAATGGTGATACTAAAAATTCTATAACTTCAAAAATAACTAACCTGAATTCAAGTAACTCCCCAAAGATTGCAAATCTAAAAACACCAAATTTATCTATCCCTGATTTTACTGCAGAAGCATCTGGTAATTATGCAGCAGAAAACTCAGTTTTTAAAGTAAAGCTTCCTAAAAATAGCGATGGAAAAATGGAAATCGTAAAAGAAAAAAAATTAGTCTTTACACCGATAAATGCTCAAAAATCCGAAGCAAAAGTAAATGGCAGTAAAATTACATACGAAAATGTTTTTGGATCCTCAAGCGTTATCTATCAAACTACTGGAAATGGAATAAAAGAATCAATTATTCTCAAATCTTCAAAAAATCTTCCAAATGAATTTAGCTACAGTTTTGAAGCATCAGATTTAAAAGCAGAACTTAAAGATGACAATAGCATTATCTTTACACAGATATCCAAAGAGCCAAGTAAAGATATCCCTGTATCCGATGGAACTACTCTTGATTCTAAAAAAGCCTCAAATTATTTAGAGGAACATCCACAAAGATTTAAAATCCCTACTCCGATTATGATAGATGCTGATGGAAAAAAATCAGGCGGATCTGACGTTAAGGTAGTATTGAACAAAAATATATTAACATTAATCCCAAACAAAGACTGGCTATCCAAAGCTAAATTTCCAGTAATTCTAGATCCTACAGTCGAAACTATACCTCAAATATTACAAGAACTTGCGGATCAAAGAGACTATAACTCTAAAGAGTTTTTAAATGATGATGGGACTCACACCTCTGTCTTCTTCCAGAATCCTATTCACTATCAGGATAATCAAGGCTCCTTCAAAAACATAGACAGAACATTTAAAGATTCTCAAGATCCAAATTATAAATATCAGGTCAATACTGGTGTTTATGTAGCTAAAGTTAAAAAGACACTGACAGGCGCTGGAGGCGACATATTGCTTTCATTCTCAAATACAAACGTGGGATTTTCTCCTGTTAAAATCAGCTGGAGTGACGGATCGGTTTTGGGAAATATAAAAAATGTAAACGGAAGCATATCGCAAGAAGGATCAAAAATCACATATAAATCTATTTTTGGAATTTCAGGAATTGATCTGGAAGCAATATATGACAATGAAAAATTTTTAAAAGAAACAGTAATCAACACTAAAGATTCTATTCAAGCGAATAATCATGTAAATGATAATTTAGAAATAACATTTAACTTAGATATTCCCCAAGATGTAGATCTAAAAGTAAACGACAAAATTTGGGATAAAAATTCAACAGAGGAAACAGAATATGCAATCACACTAATTAAGAATGGTAAAGAAATTTCTGACTTCAGAAAAGCTATTGCCTACAGTCAAGGCTCAACTGAAAAAGCTCAAGTTATAAAAATTAGGTTATCAAAAAATGGAAATACCCTAACTCTAACTAAAATAATCCCAGGATCTTGGCTAAATAGCGCTTCCTACCCTATACGCACCGACACAACTGATACTATTTATGGAATTGCTAATGATGGTTTTATCGAAAGTAATACCGGCAGCAGCTATAGCATAGCTAGAGACGGAACAGAGACTCTAATTGTAGGAACTACAGATGGAGATAATATTAAAGTAGGACAACGCGATGATCAATGTTGCACGTATTATGTTTGGGAAGGCTTCATGGGCTTTAACACTAGCTCAATTGGATCAGATAGCGTCAGCTCTGCCACCCTATCAATGTATCTCCTAACTGACTCTAGCGGAAATGAGTTCACAAACCAAGTCAGGCTAAAATCCTGGACCACCGGTGGATTAACCACTTCCGACTGGGTTGCTGGAGGATCACTCTCTGCGTCAACTCTCCTTGCAACTATTGATACAAGCGGAATAGGTTCTACCCTTTCCTATAAAACATTTACATCCACTGCGGATTTTCTTACAAACATAAATGGCTCAGGGAATACAGAGTTAATTATTAACTCAAGTAAGGAGGTTAACAATACAATCCCTACGCAAGATGAATATGTCATTTGGGATGATGCCGACACTGCTGGCACTACTCAAGATCCCAAATTAGTAGTTATTCATGCACCTGCAGCATCAGGGGGAGTTAACTTGGGTCCAGGAATAAATATAAATCAAGGGACTAGCATTACGACCAATTAATTTTGCTTCAAAATGATCTAGTTTTGTCCAATTTTTATTCTTGACATTATACTTTGACTGGAATAAAGTAGGTTAATAACTCATGGAAAACAGAATGGCTTTATCATCAAAAATTGAAAATTTTTCTATATTTTTATTAGGAGCATTCCTCTTTTTATTTCCAATCGCGATAATAGGAATTACCACCGATGCATACGTCGTTCCAAAACAAGCTCTACTTTCAGTAGTTACATTGGTAGGAGTAGTTTTACTTGGAGTTAAAGGTTTAGCAGGTCAATCAGTTAGACTTAGAAGAACTCCATTTGATCTTCCTCTCGCTCTTTTTGGATTAGCAGCGCTTCTTTCATCGATATTTGCAGTTAACAGATTTGATTCCCTTATTTCACTAGTTCCATTTATCTTTGCAATATTGCTTTTCTTCATAATTACAAATAGCGTAAAAAGAGAAAAAGACATTATGTTTCTCACAGGAGCATTAATATTAGGAGCTATTATTGTCTCCGTTATTACACTTCTATCCTATGTAAAGATCTATCCACTTCCCTTTGCTTTTGCAAAAAACCAAACATTTACTCCTCTAGGAAGCCTCTTTGATCAGGCAATTTATCTCTTAGTAATACTAAGCATGTCTCTAACAATGGCTTGGCCTGCTTTAAAAAGAAGAGTTGTTGAAAAAAACAGAGCTATTTATGTAGTCGGTTCAATTGCTCTTCTCGTTGGACTTGCAATAACTATAATAGGTGTAATAACTCTTCAAAAACCTACAATTCTTCCTTATCAAATAGGTTTTCAAACAGCATTTGCAGCGATCTCTCAAGACTCAGGAAGAGTTATCCAAGGATTCTTGATGGGATCAGGCTTAGGAACATACTTAGTGGATTTCACAAGATTCAAACCAGCTACTATTAACGTTAGCGAGACACTGTGGAGCTTATCATTTTTAAGATCATCAAGCTTCGCACTTGAATTAATCGCAACAACAGGATTACTCGGAATCCTATCCTTCTTATTCCTAGCATACAGAATATTTCGAAGCAGACCATTTTACGCACCCCTTATTCTCTTAGTCGTATTTGCTCTAATTCTTCCATTCTCTTTTTCATCATTAGTACTTTTATTTGTAGTTCTAGGCTTATATAGCGCACATCAGGGACTCTCCGATAGGCAAAAACATAAATTCTTTGATGTAGAACTCAAACTAGTTGCTCTCAAAAAAGGAGTATTTGCTCTCACGGATCCAGGCGTAAGACGTGATTCAGATCACGAAAACCTTCTTCCTATTGGAATATTTTTAATTACAGTAATATTTTCAGGACTTATCGGATTCGTAACAGTTAAATTCCTATATTCAGATTATCTTTTCCAACAATCGTTCGTTGCAGCGGCAGCAAATGATGCTCAGAAAACATACCAGCTTCAAACAAGAGCAATCAACATGTTCCCACAAAGAGACGGATTCCACAGAATCTTCTCACAGATTAATCTAACTCTTGCAAATAATCTAGCATCAAGCATCCCACAAGGTCAAACCCCTTCTCAAGATGTGTCAAATACTATTTATCAATTGATTCAACAATCTATAAATAGCGGTAGAAATGCTACAACAGTTTCCCCACAAACATCAGTAAACTGGCAAAATCTCTCATCAATCTATAGAAGCTTGATAGGATTTGGCCAAAATGCAGATCAATTCGCAGTATATGCAAATCAACAGGCTATTACGCTCGATCCAAACAATCCTCAAGGATATATTAATTATGGTGGAATTTTCTATCAACTTGGACAATGGGATGAAGCAATAAGACAATTCCAAATTGCTGTTTCACTCAAACCAGATTATCCAAATGCATACTATAATTTAGGACATGCTTATGAACAAAAAGGAGATCTTCAAACAGCATTGGCTCAATATCAAACAGTTAGAAACTTAGTTTCCAAAGATCAACAGAGCTTAAATGTTATTAATAATGAAATAAAAGCACTTGAAGATAAAATAAAATCTACTCCAGTTGCACAAGGTCAGGATGCAAACCTAGGAATTAGTCAACCACAAACTCAACTTCCAGAACAGAATCCAAAAGTTAAAATTCCAGCTCCAAAACCATCAGCAAGCCCTACTCCATCTCCAAAAGCTTCTCCAGAGCCAACCGCAAATAGATAATTTATATAATTAAAACCACCAAAAAATGCGTCGATTAAGACGCTTTATTCATTTTTTGGAAGAGTAATTACTCTTGAAATCCAGTGTCTCCTGAAGAATCAGAAGGAGCTTCGTCTCTAGATGGTCTAGAGTCATGAGAAGGACGTCTGTCGTCTCCCCCATTATCTCTTTGTTTTCTGAAACAATCTCCGCAAAGAACTGGTCTGTCTCCTCGAGGTTGGAAAGGAACTGTGTCTTTTCTACCGCAATTAGAACAGGTTATCTCATACATTTGTCTTTGTCCACCACCGCCACCACGACCGCCTTCCATTCTAGCTTTTTTAGCTTGTCTACATGAAGGACATCTTACTGGTGCGTTTTGGAATCCTTTAGACTGATAGAACTCTTGTTCTGAAGCAGTCCAAACGAATTGGTTTCCACAATCACGACAAGTGAGTGTTTGATCTTGAAATGCCAAATTAATTCACCCCCCTTCGAGTTAGGAAATAATAATGTGTTTTCGAGGCTATCCTCTGGGATACGTTCATCTATTTTCCCAGAGAACTTATGAAGTTTCCATGGGCTTCTATGTGAATTATATTATAAACCCCTGGAAAATAGCAAATTAAACTATTTAATCAAGTTTTACACTAAAAAATCCACCTAATTTCTAGTGGACCGAAGGAGACTCGAACTCCCAACCCCCTCCATGCCATGGAGGTACTCTACCATTGAGCCATCGGCCCTTCTGTATTTACGCTGGAATCTTAGAACCAGATTTCAGTGGACTTACCGAGAATCGAACTCGGAACTGTACAATGCGAATGTACCGGTATACCACTTACCTATAAGCCCGATCTCAATTTAACAGTATATTAAAACTATTGAAGAAAACCAAGAGGATTTACAAGCACTCCATTTTGAATTACCTCAAAGTGAAGATGTGGTCCGGTAGTTCTTCCAGTTAACCCAACATATCCAACCACTGTCCTTCCAGCAATAACAGATTGACCTGGACTTACTGCAACCGAAGACATATGAGCATAGTGAGTCTGAACTCCATTTCCACTATCAATGTATGCATTATTTCCATATCCCCCATCCCAGGTGCCTAAAATTACTCTTGAAACCGTACCATTATTTGCTGCTAAAATCGGTGTTCCAACATCTGCAGTAATATCCAAAGCCATATGATACCAGGCTGGGAACTGGGAAATTCCACCCCTCAAAGGCCACGCATAACCTGCAGATGAGACAGAAGCTGGACCTGAAGCAATTACGACTGGACGAGGTCTTACGTAAGTTGATTGCTCTGAAGGCTTAACACCATCTGGAACTATAAGCGTTTGACCTGCTACCAACGAAAATGTCTCTGGATTAGCAAAGTCATTAAAAGGAAAATCTACTATTTTCTGTGGCTCTGTATCTAACTTTTTCGCAATTGTATAAATTGTTTCTCCTTGAGAAACTCTATATGAAAGTCCAGTTACAGGAAGAATTCGAAGCTCATCCCCAACTGCAATATTTTCTCCAGACAAATCATTTTCCCACTTAACAGTCTCCACCGAGACCCCAAACTTTCTCGCAATCGTTGAGAGCGTATCTCCTTTTTGAACAGTATATGTAATAATCTTATCTCTTGGCTTCTGTGAAATATCTGTTGAAAAAACATTTCCTCCAACAATAATGGATTGTTTTTGTGGATTTTCAGCCTGCGCTTCTACACTTCCTTGTGAAAAAACCGGATACGTTCCTGCAATAATCGGAGAGGATATAAGCCCGATACTTAAAAGAGCCATCGCGGATATATGCAAAAAGGGCCGATTATATCGGCCTCTCTTCATCATGAAAAACTTAACGATTATATTCTTATTCTTTTCAAAATAAAAAGAAAAAGTTATCACCTTTTTCTTCATATAAAAAGAGAAAAATTCAGAGAATTGAGAAAACTGAATTAAAAAACGATCGAATGCATTTTTTGCAAGAAAAGGATGTTTTTTAAGCATAGGAGTAAAGGAAATATTAACAAAAAAACGAGGTTAAAGTCAAACAATTTAACCTTTGGCGAGGCTATCTAAAAATTCATCATTAGTTTCTGTAGTTTGAAGTCTCTCTATCATAGTGGCTGTGCCTTCCCCATCCCCAAGCATAGACAGCATTCGTCTCAGTGTTACAATTCTCTTCAAATGTTCAGGTGAGAGAATAAGCTCCTCTTGTCTTGTTCCTGATCTCTCAACATCAATTGCTGGAAATATTCTTTTTTCAGCAAGACGCCTATCTAAATGTATTTCTGAATTTCCCGTTCCTTTAAATTCTTCATAAATAAGATCATCCATGCGTGATCCCGTATCCACCAATGCGGTACCTATAATAGTAAGAGATCCGCCTTCTTTACAATTTCTTGCTGCTCCGAAAAATCTTTTTGCCGGCCAGAGCGCTGCAGGATCAAATCCTCCTGATAAAGTTCTTCCCGAAGGAGCCACAGCTAAATTATATGCGCGAGCTAAACGCGTAATTGAATCTAGCAAAATTACAACATCTATTCCCATTTCAACTAATCTTTTTGCACGCTCAAGCGTAATTTCTGCTACTCTGGTTTGATTCTCTGGTGGTTCATCAAAATTAGAAGCAATAACATCACCTTTTACTGAAGATGAAATATCTGTTACCTCTTCAGGACGCTCTCCAATAAGAGCAGCCATAAGATGAGCCTTAGGGAAATTCTGAGAAATTCCAGCTGCAATCTCTTTAAGAATTGTAGTTTTTCCCGCTTTTGGAGGAGAAACGATCATGGCACGTTGTCCAAATCCAATTGGAGCCATAAGATCAATCATTCTTGTTGAAAGTGGTGTTTTTCCGCTTGTTAAAATCACCTGAGTTTTTGGGTAAATTGGAGTTAGGTCATCAAAATATTCACGTCTTAGAGACTCTTCAGCTGCCATTTCATTGACTTTCTCTACTTTAAGCAGACCAAAGTACCTCTCAGTATCTTTTGGTGGCCTTCCAAGCCCTTCTATCAAGTCACCGGATCTAAGCATAAAACGTCTAATTTGAGACTGAGAAATGTAAATGTCACGAGCACTTGGAATAAATTTAGGTCGCAAGAATCCATGACCTTCCGGCTGAATATCTAAATATCCAGAAACTTCATAGGTCTGTTCTTGACGTGGCTCGTAGGAGGAATAATGATTTCCTCTTTGATATGATTTTTCTTCTGTATTTGAAGATGAAGTCGTGGAATTATTCATTGGCACTTCTACTGCTGACTCCTGAGATACCTCAGCATCAGGTTTTTGATCAGAAAAACCCACTAAAGAATCAGCAGTTGTTTCATCCAAAGGATTTAAAACTACATCATCTGCTATATCAGAATCGACATGTATTTTTTTCTTGTATGGCATATGGAATTTTTTTTGGCAGTATTACTTCGATATTTACGAAATCATGGGAAATTTATTTAAGTTTTTGAGATTTTCTTGCCCACCTGGGTCCCGAAGTAAACGTATTATACATCATATACATATTATTTTGTCAATAAGTATTAAGTTTGTTTGCAATTAAATTGTTCTTTTGTTAGAATCGTCCTCCAATGAAAAAGCTTATATTAGCAATATCTCTAATAGTATCTGCTTTAATTTTAGCGCCCAAATCTTTCGCAGATAATGGCTGCTCTCCTATCTATGGCGGCGGAGATACTTGTCTGACTCAGAAGAATTTATCAATTGATAAAAAAATAAATCAAAACAGTTTCAAGGCTGGAGAAAAAATAGTTTTCGATATCTTAATTACCAATACATCAAATAGAACTATTAAAGTTATTGAATTTAAGGATTACTTTCCAAGCTATATAGATATTATAGATAATCCAGGAAAGCTAAATAAATCCAATAGAACAATTGAATTAACCTTTGATTTGGAAGCTAAAAAATCTCGAAATATTACCATCTCCGGAACAGTCAGTGACAATATAGACAAAGATATATGCCTTTATAATTATTCTCAGGCAAAAAATGGAAAATCAGTTATTGATGACAATATTAGATTTTGCCTTGAAAAAAGCACATTTATAGCAAGAGACAATAATGGAAATCCGATTTTTGGAAGCCCTAAGGGAATCAAAAAAACTCCGGCAACAGGTCCTAGCGAAACAGCTCTTCTAACTCTTTTTATAAGCGCAATTGCAGGCTACGCTTTAATCAGGAAAACTAGAAATATAAATTCGTAATTGATATTTTCTGAACATTTAATTTATATTTTGAATAATATTGATTTATATAAATTACATACTAAAAAATTTGACTTTAAGGATTTTTCAATGATATAATTTCCTTAATCAACTAACACATTTCTGCCCCATATATAATTTCTCCCAATTTTATGAAAAACAATCCATTAGTATCCATTGTATTACCAGTTTACAAATCAGAAAGACACCTCGAATCGTGCCTAGAAAGCCTTTCTTCTCAGAACTATAAAAACATTGAAATCATTGCTGTGGTTGATTATTTAGGAGATGAAAGCCTCAAAATACTTAAAAGATACAAAAAAATTGATAAAAGATTACGCGTATATTCAAACCTTCAAAGATATGGATTAGCTTCGACTCTTAATAGATTAATTAGATTATCTAAAGGCCAATATATCGCTTTTATGGATTCCCAAGGAATCGCATTAAAGTCAAGAATCAGCAAGCAGGTAAAATTCTTAAATGAGAATCCCAAAATAGCAGCTGTAGGAACCCAAGCAATAATTCTAAATAATGATAATAAAAAACTATTAAAAACGGAGTTCCCAGAAACCCACGATGAAATCTACGGAAAACTTCTTGCTGGCCTTTCAATGAAATTTGAATCCGTAATGATTGACAGAACAAGACTTCCAAAAGATATTCTTAAATTCAAGCGAAATAGCCACTACCCTTTTGTATATACTGATGTATTTATGAAAATAGGACTATACAATAACCTCGCAAATCTTAAAGAAAACCTAGTGAATGTAAGAGAAATTGGAAAGGAAAATAATGAAATATTTAATCTGGATAAAAAACTTTCATTTATAAAACTTCTCTTTGACTCTACTACCAATTATGAATATAAACCAAACATAAAAGCCCTCTTTTCCCCAATTTTAAAATTATCCTAAAACTTGTCCCAAAGTTATCCACATTTTTTTTAATAAAAAATTTAGCCCGTCAAATCAATCTATTCTAACAACTTTTTACTACGGGATATAGGAAATTTAATATTGTTTTTGCTATAGGTTTGACACCCTTGACACACTGTGATAAAATCCAATTAATATGGTCAATCACCTTTTTTCACTACTAAAAAGAAAAGAAAATAAGCTTCCAAATCGTAAGGAAGATATGTTAGTGAAGATGGGTAGAGAGCAATTCCGGAGGCTAATTGACAAAGGAATTGAGTTACCAGTAGTACTTTTATAACTTAGGAAAAATTAACAAAAAAAGAGCATCGCTTTCGTTACTCAGGATGATAAATACAAGGTACGAAAAGCAATGCTCTTCAAATAAACAGTTAGTTTTTCAGGCAGGAATAAAACTAACTGCCATATAAATTGATATCAAAGAAATAGAACCTTGTCAAGAAAAAATGACGAGGCCAAAAGATGATGATTATCTTGCCAATGCTAGATAAATCATTAGATATTTTTGTTGTTTATTATAGAGATACGGGCATTGGGCAGGTGCTCGTATCTCTTTACTAGGCAACAAAGCGCTAGAACCACCAAGACATATGTTAAGGTGGTTTTTTATTTGGAAAGCATTAGTAGCACATTTTTTATTAACAGACATCCCCAATAGCTCGCTAGTGACTCAAATTACCCTATTAATGAAGCGTCCAGCAGAAATTAAGGATTTCCAGTAGATGGGCCAAATCTTATCGCAGATCCTTGATTCATTACTTGTTGAATTTGCTGCTTGGTAAGCGCGTAATTATAAATCCTAACATCATCTAATTGTCCAGTAAAATATTTTTCATTCGGAGTATGACCATAAAGTCCAATAAAATCATTTTTACCTGAGTTATAAGCAATACTTGAAGCACTCCCAGTAGTTGTTTGCAGGACTCCATTCACATAAATCTTTACCGTACTTCCATCCCAAAGTCCTACTATGTGATACCACTGATTAAGAGTAAGAGCACTATTGGTTTCTGCAAATACCCATGATCCGCTACCATTAGTATCCAAATAAAATCTAAGAGTATTACTAGTTGTTCCTAATAAAACATATCCACCAACATTACTTGTGTTCTTGCCTACGGAAACAATTCCAGCATTGTTAGCTAGCGCACCTGTTCTTTTTACCCAAGCTGATACAGCAAGTGAAGTTGTTGGTCGGAGTTTTGCATCAGTACCAATATCAACATAATCATCAGCTCCATCAAAATTTAGACTACTATTAAATTTGCCTGTTGCGCCATTTCCCCAAGCACCACTTCCGCTTGCGCATGTTCCTGCAACTGTTTGAGTTCCTCCACCCGTACCGCTCCATGTCCCATGAAGATTATTACCTGAGGAATCATAAATTCTTGTTCCCTGACATTCATCCATCTTCCAATATCCAGCGGGAGCTCCTCTGTTATAGTCCCAGGCTATTTGCGCCGGAGTCCTAGCATAATTAAAAACTCTAAGATTATCTATATTTCCATTAAACCATTGATTCCCTCCCCCAGCTTGCGCACCTATTGTCTTCACACCAGTATAGCTTGCAGGCGTAAATGAGATCGTAACCGAGTTTGAAAGTTTTCCATCAACATAAAATCTTACTGCTGATCCAGTATTTACTGCAGCTACATGATGCCATGCTCCATCGTTAACTGTTGCAGTACTACAAACCCAAGTCAAACTGCTATCTATAAAAGAAAGACTTCCATTTGATCCCACTCCGCAATTCCAACCTATATCAGCTCCTCTAACACCAAAACCATAACCATTAAAGGGCGAATTAACATCATAGGCACCGAGAATCATTCCATTAGTTCCTTTAGTTTTAATCCAAGCTTCAACGGTTTTATTTCCAGTCGAATTAATAGATGAAGTATTTGTGAGAGCTATATAGTCGGTAGTTCCGTTAAAATTCCTTGCTCTACCCACCTTTCCCCTCTCAATAAAAGTACCATTAGCTGTACCTGTAACATTTGAGCCAGACAAATCATTTGCTGTAGATCCGCTAGTTTCTTCAAAATCCCATCTACCCATAGGAGCAGAGCACGTGGACGTATCTCCAGGCACACAAAATTCCGCAGAAGCAGAATTAGAAGCGCTTGATCCCCCAGTTACTCCTGATGTATCTGAAAGAGCACCTAAGATTAAATTTGATCCTTGATTATAATCTGATTTTATTTCGCTTGCTGAAAGAGCATAATTAAATATTTTTACTTCATCCATTCTACCTTTAAATTCATCTCTGTAATTAGTCCATGCAAAATCATACTGCCCAAGTCTCACATTTCCAGTATTCGCACAAGCTGCAGTATAACCCGTAGCAGTTGTTGCTTCTAATTTTCCATTTACATAAATCTTTAAATCCCCGGTAGCACCATCAAAAGTTGCCATTACGTAATACCATCTTCCCGGTTGCGCTACGGTTGAGCCTATCGCGGTCACACCAGTAACTGTACAGGAAGAATCTGAAACTGCTGCTCCGAATTTTCCATTAGTGCCTATTCCAAGCTGATAATTTATTTTTCGTCCCGTTGAAGTTTCATCTTTTGCTATAAGTAGCTGGGTGTCGCTTCCCGAGAGAACTGTATCCACAGGATTAAACCATCCACCAACTGTCCATGCAGCACTGGTATCTAAAGCGTTATTGTCATTTATCTCCACATAACTACTACTTCCATCAAATACTAACCCTCTTCCAAATTTTCCGTCATTTGACCAAACTGCTCCGTTTATAGTGCCATAAAGAGTATTTCCGCCATTTCCAGAGTTATTTAATTTCGTACCATACCCTTCATTAAATTTCCAATATCCGACAGGCGCTCCAGAATTTGGATGAGAATTCATATCTGCTACTATTTGCTTAGCCGTAATTGGATAGTTATACATCCTAACTTCATCTATCTGACCTTTAAAGAAATTAGTTCCAAAATTTCCGTAATGACAGAAATGCACTTGTGAATAAAAACTTCCAGGAGTTGTCGCAGTATTTGAATGCACCTTAATTCCATTTACATATACATTTACATTAAAACTGCTGTCATAAGTCAGAGCTACGTGGTACCACTTATTTGCCTCAAGGGTCACGCCTGTACTTTGGGTAGTTAAATTCCCAAACTCCCAAAGAAGAGCATTGCTGGAATTAACATAAATCGTTGGTGCTCTTTGATTTCCGGATCCACCATAAGAACCAGTAATTGTATATGTATTCGTTCCGGCTCCATTAACCTTTACCCACATCTCAACTGATGCACCATTTAAAGTGTAAATTCCCGAGGAAGTATTTGTATAGCTCGTAGAACCATCACAAACTCCTCCTTTTCCAAACTTTCCATTTCCCCAATATGGCGAGCTTCCCGTCCAAGTAGCAGAATTATTATTTCCGGATTTATCCTTAACGCTTGTCCCGGCTCCCTCTTCAAAATTCAAATATACAACAGGCCCAGGAGTATAATTATATAACTGCTGGATTTCACTTGGTGAGAGAACTCGATTATAAACACGTGCTTCATCAATAGTACCCGTAAATACTTCTACAGCACCTGCATTATAAGCTCCTATAGTCGCGTATGTTGCTGCATCTGCGCCTCCGTAAGCTACTGAATTTGATGCTGATAAATTACCATTAATATATATTTTTAAACCGGATAAATCTCCAACTACTGCAATATGTGACCATTTACTAAGAGAGACTACATCAGTTGTAGTGATTGCATTAGTAGATCCTCTATCAAAAAAGGTAATAGTTCTATCTGTATTAATTCTAAATCTCCATCCTGAATTTCCTCCTGCTGAGATAATATTCCCAGAAGTCGCAACAGCAGTTGGGTAAATCCATGCAGATGCAGTTAATTTAGAAGGATACAAAGAAGAGCTATATTGAATAGTTACATAATCATTAGTTCCATCAAAACTTCCACCATTTCCAAATTTTCCTGCTGCTCCTCCAGTTGGCCCAGTAGAAATAGGGCACGGAGTACCGTTATTTCCATTTCCTGATGAATCAGCTACATTATATGTTGTACAGTTATTTACCCAAGCTGTTTCATCCATTTTCCAATATCCCACGAGCCCATTTGTAAGATTCTTAGTCGCATCACTTGCTCCAAAAACTGTGGCATTTGTCCCACCTCTTGAATCATAATCAGCTTTTATTTGATTCGCGGTTCTAATATATTTATAAATCTTTACATCATCTATATATGCATTTGCGTAATTCCCGTCTCCCCTTCTTCCAATCTCAACCGGCTGAGTTCCGTTTCCCATACTTCCTGAAAAACTCGATACAGTTTTTACCAACACACCGTCAATGTATAATGATACTGCTACTCCTGGATTAATCGTAGCTACATAATGATGCCACTGACCATCATTTATAGTTCTTGCTACGCTTATATCCGAAGCATTGTATCCATTCCCATTTAATTGGAATACATCGAGACAAAGAAGTGTATTGTTATCATTTTCAAACGCCCATTCCCAATTACTCGAATTTCCTTTGGCTACCATATAGGCTCCTGCTGCACCACATCCTCCATTTCCAGATGCAGCTGCTGATACAGGAACTTTTGCCCAGAAAGAAACAGTCATAGAATTTACAGAAGGACTAAACATATCTTTATCTGCAGTTGAAACGTAACTTGAAGTTCCATTAAAAAGAAGACATTTTCCTGTTATACAATCGCTATCTTTCATCCATCCTGAACGAGTTGAAGGTGCTGCGTCAAAGTTATTTAATGTTCCGCTTATTCCGTTTTGTGATGAATCTTTAGCTTGAGTACCTGTTCCGTCATCAAACTTCCAGTATGCGATTGGCGCTACTCCACTCTCTTCAGATCCCTGGCTTCCAATCGTGTAATTGGATGCTTCAGTAGAAAAATCGCTTGAATTAAATCCGTTAGCTGCGGATGGATTTCCATAGTAAAAATAAATAGTTTGTGCCCCTGCCGGAAAACTTTCGAAAAAAACATGCACTACAGTCGTAGCAGTTCCACAACCTGAAACCACATAATAGGGTAAAATATTTCCTCGTGCATCGGTAAACCTTAAATCACCACAATCTGCTTGAAATCTAATAGTATCTGAGGTGTCAATTGCATTTGCTCCATTTAAATTTATGTATACATTTGTTTCAGCAGATGTATGCGCAGTGATAGCAATTGATTTTCTAAAAGACCAATTAGAATTAAACCATGCTGCCTCTGCCCCTTTTAAATGAGACAGTGAATAAGAAATTAGTGGAACCAAAATAAGAATTGTAGATATTGAAGAAAAGAAAAGAATCTTCTTCTTTTTTCTAGAAAGATGCCTGCTAGGGAAAATTATTCGCCCAATTATTGACCCAAGAAAAAGAAACGGTTTTAAAAAAATAAAATAATTCTTCATTAGGCAGTAAAGCTTATACAAAAAAATACCGCTGATGGTTAAGCTTTCACAAACTCAAGAATATCTTTCACCACTACCCATGTCAAGACATAAAATAGGATCGAAAACTATCAGTATTTAAATAGTTGGCGTAGGAACAGAAGTTACAGAAGGAGATGCGCTTGGAGTTAAAGTTGGACCTGAACTAGGAGCTTGTGAAGGAGTCGGTGTCTGTTTTTTTAATAAATCCTCAAGATTAAATGATTTCGTAGGAGTTGGAACCTCGGATACCACTGTCTCTGCCCCAGCTACTTGACCGGGAGGAGTAACACTCGTATTAGGAGTGTAAAGAGCTACCTCTACTATTTTTTTTGTAGAAGGTCTATAAATTATGGCTTTCTGAGCTTTAGCAAAAATTACCACCTTATCTCCATTCTGAGCATTCTTAAAAAATGGCTGATCTTTTAATTTTTCAATATCCGATACTGTAGCTACGGTTGGAGTCTCGGACGGAATATCTATCAGCTTCCCTACTTCTGCAATTATTGAATCTGCTTCTGCTTGTTTTACTTTTTCAGGATTTTGAGATCTAAAAGAAAATACAATTAAAGGAATAATAAGAATTGTTAATGCTAAAACATACGCAGTAAAAACTTTTCTATTTTTCAGAGGTCTTGGGAAGTTCTTAATCCTGTGAGCTAACGACATAAACACTAGAATATCTTTTATGAGTTATAGAGTCAAGATTATTTTTTAGTAGCAACATATTGATACACACTTCTAGATAAATCACTCATTCTTTCAGCTGCAGTCTTCTCATCGCTCACTGAAATCATGCAAAGAGAATAAGGCCTTCTGGGAACATAAACAATTCCACAATCCATATATGCTGTTTTACCGTTTTCATCCACATATTCCCCTATTTTATGAGCCACCTTAATATCCTTTGGTACCCCCGCTACTAACTGATCGTTAAAATTCGATTTAGATAAATAATCAAGTATTTGATTTGAATTATCTCTATTTAATACTGAGGAAAAATAAAGAGCCTTAAGAATAGAAGTATAGTTTTTTGCGGTTAATACTGCCCCGCCTGAAGCAGTTTTTAAATCTATATCAAGTCCCTGATAGACATCATTAAAATCCTGATCTTGAACTCTCTCAGCAATCATTCTTGCTGCTGTATTATCAGATTCTTCCAATGCAAGCCTTATCACTTCAGACATTTTTATCTTAGATCCTGGCCCAAGCTTCCAAAGACTACCCCACTGAGTATCCACATCATTTGATTCAACAGTAAACTCTTTATTCAAATCTTCCATAGAGTTTGTTCTTTCTAAGGACTTATAATAGGCCATCGTAACTGGCACCTTAAAAAGCGATGCAGCAAAAAATTCATTTTTCTCATTGACTCCGATAGAAGTTCCTGTTGGTAAATATTCAAAATAAAAACCAAATGAATCACCATAATGTTCCGTTTCATCTCTAAGTTCTTTTCTTAAATCTAAGAAATTTAGAAGCACATCTTGAGGTAAATCTCTTAAAATTCTTTTTGAGATATAGGGATACTTTTCTTCCAGATCTCTATATTTAAGATCTGCATAAAATGCGACACCTCGAAAAACATGAAAATAAAAATAAGCAACCAAAAATCCTATGTTTAATAGGATGCTCAAGAAAAGAAGTGTTTTTTTATCTAAATACTTGGACATTTAGAATATTACTATTAAACATCTAATTTCCCTTACAATCAACTAGTTATTTGAGGCTTGAATCGCTGTCCATGAGAACTTGATATTCTCTCCCGCTGTTTTATTAAGAATAATCGTAAATCCATTTACTGTTCTATCTGTAATAGCAAAGGTATAACCTTCTCCAAGTAGAGCTTGCTTCTGAGCATCAGTTCCTTCCGCTACCATGTTAGCATTTACTGCTGGAGTGTTCTCGTATGGTTTATCAAATGATACTTTTACTTTAGTCTGACCCTGCTTTACTGTCACTATTCCAGCAGCATCAGCTGAGAACTTAACCTGAGAATCGAATCTTACATTGTCTTTAAAGATAACTTCTCCTAAGAAATTAGAGATTCCAGTAATGAGTACATCTCCTGCTCGGAATGTATCAATTACACTAAGCATTCCTTCTACAATTGAGTTACCTCTTACCTTTAGATCTCCTGAAATTGTAGCTACACCTTCTACATCAATTGAATTAAGAGTTAGGGCTCTAGTTGGAGTAGCACTTCTTGAAGCATCAAGAGCTAGAAGCTGAGCCAATCTATCATTGTCAGATGCTGAAGCAGTAGCTGTTGATTGAAGTCTTTCGATTTCACTCTTAAGATTTAAGAATTGCGCAGCTGCGATATTTCCTGCAATAATATCTAATCCTTCAATCTGTTCTGCTTTAAGTTTTCTCACATTGATCTCATCAGCTGTAAGCTTAGGAGTTATAATCTCAAGTCCTGCAATAAGCTTATCCGTAGTTAACGTGCTTGGATCTCCTGTAAATGTCTTCGCTCTTTCTACTAATGCACTTAGAATCGCTGAGCTTGAAGAGGTAGTATTTAATTCGATTCCAAAGTTATGATTATCTGAGTAACTATTTTTAACAAACATAGTCACTATGCCTATCTCTTTAGGATCTGGGTCATCGTAAATTGTCATTGCAGTTCCGATAATCTGACCTGAACCAGTAGCTTTTACAGCAACTCCTGGAATACTTGAAGCCGAGAGCTCATCTCCTACTTTTATCAATCCATTTACTGTAGATACTTTTACAGGGATTCTACCTGCAAGAGCTACAGCTACCTTAGGCTCAAACACTTCACCATCATCATCAAGTGTTATTCCAGGTTTTGTGGTCACAACTCCAATTACGCTCTTATCATTTTTATCTGCTGGAACTACTACGGTCTTTCCATCAACCTGAACCATCTTCACTACATCTCCAGCTTGTGGAAGATTTTCTGGAATTCCCTGATAATTTTCAGCCAAATCAAGACCAGCTGCAGTAAGAGATGTTGTATGCATTCTTATACCGTCAAGATACAAGTTCATATTTGTACAGTTAGTTGTACAAGCAACATAAATTTCTACTCTTCCCCATGTACCAGTATTTGCAGCTGGAGTAACTGCGGCTGCGGCAATATGTTGCCAGTTTCCACTAGTACCTGCAAGAGTTGTTGCTAACTGAGTCGATGATCTCCCAGAGGTATTGCTGTTACAATTTGCCTGAGATGTATATGTCATAATCTGCGCTCTTACTGTAGGACGTGCATTTACCCATTTGTATTGATAGCCTAAATTATAATTTGCACCATATGAGCTAAGAGGCACACAAGCAGAGTAAATAGCTGCAGCACTATTTGTAAATCCAAATCTCATATATTTATCTCCATGAGCTGCAGATCCAGCTTCTGGCCTTACTTTTCCAGATGATGATGCTGAAAGTATCCAACCTACAGGAACAGGAGCACCATATGATAATTCTCCAGATTCTGAAGCAACTTCAAATGAAGCATTTGGAATAAGAGATCCTTGATCTCCCATAGCATTTACTGCCACCGGGCTTCCGTTATTTGTAAGCCTTGCTCCATTTGTAGCATTAGTTATATATGTAGTCTCGACCTGGGTTAGATTCTGACCGATTGTAAATACAGTTCTTCCAGCTACAGAAGCTGTAAACACATCTCCACTTCCTGACTGATCAACAACAAGTGCGGCATAGGAGGTTTTTCCAGAAATTGAAGCTACAGGAAGTGTGCCTCCACTATTGCTCAAAGCAGCTCTAACATCAAGCGTAGCTAATGGAGCTGCATCTCCATTAAGAGATAATTCACCATTTTTAGTAAGCCTGAATCTTGTAGTTCCTGAGAATGAAGCTGTAAGGATATCCTGATTTTCTGTTTGATTAAAGATAGCAAGAGCTTTTCCTGTAGCACCGTAGGTTGCAAGATTCCTGGTCACATACAATGCTGAAGTAGGAAGCGATGATTGAGTTGTTCCAATTCCAACTAGACCTGTTGTAGGAGTAAATGCAATTATTGGATTATTCCAATTATTATCATCACCTGCTACATATAGATAATTAGTTGTATCCCCTACTCCAAATGCTCCATAAACACCTGCTGTAGTAGGACCATTATTTCTAGTGAATTTGAATCCTCTTGCCCATCCACCAGCTGTCTGAGTATCAATAACTGCTTCTCCATCGTTATTAATTTTAAATCTTAATGCACCAGCTAAAGAAGCAACAAACAAATCTGCAGGATCAGCTACTGATGTTTGATCAAGAATCATCAATCCTGCTCCAAAACTATCTCCTCTGAAGTTAAATAACCCAGGCATAGTATTTGCTGATGCTCCAACATTTAATGCACCCCCTTCAGGTTGAATACTTAGGTAATCCATCACTCCAGCATTCTTTACTTGTATTTCATTATTATCAAATACAAGTGCTTTTCCAGTTAATTCATTTCCGATCATGAAATATCCTGAACCATTCAAGTTTGTAAGATCTGATCCACCATCAACAACCAATTTAAGCGTAGGAGTGGTTGTGCCAATTCCTAATTGTCCACCTGCACCGTTTCTAGGCATTACTATCATGTTTCCAGATACAGAAGCTGTAGCTATTCCTGTTCCATTTATTCCTGTTACTGAGAATTTAGCTGATGAAGTAGCATTTGATCCAAGTGTAAAGTCTAAGGTTGAAGTAAGTTTTGGTGTAATTACTCCAAGCGATGTTACATCCCAGTTAGATCCTGCACCAGCTGCACATGATCCCCATGAAACCGTAGCTCCACCCTTAAGACAATCTGATGATGTTCCAACGCTTCCTCCGATACTAAGTCCTGCGGTAAGCCTCAAGTCCCCATTTCTTCCAATTGAGAAGACTGTAGAGCCTGAAGCTGAAGCTGCCAAAATATCCTGATTTTCTGTTTGATTAAAGATAGCTAAGGCATGACCCGTAGCTCCCCAACTTTGATCTCTTGTAACATCTAGCTGAGCTTCTGGGGCAGGATTTCCAATACCTATTTTCCCACCACCTATATATCCGAAGTCATTACTCTCATCAAAAACTAAATAATCTCTAGTTTCTCCTGCTATAGTTAATCTCTCTTCATCACTGTCATAGGCAATTCTTGCTCCTATATTATTAATATTATCAACGTCTTCAAACCTAATTACGCTCGATTGATCAGAAATATTATTTCCGCGTAATGCGAACGAAACATCACTTATTGCATTTCCAATCTGAAGATTGCTTTCTGGTGCAGTCGTTCCAATTCCAACTTTTCCAGAGTATCCATTATTTGGCATAACTATTAATTGACCCGAAATAGAAGCCTGTGTTTGATTATTTACATTTGAGAGACCTGTGAATGCGAATACAGCTGATGAGGTAGCTGTGGAACCAAACAATACATCTGCTTTAGAGCTAAATGGAGATACTGCTCCGTTATTTAGCTGCCAGTAGTTAACTGATCCTGCAGAAGCACAGTTAGCTAGAGTTACAAGACAGAATGTGTCAGTAGCTCCTGTTGTATTTGGGATAGTGAATGTTCCTACTGCATCATTAGCATTTTCGATTGTTGCTAAGAAGTTAGATGTTCCTGCGAATGAGAATGTTCCATTGTTATTTATTACAAACTTTGTTGCTCCGGATTTAGATGCTGTGAATATAGATCCTGTACCTGTGTTATCCAAGACTAAGACAGCATTTGTAATAGAACCTGAGATAGAAGCTGCTGGCATTACTGAAGAAGCTCCTCTGACATCAAGTGTGGTTATTGGATTCGTAGTACCGATTCCAATATTTCCAACATTAGAAATAAAGAGTTTTGTTCCCCATGTAATCAAATTTCCTGCAGTACCAGCTACAGCAGTGTCAAATTGAATATTTCCTGAATCCTGAGCTATTCTAGTAGCTGGTTTTGAGACATCATAAAGATATCCACTTCCGCCGATATTTCTAGCGTATGTATTTTGTGCCCATGATGCAGTGCTGAAGAATTGTTGCAGAGATGAATCTCCATACGTAGCAGATCCATCAAGTCTAATAAAATTATAGCTCGTATTATCATATGGCAAATGAATAGCTGCTTCTGGTGTAGTATTATTATTTACTCCTATATATCCGTTTTTATTTATAAACAATGCTGAGGCTACACCAGCATCGCCTCCTGGACTTCTTTGCACATTAAGAGATCCACCATCCAAAATATTGAAAGTGTGAGCTATACTAAAACCTCTAAATGTCAGATCAGCAGAAAGAGAAGCAGATCCCACAACATCAAGCGCTGTCAAAGGCGTTGATGTTCCGATTCCAAGCCTACTGTTAACGGTATCAAATGTAGCAAATGCACTTCCTGCTTTGTTATTTACATTTACTAATCCTGTCGTCGTTCCTCCAAGAGTTAATGTCTGACCATTAGTTGTTCCAAGGTTTCCTGTTCCTGTAAGGAATGTTGCATTGTTTCCTGAGTTTGCTGAGATAGAAGCTGTTGGAGTTCCACCAGCATTGTTAAGGAATGCGAATTTAGATGATGTACTTGCTGTTCCTCCGAATAACACATCATATGTTGAATTAGATTGTGAGATTGCATTGTTATTTAGCTGCCAGTAGTTAACTGATCCTGCAGAAGCACAGTTAGCTAGAGTTACAAGACAGAATGTGTCAGTAGCTCCTGTTGTATTTGGGATAGTGAATGTTCCTACTGCATCATTAGCATTTTCGATTGTTGCTAAGAAGTTAGATGTTCCTGCGAATGAGAATGTTCCATTGTTATTTATTACAAACTTTGTTGCTCCGGATTTAGATGCTGTGAATATAGATCCTGTACCTGTGTTATCCAAGACTAAGACAGCATTTGTAATAGAACCTGAGATAGAAGCTGCTGGCATTACTGAAGAAGCTCCTCTGACATCAAGTGTGGTTATTGGAGAAGCAGTATTAACACCAACATTTCCTGATGATGAAATAAACAATCTGTCTGCATTTGCTACATCATCATAAATTGTAAAATTACCACCATTATAGCTTGCAATTGAATATCTAGCTATTCCGCTCTCACCTAAGACGATTCCAGCATTATTGCTTGTTGAATTAATTGCTAACCTTATAACTCCTCCTCCGCTTACAACCAAATTACCGTTATTCTCGTTTAATATGCTTGTTGGGGTGGTTGTTCCAATACCAACCGCTGAGTTTACTGTGTCGAATGTTGTGAATGCATTTCCAGCTTTGTTATTTACATTTACTAATCCTGTCGTCGTTCCTCCAAGAGTTAATGTCTGACCATTAGTTGTTCCAAGGTTTCCTGTTCCTGTAAGGAATGTTGCATTGTTTCCTGAGTTTGCTGAGATAGAAGCTGTTGGAGTTCCACCAGCTAAATTAAGAACTGCGAATTTAGCGCTTGTTGTAGCTTGACCACCAA
>CAYQEJ010000006.1:0-81913 GCA_964416505.1 uncultured Gammaproteobacteria bacterium
CTGGTCCTAATTTTGTTTCAACAACTGCAGCTTCATATTTTTCAATGTGAATTGATGAAAGAACGTCTTCTTTTACCAATCTATCTGAAATAACAATAGCGTCTTCGTATCCAAGTCCATCATAAGATGCATAAGCAATTAAAAGATTTTGTCCAAGTGCGAGTTCTCCGTTTTGTGAAGATGGTCCATCAACCAAAAGATCTCCCTTTTTAACCTTTTGTCCTGGTACTACCATTGCTCTTTGTGTGTAAGCTGTAGCTTGTGAAGTTCTTTGGAAAGATTCAATTCTATATGTAATTTCTTCTTTTCCTTTACCTTTAAATACAATTTTTTCTCCATCTGCATATACGATTTCTCCATCCTCAGGTGCTCTAACAACACGTCCCATAACTTGAGAAACCATTTTTTCCATTCCTGTTCCCACAACTGGAGATTCAGGCTTTACTAATGGTACTGCCTGAGACTGCATGTGAGTACCCATGAGCGCACGATTAGCTTCATCATGTGAAACGAATGGAATAAGCGAAGCTGCTGTTCCAACAACCTGACGTGGAACTACATCTATATACTCTACCTTCTCTTTTTCTACTTCAATAAATTCTCCTTTATATCTAACAGGAACTCTTTCTGCTGTGATAGTTTGATCATCATTTAATACTCCTGAGTGAGTAATATAATGCTCTCTTTCATCATCAGCTGCCATGTAGACAATTTCATTTGATGCTTCAGAAACACTCTTGCTTCCTTTTTTAGAATGTGTAACTTTTCTATAAGGAGTTTCCAAGAATCCAAATTCATTTACTCTTGCATAAAGAGCCATATATGTAACAAGACCAATGTTTGGACCTTCGGGGCTTCTGATAGGACAAATCCTACCGTACTGAGAAGAGTTAATATCTCTGATTGAGAAAGCTGCACGCTCCCTTGAAATTCCACCGGTTCCCATAACAGTTAAGCGGTTAAGATTATCAATTTCTGAAAGTGGATTTGTTTGATCTAAGATAGTTGAAAGCTGAGAAGTACGGAAGAATTCATTAATTGAGGCCATTATTGGTCTTGCATTAATAAGTCCAGCAATTGTGACTGGGACTTCAGGAGTAATAAGTGACATTCTTTCTTTAATTGATCTTTCCAAACGCAAAACTCCAACTCTAAATGCTGTGGAAGCAACTAATTCTCCCACACGTCTAACGCGTCTATTTGCTAGTGAATCAATATCATCTACTCCATCCTGACCCTTTGAAAGAGCAATAAGATACGAAATTGTTGCAATAATATCATCAATTGTTAAAATTCTTTCTTCTGTAGGATTAAATCCTTCTACATTCTTAAGCTTTTTATTCATCTTATAGCGTCCAACATCCCCTAAGTCATAACGTCTATTATTGAAGAACATTCCGAAAAAGTTCTCTTTAACTTTATCTAAAACTACTGGTTCTCCTGGGTGCATTTTCTTAAAAATCTCAATAAGAGCTTCGTTCTGAGAGTTAGTTTCGTCTTTTTGGAGGGTATTATTTATGAAGTTTGTTTTTCCATCAGCTTCAGAATCTCTGAATTTCTCTCTTATAAGATCATTATCTGAAACTCCAATCGCTCTAAGGAATGTTGAAGCTAAGAACTTTCTTCTTCTGTCAATTTTAACTGTAATTGTTTCATAACGAGTTGTTGTAAATTCAAGCCATGATCCATGAACTGGTCTAATTTCTGCTGTATAAAGAGTTTGACCTGTAACTACATCCTGAGTTGAAGTAAAGAAAACCCCTGGGCTTCTTACGAGCTGATTAACAATCGCTCTTTCAATTCCGTTAATAATAAATGTTCCGCGTTCTGTCATTCTTGGTACATCGCCAAGGAAGACTTCCTGATCTATATCAGTTCCGGTTTTTTTGTTTGTGAGAGTTGCTTTTACATAAAGAGGAGCATCGAAAGTTAGCCCTTTAATAAGACAAAGTGATGGTTCATTTGTAGGATTTCCGATTCTGTAATCTTTAAGCGTAAGAGTCCAATTTTTACCTGTGAAATCATCAATAGGAGATATTTCCTGTAAAACTTCCCCTATTCCTTTGTCCTCAAACCATTTATATGATTCGTGTTGAACTGTTAGAAGATCTAGTTCAGGAAGAACTGGGAATTTATTACCCCAATCCTCTCTTGGAATAAAGTTATTCTTATTGTCTTTTGAATCGGCTTTAGGCATTCGAATATTATATTGCGGGCAGTCTACATCGACAAAAAATGCACTTGAGGTGCATGACCCTTTAGGCTTTTTCGTCTTAAAGTAATAACTTTATATCATATGAATTGAGCTTATGTCAACAGGTAACTTAAAGACCTATATTAATAACAATCTAACAAATATGATTGACAAAACCATATATACAACTATAATCTTTCGAATATGCCAACAATTAGTGAAGTTATGGGTCCTAACGGAAGAAGACCTCAGGGAGCTGATGGAATTAACCCAAATGGAATGAGAGAACTATTAAGAGTAATCATTCCTAAAGGGGAACATGCTCCTCGATTAAGAGAAGCTCATCAATTCGGAAGTGGAATCTCAGAGGAAAGACCTGCACCAAGAATTACCAAACACCACACAAGAACTTATTAAATCTTTCTGGAGTCGTATGCCCAGTGGAGAATTGCCTGACGCTGACGGGGTCTGCATGAAAAATCTCCTTTATGACAATTTCTTTTTACTTGAGAAATATGGCGCTTTATAGCTTTCCACCTTTTGATTTGCCTCTCATCATCCACAGATCTCCTTCCCATATAATAACGGCAGTACCACTGAAACCAGCCTCTCGGATCCTGATCCCTAATCCACCCTTTTTTAATCCAAACTTTTAAAGGCTGCGATGCGTTTACTTTAAAAAAGTTAAGATTTTTGTCAGGTCCATTCGGATCAAGCTTAGCATTCGTAAACCAGTCTTTTGGAAACTCATTCTGGCAATCAGTCATATAGCGCCCGCCAAAAACACCCATTTCAAGCATCTCTTTAGGAGTTAATTCTGGGTGAAACTCTGGATCAAAGTTTTTTCCGATTGGCTCAGAAAGAAGATATGAATAATTATTCTGCATCTTGTCGCTTACCTTAACTTGCTTATTCATATATAAAATTATACATTAGAAAAACTTTGTTTTATAATATAAGCCTATGAAATACCAAATCTTACTTTACTATAAATATGTAAAGATTAAAAATCCACAGGAGGAAATGATAAAACAGCGCGCTTATTGCGAAGCCTTAGGACTCAAGGGTCGAATTCTAATTGCGGAAGAAGGAATTAATGGAACACTTGAAGGAACTTATGAAAATACTGAAAAATATATTGAACTCATTGAGAAAAATAACAAACTCAAAAACATTAATTGGAAAAAATCCCCTGGAACCGGAAAAGCTTTCTGGAAATTATCAGTAAAAGTTAGACCAGAAATTGTAACCACAGGAATTAAAGATAAAGATTTTGGACCTCTTAAAAAAGTCACAGGTAAATATTTAAGCGCGGAAAAACTTAAAGAGTGGTATGAGAAAGGTCAAGAATTCTATGTAGTAGATATGAGAAATGATTATGAATTTGAAGTAGGAAGATTTAAAAATTCGATTTGGCCACAAGGACTTGGACATTTTAGAGATGTGCCACGTGCTATAAAATCTATAGAAAATTTAAAAGATAAAACAGTTGTTACTGTCTGCACTGGCGGAGTGAGATGCGAAACAGCCTCAGGACTTCTTATGAAATATGGATTTAAAGATGTTTATCAACTCCAACACGGAATAGTAACCTTTATGGAAAAATATCCCAATACATACTTTGAAGGAAAACTCTTAGTTTTTGACGGGCGAGAAACCATGGGATTTAATTTGGACTCAAAAGAATATAAATCAGTTGGAAAATGTAGAAAATGCGGAAATCCCTCTGAAAATCTTGTTAATTACTGGAAGGGAAAAGAAGATGTCTATGGAATAATTTGCAAAGACTGCATCTCAAAGGGCCTCGTCAAACTCGCAAGATAATTAGGGCTTTAACGCTATGCTAATCTCGACAATATTTCCATTTGTAATTTTTTCGCGAGTTCTCACTTCTTTTTTAACAAGCAAAAGATATTGACCCTTTTTCTCCCAAAAAATTGAAGTCTTCCAGCTGGTATCACCAATTTGCGCAATTACCGGAATAGATCCCCAACCTCTATGAAGGTGCCTAAATTCACGTCTAATATATGCTGATTCAGTGCTGGGTAATTCAAAAAAATACCACGGAGCAGGCCCATCCCAAATCTGAAGCTTTAACTCAAATTTATACTCTAACTCATTCACAAATAGATTATACTAGAGGAAAATTATTTGATCGCCAGGAAAGAAGACCGCTAATAAGACTATAGACATTTTTATATCCTAAATTTTCCATAATCTGCGCGGCTATATTACTCCTAGATCCTGATAAACAATATAAATAAACTTCTGAATTTTTATCTGGAATTTTCTTTTCTATTTCTTCTTCAAAAATATCCAAAGGAATATTCATAGATTCTTCTATTCTTCCGCGGGATAATTCCATGGGTGTTCTTACATCAATAACAAAAATGTTCTCACCAGATTCAATCTTCTCCTTCATCTGCTGAGCACTAACATTAACCATAAGACGATTATACACCTGATCTGCTATATTTAATTTATGGCAAGGAAAAAATCCAAAAAACTTCCATATCCAGCAAAGGAAAAGCTTATGTTTTCAATACTAGCTACCGTAGGTGTAGTAGCAGTGTGGAGAGGAATTTGGATAGTCTTTGACTCACTACCCTTCTTTGAAAGACCAATCGTAGCAGGAGGACTTGCGATAATTATTCTTCTGATTGCAGGTATTTATTTCAGAAAGATTAATTTTTGGTAATTAGTGGTGAGCGTGAGAATGACCTCTTCCTTTTTTAATCAGAAAATAATTAACTGGGAGCGCACTTAAGAAAGCTACGAAAAGAGAAATCCCCAAACTTCCCCAAAAAAGAAAAGTATTAAGTCCTGCTGCTAAAGCTCCAGGAATAAAAAATATAACTAAATTATCCATAACCTCCATAACAGTTATTGAAATTGTATCTGAAGCCAAGGCTGTGGAAAATGCTTTTTTAAAACTTAAGTGTTTCAAAAGTGGAACCAGAGTAAATGAGTATCCAAAAACAAATGCTAGAAATATCGAAAGAATAATCGCTGCAAAGTCATGGATATTAAAATGAGCACCTATGATCATTCCAAGAATCTCTCCGATAGAGCACCCCAGAAGACAGTGAAGCGTAGCCTTTAAGGATACATTAAAAATATTTATTTCGTGATTCATGAATAAATTATATCACCCATAACAAATGGTATAATGCAAAACCAATATGCCAGACACAGAACGAATAAAAACTAGATCTCAAGCAGATCCTCAAGATGCTCAAAAAGCAATCAGCGAAACCTTCCTATATCCCTATTCTGCAAATCTGCGATTTCCTACTAGACTTCACATATTTGCTTCCGAATTAAGCTTAAAGCCAGAAAATGTTACCGCAGATGCTATAAGAGCAGGCTCTCTTTTAAGCGAAGGCTACGTTTTTCAACTTGTTGGAGGAGTTCCTCCCATTCAACTTTCTTTAGCAAATTTTGATCCATACCCCATAAGGGGAAATGAATATTCACTTGGTCCTTTAATCGACAGGGGAACTATAAAATTTATGCATGAAAGATCTGTAAGACACACCCTAAAACCTGCTGAAGATGCTCAAGATTTTTTCTTAAGATCTTTAACATTCTGGAGAAGATTTCTGGCAGACAAAGAAACCAGACAACTTCTTAAAGTATTCGTAGAAAAAAAGCCTTTTGCTGCAAACAGAGTAGGAATGTATAAAGCACATGAAATGGCAGGACTTCCACAAGTTGTGATGCCTAAAAAAGACTCAGATCCCATATCTTTAGTTACCAGAAAGTCCGGAGTAGTCTATAGATCAGGGAAATAACTTTTCATTTCATACTATAGAAGTCACCTTTAGGTTCTAAATTAAAATCCGGCACGCGTTCACATTCTATAATAGAATGTTCGGGATTTTGCTCTCTTAGATACCTAACAGAAAGAGCTCTTGCTTCTTTTTCTTTTCCTAATACTGGCAACTGAAGAGCACTCGAATATCCACCAATATAAATATCTCCACCATTTACTCCAATAACAGCAGCATCTCCTGAAAGATTATCTTTTACTCTTTCTTCATCCAAAGCTCGTTCAATTCCATCCATTGCTGCTATTTCAGAATGACCATCCTGCATAGTATTTCCTCGGAAAAATTTATCTCCCAAACGAATAATTTTGACTGTAAACTGTTCACCTGCTTCTGGCGTTCTCCATGGTGGCATAAGTTGAGAATTATAAGCTACAAAACTTACCAAGGCAATAAATATATAGAAATGGTACAATGCTATCTCATGGGATATCCAAATAGAGACAACAGAGGAGGAAGAGGCGGCGGACGCAGTTTTGGCGGAAGAAGCTTTGGAGGAGAAAAAAGATTCAGGCCTGCTGAAATGCATAAAGCCATATGCAGTAATTGTGGAAAAGAATGCGAAGTTCCTTTTAAGCCCTCAGATGACAAACCAGTTTACTGCAGAGATTGTTTTGCTAAAAATAGAAGCCATGAAGAAAGAGACTTTGGCGGAAGCAGGAGGGAATCAAGACCCGCTTTTAAAAGATTTAATGACAACACGCAAAACTCATCACCTAGAACCAACGAATTAGATTCAATAAATATTAAATTAGACCAGATTTTAAAAATATTAAATAATAGAAATGAATCAACTACTACAAGCGAAATACCCGTGGAAGTAATAGAAAAAAAGAAAAAAGTCTCCAAAAAAAATCTATCAGAAATTCCTCAGGAAACCTCAGAAGAATAATTTGACAATTTATTTTAATCTGATATTCTTTATAAGCATTTAGAGTTCCGCTATTTGGCGGACGGCAACCGAGATCCATACTGGAAACGCGGTGCCCATCGTCCCAACGAGATGCGTCCAATTATGAACGGAAAAATTATATCTTCACTTCTGAATCAGTTTGCGCAGGACATCCGGACAAAATCTGTGATTCAATCAGTGATTCAATTCTAGATGAAGTTTTAAAGCAGGATAAATACGCACGAGTAGCTGTAGAATGCCTTGCTGGATTTAATAGACTTATTATAGCCGGAGAAATCACAGCAAATGCTAAAGTAGATTTCGAAAAAGTAGCAAAAAAAGAATAAAAGATCTGGGTTACATAATCCCTAAATTAAATTTTAGCGATAAATCTGAGATTCAAACTTATATTCATGAACAGTCACCGGAAATATTTAAAGGCGTAAAGAAAAAAGGCGCCGGAGATCAAGGAATGATGTTTGGATTTGCCTGCAAAGAGACGAAGGAACTTATGCCTCTTCCTATTTCAATAGCTCACCGTCTTGCAGAAAAAATAGATTCAGTCCGAGAAAATAAAATCCTAAAATATTTAAGACCAGACGGCAAAACGCAAGTTACGGTCGAATATAAAAATGGCGTTCCATATAAAGTTTCGCAGGTAGTAATTGCTGTTCCTCATGATGAAGAAATAGAAATTGAGAAAGTCAAAAATGATATTTTCAAAAAAGTAGTTTCTCCTATTTTGGAAGAATTTGGTTTCAAAATTAAGATAAAAGACCTTGTTATAAATGGTACAGGCGTTTGGCATTTATCCGGTCCCGCCCAGGACTGTGGACTAACAGGCAGAAAAATTATTGTTGACACTTATGGAGGACATGCAAGAGTTGGAGGAGGGGCATTTTCTGGAAAAGACCCTACGAAAGTCGACAGATCCGCAGCTTATGCAGCCAGATTTCTGGCAAAAAATATAGTAGCAGCAAAACTAGCTGACAAAGCAGAAGTTAGACTTGCTTATTTCATCGGAGCAAAAAAACCCGTAATGCAAGATGTTGAGACCTTTGGAACTGAAAAAACTTCAGAAAAAGTAATTAATGATTTTATGAAAGGTCTTCTGGACACAAGTGTTGAGGGAATAATTGAAGGCCTGAATTTGAGAAAGCCAATTTACTTAAAAACATCTTCCTACGGACACTTCGGCCGTCCTGAGTTCAGCTGGGAAAAAATTAAATAAAAGATTTGGTATAATTTCCCCCTTATGTCTTTAGAAAGATTGGAAAATGTTTATCCGAATAACGGAAGCTTTGTCGAAAGAATCTCCAGGCGAGATGAATTCAAACGTGGTCATTCTGATATGAGAGCATTTGCTGAATTAATTTATCATGAAGGATCAAATGGATTAAGAGATGTAGTAAAAGATATGCGAAAAAGAAAAGGAGGAGTTCCTAGGGATCCATTCTTCTATGAAATGCCAGCGGAATTTGCCGATAGAGTAGACTTAAATGGGGCTGGTGTTCTTTTTGGCTCTCTATTCGTTACTATAGAAAATCTAGTAGTCGATAGGGTCTATGATCCTCATCAATTTGCAGCAAGACTGAAGCAAGGATTCAAACACACACCCTGGAAAATAGGATTTAATTTTGATGAACTCAGAGAACCTCATTACTTAACGCATGATGCAATTGCCCCCTTAACTCAGCTAGTTAATAGGGATAGAAGATTCTCTTTTCTTTTTACCACATACGGAATGCATATGCTCCCAGATTCTTTAGCTGGCGACATCGAAGCCACCGGATTTCAAGACGCGATGCTGGGAAATTTTGCACGAATTTACCTATCGCGCTCTTCTGTTCTACATGCTTCAGCAGCCAACCGTGAAAGACCAAGGACACCAACACAAATTCATTTACCACAGAATAAGCCATTAACTTTTAGATAAATATGACTATAGAAAATGAGCTAGCTAAATTACCACAAGGAGCAGGTTTTACAGAAGCCATAGTTACTAGGCCAGAATTTAAAATGGGAAAATCAAGAGTGCGAGCTTTTGCAGATTTTGCCTTTAACGAGGGCGCTAGAGGATTAGAGGAACTTTACTACAGAGTAACCACTTATGCTGGTGCACCAATTCCTGATCCTCACTCGCCTCTAATGCCCGAAGAATTCAGAGCTCCAATCGCTAGAAATGGCGGCGCAGTTTTATGGGGCACACTTTTTGCGACATTTGAAGAACTTATGAGAAGCGGCACATATACTCCTGATAATTTTAGAAAACTTTTAACACATGGCTTTTTCAAAACCGGGTGGGGAAATGCTTTTCGTCCTAAAGAAGATCAGGAAGTAATAACTTATACTTCTGATCAACTCGCTTTGCTAGCCGAAAAAGCCACAGAAGACAAAGCTTTATCATTTCTATTTAAAGTAGAAGGATTAAAAGTATTGCCAGAACAGATAGCTGATGATTTAGTGAACACCAGATTTTATGCAGACATGAGAGATAATTTTGGCCCGTATTATCTTCCAAGAGCAAGACTTCTAGTCACCTCCCCACTTACACCTCAAGAAATAAGACTAAGAGGCAGAAGTCCAAATAATATCTCAGATAGATAATAATTCGAATAATTTTATAAAATTTATAAATTATCAAAAAAATAAAAATATGTCTAAATAAATCAAAATGTATCAGTTTTGCGTAATTGTAGTATAATATAGGCCTATGGATTATCGTGAAGGTGCAAGAAGAATAATTTCACTCGAAGAAGCTGCCAACAGAACCAGACTTGAGGCCTCAAAAACGTTAACCGAAGAAACTGCAACTAGAATTAGAGAAAGAATGGAGGGAGCTAAGCAAAGAAGGGAAGGACTCATGGCAGACTTTGATCAATTAAGACTACCCGACAGACTTATTGCCTTGAATTCTCAAGTATGGAGCGGCTTGGGAAGAGTAGACACTGTTACGGAAGATCTTCCTACACCAAATCGCGCCTATATACGTAGACACGTTCTTAGCGCAGGAATTCCTCTCTATGTTCCCGATACGACACCTGTCACTCGCCCGGGAATCGTACATATCCACCGAAGCGGTGGAAATAGATACTTTAACCAAGATAACCAAGAATTTGGAGGATGGTTTAAATGCTACAAAGTTCCTGGGATGAAAAAAGTCGCTGACAGAATTGTAGGCGCCCAAGTGAGTCATACAGAAACTACTGCGTTAACTATTGAAATTGAAGCTCCCACAGTCCCTAAAAATGAAGGAGATAGAATCAAGTTGAGAATTGAAGATACTGAGTATAAGTATAGATCTATATTAAATGATGTGGTCGAAGATAAAGATGGCGTTTTAACTGATGTTGGTTTAGATGAGCTACCTTACTCAGTTTCTAGACTAGGAAGAGGCTATTTAAGTATACCACCCTTCGAATATGATTTAGCCGTAATAAGTAAATTTATAGATGCCGCTTTAATAATTGCCTCTATCCCTAGATTAAAAAATCCTCTTTCTGATCGAATGGCCCAAGCAGAAACTGAAAGAGCTGGAATTCTGAAACGAGTAGGGGAAAAAATTCCTTACCATTCCGATACAGTTATATAATTTTAAAAAGGAATATCTTCAGAGTTTTCAAGATCTTCTATTTCTTCGAAAATCATCTTTTTGTATACTTGGCGGGTTAGCTCAACATCTTTCATGCAATACTTATTTATCTCTTCAATTCTACCCTCTTTATAATAATCCCAAACCATAGATCCATCCATTTCATCTTTTGAAGTTGGAAAACCTAAAACCTTAGCTAATGTATCTAGTTTTTGATATTTCTCTTTATCAAAATTCCAAAGTGACCACTCAAGCATAGTGTCATAAATTGGGAAATTTCTATACCTCGCAAAACTGATATCTGTTCTAGACTTAACACCATTAATTATTGAACGTTGATATATGAATGGAAGGTCAAATGACCAGATATTATGCCCTACAAATCTCATAACATCCTGAGATACTTTCCAAAAATTTTGCAAGATTTCTTTTTCATCTCCTGAAAAAATTTCTCTTAAAATTTCTTTACGATTCACTTCCTTAATGACGGCGATGGAACAAATTCTTCCGAAAGTTCCCTCAAAAGAAGTACCTGTATGAATTTCTAAATCTGTTTTTTTACTATTTCCGTTTTTCTTCTTAAGAATTTCAATAAAAACATCTTTATACTCATTAGCACAAGGAATAGTTTCGATATCGAAAAATAACGTAATCATAGCGCTGAATTATACTCCCGAAGCAATTATAAAGCAATTTACTTATATTTTCTTTCAAATTTTTTTATTATTAAAATATATGTCTCTAACGGAACTAAAATCATAAATTTATAGTTTTCCAAATCTCTGACAAATGCATCTTTATATTTCTTCTGAATTGCTTTTTCTACTTTAGACAAAGCACTGTCGTAGTTATCTCTAAAATCCTTTGTAAATACTGTATAAAGTCTAAAGAAATAATTATCCATATCTCCATCTAAAATAGAGATGGATTTTCCCTCTTTTTCAACGATTGATTCTAAGTCCTGAATAAAACGCCTCAAACCCCGTTGTGAATAATGGTACAGTTTTCCCCGGTTAAAGCGTGAAAAGGGGAAATATTTACTAGACCAAACATTAAATACTGACCTATAATGAACGTATAAATATATAAATGAGGCTATAGAATACTTAATTTTCCAGATTAAGTATTTAGAAGAATAAATCTTATTTTTTTCAGGCGGAATTTCATTAAACCAATGATGTGCCGTAATAAAAATATCACGATCTTCGTACATTTCATCAAATGTTTTATATTTTCTCACTACTCCCCAAAATTATATTCCCGAGGTCAAAATAAAGCAATTAATTGGTTAAAAAATCAAATTAAACAAAAAGCGGAACCTGGATAGAAGTGTCTAGTGTTTTATTTGACTCCCAAATAATCTCCATATCTTTTGCTTCTTTAATTCCATCCAACATTGCAATCAAGCATTTACCAATGTGGTATCCTAAATTGACGGGAACGGCATTTCCAATTTGTTTATACTGAGATGCGACTGATCCTTCAAATTTCCAGTTATCCGGAAAAGTCTGTATTCTTGCGTATTCTCGAACAGTAAGTGGTCTTGTTTCTGCAGGATGACATCTTTCAGTCTGCTTTTGCGCAGGATTACAAGTTAATGTTAGTGAGGGCTCATCCCAAGACAATCTTCGCGCCATTCCTGTCTTTCCTCCACCCATATAAAAACTGGCACCCATATATTCTTTTTGTAAGCTAATTGGAAGCTCTCTCCAGTACCCACCAGGTGGTATTAGATCCATGATTTTTTTCTTTTTGTCTGTGTAAGCATACCCCTCAGACTTAGGACAACCACTTAACGCTTCTCTTATTGAAATCGTATAATTCCTCTCCTTTGGAAAAATAAATGGAACATCTAAATCTTTTCTAATTGCGATAATAATTAATCTTTCTCTTTTTTGGGGAACATCCAAATATTGAGATCTAACCACCTTATATTGAACTTTATAACCAATCTCCTCTAACACATCTACCATTGCCTGCAGCGTTCTACCCTTATCATGCTTAAGTAATCCCCTCACATTTTCTCCTACTGCAATTTTTGGCCTAACCTCCTTTACGCATCTGGCAAACTCAAAAAACATTGTCCCGCGAACATCATCAAAACCCATCTTTTTACCAGCAAAACTGAATGCTTGACAAGGAAATCCACCCTGCACAATATCTACTTTTCCCTCCCAGTCTTTAAAATCTAATTTAGATACATCTTCCAGGATGACATTCCAATCTGGTCTATTAAACTTTAAAGTATCTACGCATCTCTTATCATTTTCGTTCAATAGAACATGGTTTATACCTGCATTCTCCATCCCCAAAGCAGTGCCTCCGGTTCCCGCAAATAATTCAATGGCTGTGTATTTTGTTTTATTGGTGGATTTTAATATTTTAAAATTACTCTTAGAGGTATTTTTCCCTGATATTTTACTATTTATCCTTTCAATTTCCTTAATATTAAAAAGTCTATAATTTTTCTCAGAACGAGAAGCCTTTATCAGACCTTTCTTTTCCCACCTCTTGATTGTATCTAAGGAAACTCCAATTCTCTCAGCAGCTTCGGTGACAGTAACAAAGTGACCCATATATATAAATATATATAGTAACCATTGCCCCATGCAATGGGTACCTTTATATCAATCTATTACTTACCGCCCTTTAATTTACTTCTTTTTTAATTCTTTATCTAATAACTTTTTCTGTATCTCTATCGACAAAGCTTTTATCACAGATTCGAGCTCTTCTTTTCCATCAGTCTCCTGGGCAACCTTTCCAAAACAATCAACTAAATCTGAATAGAAATTCTTATCCCCAGTTAAATGAAGCCAAAAATCTTCTCCAACCAAAACAGGGTAATCCTCTGAAATCTTTTTGTAAAATGTACTCAGGCTCTCATCGGTTCCATAAAGAACTCCTACGACTAAATCATCAACTGCTAATCCGTTATTATTTTGCTTAGCTAAATTCCTGATTGTCTTAAATTTATTTTTAATAGTTTCAACATCATCAAAATTAATATTATTTGGCCCAGACTTAAGCTGACAATATTTTTTCCTATTATCTATCTGATCTTCAAACTCTATGTCTGTGCCTGAAACAATTGTTCCTGCTGCACCCAAAACGTCACTTACGAATTTGGTTTGAAAATTTGAGCCGAAACTTGTCGTAAAGGATGTCCCCAATATTCTAGGGTAAATTAAAGCTTTTGCCATACTTTCCGCATCCCCATTTCCGGTTAAAAAATACGCAAGATAATTAACTGAAAATGGATTAACATTAAATTCTTCAAGACTACCCAATTTACGTAAATTCTTTAAATGGTTGACAGCAATAGTTTTGCGAAAAAAATCTTCGGCTTTTTGCAAGATTCTTCTCTTTTGTTCATCATTCATATTTTGCATTATACTGCTTGGGAGGCTGGGAAGGAAATAAGCAATTAAATATTTCCAAAAGATATAGTTTGATCGAATTGACTTTTAACTCCCCAAGTTTTAAAGTTTATAAACTCCGAATAGAGTCAAAATAGATTGATTCGATAGGCTAAAACTCTCGGGTTTTAACTTAAAAATGAAAATCTATAGAGATTCTCAAGCGCATTCAGGATAATTTGTTTGGAGAAACCCTATGGCAGGACAAACAAATGGCAGCACCGCTAAGGAGTTCCTCTTCTGGGGATAAGTGCTGTCTGCTATGACAGAAGAATGAGATGATTCTTCAAAATTCCGAAGAATTCTAGGGATTTTGATGGTGGCAGGAATGCAATCAGGGAAAGAGAGTGAATAGGCATCTACCTACGATCTCTCTTTTTTTATTCTGAAAGAGGCCTTTGAGACTGCGCATTAAGCTCTCCAACTAATTTACCTATTTGAAATTCCTGTAAAACTATTACCTGTCTTAAATTAATACATTCATGACAACTCGTAGCAGGTCTACCTCTATGCCTATTTGTTACATGCGCCCCAAATTGCCCCCATGTAGTTTTAAGTTCGTGCCTCAAGACTTCAAGCTGGTTACCGATACTTTCTCCATTTTCCATCCGGGTATTCTACCATAAATAGCCTCAAAAATAAACTATAGGATTATGGATTTGGTGTTGGGGACTCAGCTGGACTCACAGCTGGATCAGGGCTTGGAGATGGAGCTTCTTTAGAAGCTATATCTAGAAGTTCTATTTGAAAAATAAGAGGTGTATTTGGAGGAATCACGCTTCCCTGACCTGTAGCACCATAACCTAAATCGGATGGAATCGCCACTTGTCTTTTCCCTCCAATTTTCATACCCAAAACTCCCTGATCAAATCCCGGAATGACCTGCCCTGCTCCTACCTGAAAAGTAAATGGCTGTCCTCTCTGATATGAATTATCAAAAGCTTTACCATCTAAAAATGCGCCGATGTAATTAACTGTTATAGTATCTCCTGCCGCAACTGAAGCCGAAGATGAACCTACATTTAAATCCTGCATTTGAAGCTGAGTGAGCACGGGACTAGGAGTCACATTCGCATTTTTCCTAAAACCAAGACCTGTCAAATCTTCTCCCATTTTTGGAGTTTTTGAAGACTGAAAAACCAGTAAAACCATAAGAAGAATTAAAAGCCCAAATCCACCAATTCCAATTAAATACTTATTGTCCACGGGGGCTATTATAGCAAACTAAACAAGAGGAGTTTATTGTGTTCTTGCAACTTTTGCGAGTCTGATCTTTTCTTTCTTCATAGCTTCATCAGCTGCAACTTTTTCAAAAGCCTTCTGACATTCTTTATTTGTACATACTACAAGCGTATGTTGAAGAGTCATAAAACCACTATCATTTTTAATTTTTTCAGTCCACGTTTTTTTAACGATTCTTTTGGAACCGCATCTGTCACATTTTTTATCGACTGATTCAATTGGATTTCCAATTTTTGGCATATTTATTATTGAGTTAAGAATGAGGAAATAACTCTAGGATCAGTATAGCAGATTTCGCCTCAGAAACCTAATTTTAGATTCTGGTATAATCTAGCCATGAGCGCGAAGCAAATTATTGATATTTATATTAGTTTTTTTGAAAAAAGAGGACATAAAAGAATTCCTAATTCTCCGCTTATTCCTGAAAATGATCCGACCACGCTTTTTACGAGCTCAGGAATGCAACCTTTAGTGCCATATCTCTTGGGAGAAACCCATCCGCAGGGAAATCGCTTAGTAGATGTGCAGAATTGCTTCCGCGCAGTAGACATAGATGAAGTAGGAGACAATAGACATACTACATTTTTTAGAATGCTCGGAAACTGGAGTCTGGGAGATTATTTCAAGAAAGAGCAACTTCCATGGTTTTGGGAATTCCTAACTAAAGAGCTGAGGATTGATCCAAAAAAACTTTTTGTAACTGTTTTAGAAAGTCCGGAACTTAATCAAACAGATGAAGAGTCAATTCAGATCTGGAATGAAATTTTTAACATAGAAGGGTTAAATCGTGGGGATAGAATTCACAAGTATAACGTTGATAAAAACTGGTGGTCAAGATCAGGTACTCCAGATAAAATGCCAGTGGGCGAACCAGGCGGCCCAGACTCAGAGGTTTTTTATGATTTTGGAACTCCCCACGATAAAAGATTTGGAGACATGTGCCATCCTAACTGTGACTGCGGAAGATTTATAGAAATTGGAAATTCTGTTTTCATGCAATACATAAAAACAGAAGAAGGATTCAATGAGCTTCCTAAAAAAAATGTAGATTTTGGTGCCGGAGTTGAAAGACTTCTTATGGCCGTAGAAAATCAATCAGATATTTTTAAAACTTCTCTTTTCGCGCCAATCATAAAATCCATAGAAGAATTAACTAATAAAAAATATGAAGAAAATTCCAGAGAAATGAGAATCATAGCTGATCATTTAACCGCCTCAGTCTTCTTAAGTAACAGCGGTGTAATCCCAAGCAACAAAGATCAAGGTTATATTTTGCGCCGCGTTATAAGGAGAAGCACGGATAATTTAAATGTACTAGGAAGCGAGAATCTAGAACCTATAATTAAAGCAATTGTGGATCAATATTCTTCTACTGATGAAGCGCTAAATACTAAATTTGATGAAATTAAATCTTTAATCCTTAAAGAATCAACATCTTATAAAAAAACTTTAAATGAAGCAAAGAAGCTAATTGAAAAAGAGCTTACCAAATCTGGTGGAGATAAAAAAATATCTTCAGACTTAGCATTTAAAGCCATGTCTTCCTACGGCCTCTCTCCAACTCAGCTCAAAAATCTAGGATATGAATTTAACGAGATAGAGCTCGCAGACTTAATCGATAAGCACGTTGAAATTTCCCGTGCTGGAGCGACCAAGAAATTCGCAGGAGGACTTGCGGATCATTCGGAACAAACTGTAAGAGGACACACTGCGACTCATCTTATGCATCAGGCAATTCGCGATATGCTAGGAACATATGTTCATCAGTCAGGATCAAATATTACAAGTGAGAGAGTAAGATTTGATTTTAACTTTGATAGAAACTTAACTGATGAAGAAATTAAGCAGCTTGAAGAAAAAGTAAACGAAAAAATAAAAGAAAATCTTCCTGTTTATTTCGAGTTTATGCCTTTAGAAAAAGCTAAAGAAATAGGAGCAATTGGTCTTTTTGATGAAAAATATTCTGATAAAGTAAAAATTTATCTAATTGGAGACAAAGATCCTAGGAAAGCTTACTCTAAAGAATTTTGCGGAGGACCTCATGTAAACTTTACCTCTGACATAAAATCGTTTAAGATAATAAAGCAGGAAAATATTGGAAATGGCCTGCGTCGCCTATACGTTACGGTAGGCTAGTTCTCTATGAAATTACCAAATCTGCCCTTTTTGGAGAAAAAGAATAACTCAGAGTATTTCCTCTCATTGGTACTTCGCGATGAAAAAGCTAGCGCTGTAGTTTTTCATGAAATAAATGGAAAAATTAACGTGGTAGGAGAACACGTAGAAAATTTCAAAACTTCTATAGAAGACGCCACAGAAGATGAACTATTAGAAATAATCGATAAGGCAGTCTCAACTGCTGAAAAAAGTCTTCCCCCAAATGTTCAGAGTCAAAAAACAATTTTTGGTGTAAAAGAAGATTGGATTGAAAATGGAAAGATAAAACCTCAATATCTTTCAAAACTTAAAAAAGTAAGCGATGAACTGGATTTTAAACCAATGGGATTTTTGGTAATTCCAGAAGCTATTGCGCATTTGCTGGCTAAGGAAGAAGGTGCTCCTATTAGCGCAATCCTAGCTGAAGTAGGACATAAATCTACAAGCGTCTCAATAATAAGAGCTGGAAAGTTGATAGAAACAAAAAATGGACCGATTTCTGATTCCATGGTAGAAAGCGTAGAGAATTTAATAAAACAATTTACCATAGAAACCTTACCAGCAAGAATTATCTTATTTGATGGAGGACGTGAAGATATTCAACAAAAATTTATTTCACATAAGTGGAGCAGAGAACTTCCCTTCCTACATCTTCCCCAAGTAAGCGCACTCCCAGCGAATTTTGACGCAAGAGCGGTACTTTCCGGGGCTGCAACTCAAATGGGATTTGATGTTTTCGAAGCTTCAGTTACGAAAGCTGAAAAAATCGATAAAGGAGAGGTTCCTGAAATGGAAAAGCCGATAAAAGAAGAGGAAGATAAAACCCTAGGCGAAGCAGCGACTGAGTTTGGTTTTGTTGGCGGAGACATAAAAGACGAAGAGAAACCAGACGAAAAGATTGAAGAAGATGAAGAAATTGAAACGCTAGAATCAAACGAGCCAAAGATTAATGAAAAAATGCACATGGATGAAAAACCAAAAACAGCTGTTATGGATAACATTTCCCCTGCCGATCAGTTTAGGGAAATTCCAGATGAAATAAAATTAAATAATGCTGATAAAAAACCTCTTCCAATTAATGCATCATTTATATCTATTGGCATTTTAAATTTTGTTAAAAAAATTCACATAGGAAAATTTGTTAAAGGCGCCAATAGCTCCAGGAAAAAACTTTTAATTGGCATAATTCCATTAGCTATCTTACTTTTAATTCTCTATTTATATCTTTTTGGGAGAAGCGCTACTGTAACTCTGGGTATTAATGGGCAGGAAAAAGAAAAAGAAGTAGATGTAACTTTTTCTCAAAGTGAATCTACTAATGCCTCTGAAGACATAATAAATTCAAATTTCATTACAGTTACGGAGGATGGGAAAAAATCTATCCCAACAACCGGTAAAAAAGAAGTTGGAGATAAAGCAAAGGGAGTGGTAACAATGTTTAACAGCAACTCAAATGGCGTAACTCTCCCAGCCGGAACAATAATTACTTCTTCAAATGACCTCAAATTCTCAACTGATAAAGCTGTTACAATAGCTTCTTCCTCTGGAGATATTTTTTCAGGAACAGAACCTGGAAAAGCTGATGTTCCTGTTACTGCAGAAAAATTTGGAACTAACTATAATCTCCCAAGCAATACTAAATTTAGCGTAGAAGGAAGTTCTTCTATAGCTGCAAAAAATGATAAAGCATTTTCTGGTGGAACTAAAAAAGAAATTAAAGTTGTCGCTAAAAAAGATTTAGAAAAATTAGCAACCGACCTTCAAAAACAATTAGAATCAAGCGCCCAAGATGATCTGAAAAAACAGGCAGATAATGATTCAACTATTCTTCCAAATTTCATTACAGTTGAGTTTGATAAAAAAAGCTATTCTAAGGATGTAGATGATGAAGCGACTGAAGTAAGTCTTACTGCAAGTATAAATTATATTGGTGTTACGTATAAGAATGAAGATATTTTAGCTTTCGCAAAAGACAAATTAGAAGATGGAAGCGATCTAGAAGTTGATAAAGATAGCGTGGAAACAAGCGCTACCAATATTAAGAGCAAAGGAAAATCTGCAACAGGAAATCTCAAAATTAAAGCAAGACTTGTACCAAAACTTGATCAAAAAACTCTCATAAAAGAAATAAAAGGTAAATCTACCAAAGAAGCTACTAGAAAACTAAATGAAATCGATGAGGTAAATAAGGTAGATATTAAAATTTTTCCACCAATTCCATTTCTACCAAATCGTCTTCCCTTCACCTCAGGGAAAATAAAAATTTCAACGGAGAAAAATGGCTAAATATTATCAAAAAGGAAAGAAAATAAATTATAAGATTTTTCTTAAATTAATAAGTGTAATTATTTTAATTTTTGGAGGAATTTTATTTGCATACACTTTTTTCCCATTAATCTCATGGAAAATATATTTTGCTCCCGCATTTGCCTCTCAAAAAATTCAAACTCCTATCCCAAATCAGACAGTTATAAATCCTTCTAATATTGGCACTCTTATTGCAAATGCCACCAATTCACTAAATACGGATTATACAAATGCCTACAACTGGTACCCCGGTGCACTTCAAAAATCGAATAACATAGCTACATATAAAATCTCATTTCCAAAAATTGGCATAACGGACGCAATAGTTTCCAATGAAGATGCTGATCTTTCGAAACATTTAGTGCAATTTAATTCCGATACTCTCCCAGGAAAGGATGGAAATTCAGTTATATTTGGACACTCTACTCTTCCTCAACTTTATGATCCCAAAAATTACAAAACTATTTTTGCGAATGCATACAAATTAGAAGTGGGAGATCAAATTATTACAGAGGTTAATGGAATAAAAAATAATTATAAAATTGTAAACATAACTGTAGTGGAACCTACCGACACTTCTCCTCTCGCACAAAACTTTACAGACAGTTTTTTAACTATAATTACATGCACGCCACCTGGTACAATTTGGAAAAGACTAATCATAAGAGCAAGAATTGAGAAATAATGGAAAGAACAGGTATAAAAAGAATTTTAGTAAATATATGGCCTACGATTTATCGAATAGTAAATAATACTTTTTATTTTTTTATTAATTTTTTTAAAAATTTAATAAACTTAATGTTAAACCAAATTAAAAATGGATGAAAAAGAACAAGCTATAGCAGCTATCAGAAAAAAACTTGTTGGCAAAAACTTAACCTATAAAGAGATCTATGCAATTATGGATCAGATCTCCCAAAACAAATTAGGAGATATTCTCACTACTTATTTCGCTGCCTCTGGTTTTTCAAAAGGTTTTTCAGATGATGAAATTTATTATCTTACAAAAGCCATGGTAGAAACAGGACAACAATTAAAATTCTCAGGAATAGTTGCAGATAAACATTCCATTGGGGGAATTCCAGGAACGAGGACTACTTTGATAGTTATTCCTATTATTGCTTCCGCTGGATTTAAAATTCCCAAAAGCTCATCGCGCGCCATCACCACTCCTTCAGGAACAGCAGATGACATGGAAATCTTAGCTCCTGTAAATTTAACAAAAAAGAAAATTTACGATGTAGTTGAAAAAACAAACGCCTGCATAGTTTGGGGAGGAAGCTTCAATATCGCTCCAGCTGATGACATCATTATAAAAGTAGAAGAAGCACTTCTTTTTGAAAGCTACGACAAAATTCTAATATCAATAATGGCGAAAAAGGTAGCATTTGGAAGCAATCATGTAGTCATAGACGTTCCATATGGAAAATATGTAAAAGTCCATACGCTTACTGACGCAAAACTTATAAAATCAAAATTCGAAAAATTAGCAAAAAAATTCAATATAAAAATTGAAGTACTTGTTCATAAAACCGAAGAACCAGCAGGACGCGGAATCGGACCAGCACTTGAAGTAAGAGAGTCACTAAGAGTTCTTGAACAAGATTCATTAAAAAGCGAGGATCTCGAAGCAAGAAGCATAAATCTAGCAGGAACACTTTTGGAGATCTGTCTTGCAGATTCAAGTCATGAGCTCCAAAAATCAATTAGAGAAAAGTATAAAAATGGCTTCAACTGGGCGCAAGATATTTTGACCTCAGGACAAGCTCTCGTTAAGATGAAAGAAATAATTAAAGAACAGGGTGGAAATCCAAACATTAAAAGCTCTGGTATAAAAATAGGCAAACAATCATTCACTCTAAAAGCTTCAAAAAAATGCGAGATTGAAAGTTTTAATATAAAAAATCTAACTCTTATTTCAAGAATCTTAGGTGCTCCAAATATGAAGGGATCTGGTATATATTTAAACAAAAAAATTGGCGAAAAAATCAATGCTGGCGACGTAATCTGTACTTTTTATTCTGATTCTGTGTATAATCTTAAGGAAGGTAAAGAGTCAATTAATAATTTCCCTTTAATAAACTTTAAATGAAGAGAATCTATATAACAGTAGGAATCTTGGCTGTAATTATAGTTATTTCCCTTGGCTGGTGGATTAGAGGAACCTCACCTGCAAATAAAAATGACCAGACCCCAAAAATATTTATAGTTGAAAAAGGACAAGGTGTAAGAGCAATTGCAAAAAATCTTAAAGATGAAAAACTTATAAAGGATCAAATAGCTTTCTTTTTACTCACTAAACAAACTGGATTAGATAACAAAATTCAGGCAGGCAGCTTCAGATTGAACCCTTCCATGAGCGCCCAAGAAATTGCTAAGGCTTTAACTGTTGGAACTGAAGATGTTTGGATAACAATTCCTGAAGGTCAACGTGCTGGAGAAATTTCTGATGCTCTCGAAAAAGTTATGCCAAACTACGATCCTTCTTGGTATAAAAAGCTTGAAGCTAATGAAGGCTATTTATTCCCGGACACATATCTACTCCCAAAAGAGGCTGATATAGATACCGTTATTTCAATAATGACAAATAATTTTGAGGCAAAATATGAAACTATTGATACTTCAAAGGTCAACCTTACAAAAGCTCAAATAGTAACATTAGCTTCTTTAATTGAGCGGGAAGCAAGACACGACGAAGACAGACCCATGGTTTCAAGCGTAATTCATAATAGACTTAATATCGGCATGAAACTTGATATAGATGCAACTCTGCAATACATAAAAGGCTACGATAATTCTCAAGAAAAATGGTGGTCATCAAATATAACTAACGCAGATAAAACCTCGAATTCACCCTACAACACCTACAATCACGCAGGTCTTCCTCCAGCTCCAATCTCAAATCCAGGACTCACAAGCCTTCAGGCTGCAGTAAATCCAGCTAATACAGATTACCTATATTACATAACAGACAAAAATGGAATAAATAGGTATGCAGAAACTCTAGATCAACATGAGGCTAACATTTCTCGCTACGGATTATAATTAATTTACTTTTGAAGCTTTGCGGAAAAATCTTTTAGAATTTTTATGACCACCTTCATTTAACTCAACATCAATTGATTCTTCAAAATCACCTATTTTTTCTTCTACTTTTTTAAGCTGTACTTTTGCTTCTTTCCTTGCATCATTTTCAAGCTCTTTTGCTACCTCTGATAGACCAGCCAATCCATCTTCTGTAATTGTTTTCAAAATTTTATTTCCTTTTTTTGTACCTAAAAGAAAAACAGCAGCTCCGCCAATCAAAGCTCCCAAAAGTACACCATCTGAAAATCTTCCATTTCCCATTATTCTTTTTTATCCTCCTTATCATCCGTGACTTTTTTTATAATACTTGCAATTGTTCCCCCAGCTTTAAGCCCCATCAGAATGGAAGAAAGACTAGTAATTGGGGCTGAAACACTCTTTGTGATATCTCCTGTATTATCCAAAACCTTATTCGCTTTTGAAATAGTTTGACGAAGATCACGTAATATAAAAAACACCTGAATTCCCAACACCAAAAGAAGAACGGTTAAGGCTATTATTACTATAAAAAGAAGTATTTGGGCAGGATCTGTCATGGTATTATCTAACTTATAATATCTAGTGAGCTAGTGTCAAGATACACTCACTATATCAATTACTTAACTTAATATTTCGAATTAGTGTAGTTGTTCTTCCAAATTTATTTTCTACCTGAAAATTTATAGCGGTTGTTCCCGGAAACAATGTTACCGTTTTTTTAAAACTTCCATCGGGATTTATAGTAACCTGCTCATTCTCCACCATCAAAATTCCATTTGGATCTGTTTTTCCGCTCACCTCGATAGTTAAATTCTTTACTGCTTCATTTTCTTTGGGAGAATCAACTTTTAATCCAGGGTTCAGAATAGCAGATCTATATTGGAATACCAAAAACAAAGTAATAAGTAAGAATATTAACCCAATTAAAACTGCACTTCTCCCAATTTTAAATCTTGGCAAAACTCTTTCGGATTGAGTCAGACCTCGCGGTAAAACTTCAATATTTTTCTTTTCATCAAATTCACGTCTAAAAATTGCTAGACTCTTTTCTACCGGAAGACCCAAAAACTTGGCATAATTTCTAACAAATCCGTATGCATAAGATGGACCAGGAAGTTTTTTATATTCACCTTTTTCAATAGCTTGTAGAAAATCCGCTCTTATCTTTGTAGCCTTAGAAACCTCTTCTATTGTAAGGTTTTTTATTCTTCGCTCCTCCTGAAACTGGACCCCAATTCTAATCATAATTCTACTGCGCCTGAGGTTCTCCTAAGATTTGTGAAGGATCTTTTATTAAAACATCTCTTGGCTTACTTCCCTCAGCTCGACCCACAATTCCTGCTGCTTCTAATTGATCCAGAATTCTTGCCGCACGAGAATATCCAATAGAAAGCCTTCTCTGGAGAAGCGAGGCCGAAGCTTTATCATATTCACAAATAACTCTAACTGCTTCAGCAAATACCGGATCTTTCCCATCAGCTCCCGAAGTTCCAACCCCCGCTCCTTTAGGAGTATAAGGTGTTGAAATAATTTCTTCAGTGTATTCAACTGCTGGAGACTTGGATTTAAGAAACTCAACTAATTTTTTAACTTCTTTTTCGGAAACAAAAGCCCCTTGAATACGAGATGGTTTCGCCTGATCCGGAGGTATATAAAGCATATCTCCACGACCTAAAAGCTTTTCTGCTCCAGGTCCATCTATTATAACTCTGGAATCAATCATAGAAGAAACATTGAAAGCAATACGAGCTGGAATATTTGCTTTAATTAGTCCGGTAATAACATCAACCGATGGTCTCTGAGTAGCAACAACTAAATGTATTCCTGTAGCACGAGCCATTTGAGCCAGACGAGCAATCGTATCCTCGACTTCAACTGGTGCAAACATCATAAGATCAGCCAACTCATCAATAAAAATTATTATATAAGGAAGCGCTTGAAAACCAGCCAGCTCATTATATCCATCAATATTTCGGACACCACGCTCAGCAAAAGTCTTATATCTTCTATCCATTTCATTTGTTGCCCATTTAAGCGCTGAGAGAATCTTTTCCACATCTACAATCACTGGCACCATGAGATGCGGGATTCCATTGTAACTAGTAAGTTCTACTCTCTTAGGATCAATTAAAATAAGCTTTACCTCTTCAGGTGAAGCCCTAAAAAGAAGGGAAGTGATAAATGAATTTACAAGAACAGATTTTCCCGAGCCAGTGGTTCCAGCAACCAATACGTGAGGCATTTTTCCAATATCTGCAATCACAGGATTTCCTGAAACATCAAGCCCTAGGGAAACAGCTAATTTAGATTTTGCTTTCCTCATCACTTCTGAAGAAAGCATGGTTCTCAATGTTACGACTTCAAGGGATTTGTTTGGAATCTCAATTCCCACAAGATTTCTTCCTGGAATTGGAGCTTCAATTCTAATTTGTCCCGTAGGTGCCTGTGTATTTAATGCTAAATCATTTGCCAAAGAGGTAATCTTGGAAACTTTTGTTCCCAATGCAATCTCTAAAGCATACTGTGTTACCGCTGGACCTAGATTTACCTCTACAACCTTTGCAGTTATTCCAAAACTTTGAAGTGTTCGCTCAATTACCGCTGCAGTTTCCTTAACGTCTCCTCTATCTGCTTTTCCTCCTTCACCATCATTTAGAAGATCAAGAGGTGGATATTCCCAAATAAGTCCCGACGAGAGCGTATTTGAGACAAGCTTTTCCGTAATAAGAGAATCGTCTTTTTTAACAGTATTTGAAACAATTGCGGGTCCATTTTTATTAAAAGATGAATCTTTTATGGTCATCTGCTTGCTAAGAAGAGGATCTTTTTGTTTTTTAAACATAGCTGTGGGAACCATTTTTCCGCTTGTCTTTTTAAAAGCTCCCAATCCCTTAAGAATCTCATCCACTGAAGTATCAAAAAGAACGATTGCTCCAATAAAAATACCAGCTAAAAATACCAAAAGAGTTCCAATAGGGGTAATAACGTCAGAAATGTTTGCAAACATTAGCTGTCCAATATATCCAGATCTAAAAAGAACAACAGCTGAACCATAAAGAATTAAAAAACCAATCGCTACGTTTGGCTTAGACAAAGCAAGTTTTGTTTTAAAAAACAGAAACCCGAACAAAATCAAAACAAAACCTAGAAAAAATGAAAACGGACCAAAATACTCTCTTATGAAAGTATTTATATAAATAAAAGTATCTCCTGAATTTGTAAAAGATAGAAACAGCAAAAGCCCTGTTACGATTTGTCCTAGAGCGAAAATAGTATAAATGGTTTTAGTCTTAAGCTTTAGCTTGAATTTACCACGCTTTCCATAAGACCCTCTTTTTCTGGCCATATTTAATCTATTATAACGATACTATTCAAGTCTGGCAAACCTGATTCCTAGAAGGTTACTATATCAATTTGTGGAGTATTGTGAAATTTCACTATTAAGGATTCTTTTTGCGAAGTCCTTTCTCCTACGGGGACATAATAAGATTTAGCATCCAATCTATATGAAGGCCTTCCGCTTGGACCTTCTATCCAACCGCTACTTGCAAATGGATTTCTAATATTTGGCTTCTCTACTTTTCTTGGTTTAAATGCTGGACTCTCAATTACCATGATCCAATAATATAATTAAATCTTAAGGCTAGCTTGATTTTATTTGCATTTTTTTCTGACTACTTCCTGACATAAATTATGTTTGCTAATAATTAAATAAACCTTTAAAATGTCACCATGAATCCAGATGTAATTGAAAAAACATACCCAATCGAGTTCCGAGAAGAAGAGGCAAAAATTTTAGGCGAACATATAAAAAGCAGAAGATCTGTAGTTTTAATGGGTATGAAGAGAGTTGGAATTAGCAACTTCTTAAGGTTTTTTCTCTATCATGAAGACATAAATAAGAAATATTTGGATGAAAAAAATTATTTTATAATTCCAGTTGATTTAAATGATTTAGTTGAAAGAGAAATATATCCATTTTGGGTTTTAACTTTTAAAAGATTAGCTGACGCTGTCGAAAAATCCGATCTGTCTGAAGAAATAAAAAAACAAATTGATTTTTATTTCTCAGATAGCATTCAATCTCAAGATTTATTTCTAACAATTGACTACTTAAGAAAAAGCCTAGTTTATCTTTCTGATAACAATTATCTTCCTACGATATTTTTCCTTCGCTTCGATAGAATGAAGGATGCACTAACCCATGATCTTTTCGCTAATATACAAGGACTTTTAGATGCTACACACAACAGACTATCTTATGTTATTACGAGCGCCAGAAGCCTTGATCACTTAGAACCAAATATTTTTACTCGACAATCGATGTTGGTTTTTTCTGATAATGTTTATGTAAAACCAGCCCAAAGAAAAGACACATTAATAATATTTGAATCAAGTCTTAAAAAATACAATTTGGAATTAGATGAGAACTTAGTCGGCGAACTTTTAAAGTTGGTTGATGGACATACTCAGTACCTTTTGTATGCATTAATTTCAATTAAAGAATATGGAGAAAAAATTAAACCCAGTGAACTCTTTGAATTTTTAAAAAATGATGAACGTATTTCTCTGCAATCAGAAGAATTATGGGAAAGTTTAAACGGGGGAGAGCAAGAAGTTTTAATTAAAATCGCGTCTAAAGAAAAAGTTGAAGAAAATGAGTTAAAGGAAAACGATTATCTAATAAATGCTGGATTTATAGATCCTAAAAGCTTAAAAATATTTAATCCTATCTTTGATTTCTTTGTAAAAACAAAATCCCATGATAAGAAAAAATTAAAAACAGCGTCAGAATTTTCTAAAAAAGAAAATCTGCTTCTGAAATATCTTGAAACAAACAAAAATGAGATTTGTGAAAGAGAAGAAATAATAGAAAACGTTTGGCCCGAAGCAGAAAGCCTGGGAGTAACAGACTGGGCAATAGATAGATTAGTAGCTCGTGTTAGAAATAAACTTAAAGATAATGATAAAAATTATGAAATTGTTACCATTAAAACAAGAGGCTACAAACTAATAGATAGGTAGTTTTTATCTGTATTTATAATGGAAGAAGCACTTAGGCATTTTAAAAAAGTAGATCCAAAGCTGTATAAAACTGCACTCATCATAAAACTTTCCGATCATCCAAAAACTGAAGATTACTTTATAAGCTTAATAGAATCAATCATTTCACAACAATTATCGATAAAAGCATCAGGCACTATTTTTAATAGATTTAAAAAATTATTTCCTAAAGAAAAAATTACTCCGGAAAAAATTCTTAAGATTTCTGATCAAAAAATAAGAGAATGTGGAATTTCCTATAGCAAAATAAAATACATAAAAGGAATTGCACAAGCCGTAATAAACAAGGAGATAAATTTTCAGAAACTTGATTATCTAAAGGATGAAGAAATCATAAATGAATTAATAAAATTAAAGGGAGTAGGAAAATGGACAGCAGAAATGTTTTTAATGTTCACTTTGGGAAGAAAAGATGTTTTTTCTGCAGGAGATTTAGGACTTAAAAACGCAATGATAAAAATTTATAATTTAGAAAAACCTACTCAAGAAGAACTTTTATCAATTAGTGAAAAATGGTCTCCCCACAGAACAATTGCGTCTAGAATTCTTTGGAAAAGTCTTGAGAAAAAAGCTAGCTGATTATTTCCCAAAGATTAAGATCCCCATCCTTTAAAGGAACCTCTCCGAGCCATGCCTTAACTATATATTCAGCTACAACTTCCGGTTCAATTCCAGACTGAAAATTCCACATTTCAGTTTTTACCGCACCGGGAGAAACTGTAAATATTTTTAATTCTGGGTATTCAAGAGCCAAACTCTTCGTAAATCCTACAACCCCAAACTTCGTCGCACAATATGTTGCTCGACCGGGGTAAGGAAGGTGTCCAGCTCTAGATGCAACATTTATAATTCCTTCTTTAATCTGCGCAAATGCAGTAGAGGTCATTTTTATCATTCCTTCTAAATTGGTTCTCAATTGCTTTTCTATTTCTACTAATGTTTCGTGCTCAAATTTTTCCCATCCAATTACTCCTGCATTGTTTATGAGAATATCTATATGCCCGAATTTCTCTTCAACATTTTTTATGCATTCCTGGATACTTTGATCATCAGTAATATCTAAGTTAACAATTAAGCTATCTATGGCACCTAATTTTTTACACTCGGCTTCCACGCTGTCCGCTGACTGCTTATCGCTATTATATGTAATGATAACTTTTGCTTTTTGTCTAGAAAAAGCATATGCAATTTGCTCTCCGATCCCCTTACTTGACCCTGTTATTAAGACAATTTTATTTTCCAAATTCATAATCTCTATTTATCTTAGCCTTTATTTAAAAAAATGCAATCTACCTAACTTGACTTTTATTTTTTATAAATCTAGAATAGCCGTATGAGAAATAAACAGGCTATTATAGGAATAATAGCAGCCTTTGTTATTCTTTTTGGAGCAATCGGAGTCTTCGCACTTAATCGAACAAAAATCCCAGAACCCAATTCCACAATTAATACAGCAACTAAAGAAACGAAAAATCCCGCGAGCACTCTTGCTAGCATAATCGGATCTGGGAAAACACAGAAATGTTCATTTTCTTCGAAAAATGAATCTAGTCAGACTAAAGGAACTGCATATCTTAGCGGAAAAAAATTAAGAACAGATTTAAGTACCCAAGTTAATGGGAAAACTTCAATGGTTTATGTAATCAGAAATGGTGACGAAAATTATATTTGGGGAACAGAATTTCCCAACAATACCGGTATGAAAATAACAATGTCTATGGATGAAATGATGGGAAAATCAGATACTTCTAATGAAGCTCAAAAATATTTTGATGCCAATATGGATGTCGATTATAAATGCGAGAACTGGAATGTAGACGAAAAAATTCTTACTCCTCCAACAAATATAAAATTTCAGGATCTCTCTGAAATGATGCAGATGATGTTAAAAAATGTTTCAAAAACACCAACTTCCTCTACCGGATCAAATGAATGTTCAATATGTAATTCATTAACTGGAGATGCAAAATCTGCTTGCCTGAAACAGTTTAAGTGTTAACCTCTTACAATTCTTTTACATCATTTAAGCTTTAATTTAATTTTTTAAGCATAAAATTAAAATATGGTTAATCCAATATGGTTCATAATTTTAGCTGTGGGAATTGCTCTAATTACCCTCTCGCCAGCTCAAATCAGATTTGCTTTAGAAAATCCTTTGACAACACCAACAGTTTTTCTAAATCTAGCAATAATAGTTGCTTTTATTCTGACTTATTTTCACTATCGCGATAGAGCAAATAATAATGGTAAAGAATATAAATTAGTTGGCTCTAAAGGCGGGAAAGCGACCAAAGTAAAAAAGGGTACGAAGAAAAGGAAGTAGTTTGACTAATTCTCAAAAATAATGTTAAGATATTTAGATCTTGAGAAAAGAACCACTTCTTTTACTCTTCGTGCTTATTTTTTTGGGTGGATTTTTATTGTTTTCCATTAACAGCAATAACAAAAATCTTATCTCAAATCCTCTTTTAAAAAATACTCCTTATCCTACTATCGAAACTGGAGGAAATACACAAAGCATTACGCTAGCTCCTTCTTCATCTAAGAATATTGAAGTTTTATCTCCTAGGTCCGGAGACAGAATTAAGTCAGGATTAGCTGTGAAAGGAAATGCACGAGTTTTTGAAAACGTTGTTTCAATTAGATTACTCGATTCCTTTGGAAATATTTTAATCGAAACAAACTCCATGGCAAATGCTCCGGATGTAGGTCAGTTTGGACCATTTGAAAAAGAAATTGAATTCAAGACTGATTCTAAAAATGGAATTTTAGAAGTATTTCAATATAGCGCAAAAGATGGATCAGAAATTGACAAAGTCAGGATCCCTGTTCTACTCTAGTAAATCTTTCTCTCCAATCCTCTCCCCACTGCGCAACTTCTTTTTTACTTGGCTCCCATCTATCAAACTCTATAACTGACCCGAAACCTTTTAAAACATGCTGCACAGTCATTCGTGAAACCAGATTATTCACACTTGATCTAATCAAAAAGGGCTTTTGTCTCATATCATCTGGGTAATTTCTATCAATATAAATTCCAATAGCTAAATCCAAGCTATTCATTGCTGCTTGATATGGATTGTCCACTCCCAATCTTCTGTGATGGTAAAAAATTAAGGGATGCACTATTCCTCTCTGATTGAAAAAACTTAAATCACCAGCTTGAGACAATTCGTCTCTAGCTTGCCTTTGCGCTAGATACATTCGAAGCATTTCTTGATCTACTCCAATAAGTCCTGCCGATGTTGCTACATTAAATTTCCTATCAAGCGCTGCTGCATCTTTTAAAAATAAATTTGCAAAACTTGGATCAAACCGAATTCCTTCAGGACGAATGTGTCTTGGTCTTTCCATAAAAAGAGGATTATATAAAAGTTATACTTCTATAACAACGGGTAGAACTAGCGGACGACGCTTAAGCTGTTTTACTAAATATTTTTCAGCAATATTCCCCAGAGTTCTTCTAACATAATTCCAGTCTGTAATTTTTGAATTTTTTGGCTTTAAGTTTATTTTTATTTCAGTAGATAAACCATTTATCAATTCATTCACTTCGGCTCCAGAAAAACCTCTGACAATTATATTTGGTTTATCAACAAGCCCACCGAAAGTATCAATTTCAGCAAGCACTATTACTACTCCTTCTTTAGAAATTTTTTCTCTATCTCTAAGAACAAAGGTATCAACCTCTTCTCCGGAAACTTGATCTACGTATACATTTTGAAGTGCAATTTTTTTACCAAGTCTTGCATCTGTTTTTGTAAATAAAACTTCTTGACCATCATCCGGTAGCAGTATATCTTTATCTAAAAATCCGTTTCGAAGTGCTAATGACTTATAAGCAATCATGTGCTTATATCCTCCACCTATAGGTAAAACCTTTTTGGGACGAACCAAACTCATCATTAAAGATAAATCTCCTTGGGGACCATGTCCAGAAACATGTAAGCCTTCAAAAACATCTGAATACAAAACTCTTGCTCCTAATTTTGCAATTTCATCAATCAACGCATTTATTGCTACTTCGTTTCCTGGGATCGGATCTGAAGAAAAAGCAACAGTATCTTTATTATTAATTGTTATATCTCTATGATCTCCATTTGTAATTCTTGAAAGAGCTGATCCTTCCTGACCTTGGCTACCTGCAACTATTAAAACTATTTGTTTGTCATTGTAATTTTTTATCTCTTTTAAATCGATCTCCATATTTTTATCTATCTTCATATAACCAAGCCCTACTGCTATATCTTTTGCCTTAACCAAAGATCGGCCCACAAAACAAACTCTTCTATTTAAAGCTCTAGCTGCATCAAGCACCTGGTTAAGTCTTGATATATTTGAAGAGTAAGTAGTAAGAATAAATTTTCCTGTGGTATTCCTCATTTCATCAAATATTTTTTTACCAATTTCTTTTTCACTTTTTGTAAATCCAGCTCTCTCTGCTCCTAAAGAATCTGACATTAGACACATAATTCCTTCATCTGATTTTCTAACAATCTTTGCAAAATCAGATTTCTTCCCATCATACGGTGTCATATCAAATTTAAAATCTGAACCGTGATAAATATTTCCAACAGGAGTTTTTATAAAAATGTTTGACGTATCTGGCACTGAATGAGTAACTCTGATAAACGACAATAGAAAATTTCCAATCAAAATTTCCTTATCAAAATTAACACTGATTGCTTTTTTATTAACTCCAAATTCTTTTAATTTTTCGTTTATAAAAGCTGCAGTTAACGGAGTTGCATAAACATCAAATTTTCCTTGAAGCTGCGGAAGAATGTAAGGAAGAGCACCAAGATGATCCTCGTGTCCGTGTGTAATTGCAATTCCTACGATTTTTTTATTTGGATTTTTTAAAAGATAAGAAATATCAGGAAGCATAAGATCTACGCCAATCATAGTTTCATCAGCAAATCCCAATCCACAATCCACAATCAAAATCTGATTGTTGTACTCATAAAGGTGCATGTTTTTTGTGACTCCAGTAACACCACCAAGAGGTAAATATTTTAAAGTATTATCCATTTATTTTAGTTTACCCAATAAAATTTATTTTTAATGGGGTAAAAATTGAGCTATGTTTTGCGAATTCAAGTTTATTATAGCATTCTTAGCAAGCTTTCCTTCGACAATTAATCTAGCGATTTTTCTACAAACTCCCTCTATACTCCTTTCTAAAGTTCTTATTCCTGAGTCATATCCCAAAGGTCTCACGATAAGAGGCCATACATCATCATTCATTTTTATAGTACCAGGGGTTAAGCCACTATTAACTGCGATTTTAGGAAACAAATAATTTTTACCAATCATAAATTTTTCTTCGTCTGAGTAAGAAGGCATTTGAATAAGCTCAAGACGATCCAATACAGCAGTAGCTATATTCGTTGTATTATTTACAGTAGCCACAAAAAGAACTTCTGACAGATCTATTGGATAATCCACATAATGATCTGTGAATGCTTGATTTTGTTCAGGATCCAAGAGTTCAACTAAAACTCCCATAATATCAGCTCGAGCCGATTCCGTTACGCGATCTAATTCATCTAAAAGAATTACACTGTTTTTTGATTTTGCATGAATCATTTTTTTTATTATTTGTCCTGGCTCAGCATCTGCATAAAGACGCGATTGTCCTCTCAAATCTCTAACATCTCCCATTCCTCCAAGAGGAATTCTTTCAAAATTTCTCCCAAGACTTTCTGCGATCGAATGCGCAAGAGTTGTTTTTCCGGTTCCAACCAGTCCTACCAAGCAAAGTATTGGAGCTCTATTAGACTTCTGGCCATTTTTTAAATTTAAGATAAGAGAGGCTAAATATTCCAAAATTCTATCTTTTACTTCTACAAGTCCGTAATGATTTTTATCAAGCATTTTTTTAGCATAAGCTAAATCAAGATTATCTTTAGTCTCAATTGCATATGGAATTTGAGAAATAACACTTAGATAATTTGCAACGCTTTCTAAATTGCTATAATTTCCAGCCTGTCTTAAAGAAATTTTCAAAATATCAATCATCCCTTTTGCTTTTTCTAATAGCTCCGGAGGTAAATTCGCAGATGCAATTTTCTTTTCTAAATTTTGGATTTGAATTTCAAATCCCTGAGCAGAACTATCCATAAACTAAGTATATTGTATTTAAAAATTAGTATCTAGTGTGAAGGGGTAAAACAAAATTTAATAGTGAGTTTTTTTGAAAGGTCTTCTTCCGCCAGATCTAGGATTATTTCTTCGGAAATTTTCTTCGCGTTCACGTCTGAATTGCATAGCAAGGGGGTGATCTGAAGGTCCAGCATTTGGATCATCATGACGAGGTCCTTTTAAAGGCGCAGCTTGTTCAAAATCTCCACCTCTATCATTTCTTGGTGCAAAATCTCTTCTTGGTCCACGACTTCCTCCTCTTCCCCTAAATCCTCCACCGTCTCTTCTTGGACCTCTATCTTCAAAACCACCCCGGTCTCCACTTCTTTCTCCTCCACCAGATGGCTTATCAGCATCAGGACCAAATTTCATTGAAAGATTTATCCTTCCCTGTTCATCAATCTCAATAACCCTAACTTTTACTTTATCTCCAATATTAACTACGTCTGCCGGATTTTTTACGTACTCTGAAGACATCTGAGATACATGAACCATTCCTTCTTTTCCAGGTAGGAATTCTACGAAAGCTCCAAATGGAAGCATTCTCTTAACTTCTGCTTCTTCAAAAATTTCTCCAGGACGTACTTCTCTCATCATATTTGAGATCCAATCAGTTGCAGACTTAACAGCTACACCATCAACTCCGGAAATAGTTACGCTTCCATCATCTTCTACATCAACCTGTGCTCCAGTTGTAGCAATAATATGTTTAATATTTTTTCCGCCTGGTCCGATAAGCTCTCCAATTTTATCTACTGGAATTTTTACTGTTTCAATCTTTGGAGCATATTCAGAAAGATTTTTTCTTGGCTCAGGTAAAGTTTTGAAAACAAGATCCAAGATCTGCATCCTTGCGGTCTTTGCACGATCTAAAATATTTTTTATTTGTTCGTCAGTAAGCCCTGGAATCTTTACATCAAGTTGAATTGCTGTAACTCCAGAATCTGTTCCTGCAACTTTAAAATCCATGTCTCCCGAGAAATCTTCAAGACCAATAATATCTGTTAGAAGTTCATATTTTTTATCATCAGACATCATTCCAATCGAAATTCCAGCAACTGGTTTTTTAATTGGAACTCCTGCATCCATAAGAGCTAGCGTAGAACCGCAAGTTGAAGCCATAGAGCTTGATCCGTTTTGAGACAAAACCTCCGAAACAACTCTAATTGTGTAAGGAAAATCAGCTTGAGATGGAATAACAGCTTCAAGCGCTCTTTCAGCTAATGCACCATGTCCAATTTCACGTCTAGATGGAGTCCCAACACGTCCAGTTTGACCAAATGAATAAGGAAGCCCTGAATAATGATGAATATATCTCTTTTCTTCTTCTCCTTCTGCTGATTCAATAAGCTGTCCCATTCTAGGAGATCCTAAAGTCGCAATAGATAATGCTTGAGTTATTCCTCTTTGAAAAAGCGCTGATCCATGAGTACGGGGTAAAATTCCAACTCTTGCCTGAAGAGGTCTTATTTCATCCATTTTTCTTCCGTCTGCTCTTTTACCTTTTTCAATAACATTTGATCTAATGATCTTAAACATCACTTTTTCAATTGCAGCAGCAATAGTCTTCTTATCTAATTCTGAAGATGAGTCTTTGAGCTTTGTATCTTCATAAATTTTGTCAATTAAAGCTCCAGTTTCATCTCCGCCACCTTCTTTATTTACCCGAGATTCAATAAGATTTTGAACATCTTCCTTATATGATTTTTCAATTATTCCAATTACTTCATAAAGACCTGTTTCTTCCGGAACTGCTAATTTTTCCTGTCCTGCTTTTGCAGCTAATTCTTCTATTCCTTTAATTATGGTTTGTGTCTCAATATGTGCTTTTTCAATTGCTTCCATCAAAGTCTCTTCTGGAATTTGATTTGCTCCAGCTTCAATCATGACAGTTTTATCTTTACTTTGAGAAACTACGAGGTCGAGATCTGAAAATTGCTGCTCTAATCCTGGGTTAATAATGCATGCACTTCCTCCACCTTCTACATTTTCTTTAACACAACCGATTCTTACCGCTCCGATTGGACCATTCCAAGGAATTCTTGAGATCGCAATTGCAGCTGAAACAGCATTCAAAGCTACTATATCTGCATCATTTTCACCATCAACCGATAATACAGTTACGATTACTTGAACTTCATTTTTAAAAGCCTTAGGGAAAAGTGGTCTAACAGAACGATCGATTAGGCGTCCTGCAAGAATTGCTTCATCACTTGGTCTTCCTTCTCTTTTTACCCAACGTGAACCTTTAATTTTTCCACCTGCATAAAGACGCTCTTGGTATTCAATCGACAATGGAAAATAATCTAAATCGGTTTTTCCACCTTCAACAACCGTAACCAAAACTACGGTATCTCCCATGCGAGCCAAAATTGAAGATGTTGACTGAATAGCCAACTCTCCTGTTTCAAAGGATAATTTTTTTCCTGCTAATTCTATTTCTATTGAGGCTTTTTTCATTTATTTTTCTTACTTTCCCACACACTACTAAAATTTTGAAGGTTAATGAAGTTTAATAAAAATTAATCTTTCAATCCAACTTTTTTAGTAATATCTCCTGCTCTTATTTTATCAACTTTTGTTAAAAAGTTAATAAGTCTTCTTCTTTTTGCAATCATAGATAAAAGTCCACGTCTTGAATGAACATCATGACCGTGTGCTTTTAAATGCTCTGTCAATCTTTCGATTCTTGTTGTAAGAAGTGCTATCTGAACTTCTGGGCTTCCTGTATCTCCTTTTGCAGTTGCAAATTTATTTATAATTTCTTGTTTTTCTGTTGTTGTTAATGGCATATAGGTTCGTATTATATCAGAATTTTGAGGCTTACTCAACATTCGTTGAGCCCTTGTATATTTTAGGGGCCAACCAGTCTGGTGGAGCGTCATCTTTTGCCTGCGCTGAGCCTACCGACTGAACATCTTTAGGAAATTCTCTTACTCTTCTTTGTAAGCTTGCTAAGCTATCCTGAACTGGTGCTGGCTGAAATGGATTCACTGGATTAACTGGATTTGAATTAATTTGAGCTGCATTTGGTTGTGGCATTACATCATCTGTAAATGCATTTAAAGCTTGGGTATAATTTGGTCTTTGATTAGAAGCGCCTGCTGCTCTAACTGCTCCATTTCTTATAAGTATTCCCGCCATTTCAAAAGCTAAAGAGCTCGTAGATGGGCTTTGGAAATCATTTGTTGCAGCAACTATTCCACTAAGTAAATTTTGAGACACATCAGGATCTAGCGGATAAGCTAAGGTTAAAAGAATATTTGCGATTTGTTCAGAAACTGTTGATGCACCTTGACCAACTACTACAATGTCTCCAAATCCCTCATTTACTCCAGCTTTATCAATATTAACAATCGTAACTCCGTTAAGATCATTCATATTAAACATGCTTGTTAATTCTGACATTCTTCTTACTCCTATTGCTATTAAAACTTTTGGAGCTCCACCTGATCTTCTGAATAACACATCTTTCTCTCCAAATGAAAGAGAATTATCTTTAGGCTTAACAATGATATTTAAAAGGCCAGCTTCAAGAGTATATGAAACTTTTCCAATTTCATCTCCTTTATATGGGAAAGAAACTATTAAATCTCCACCAGCTCCTTCGAAAGAAGTTTTTACCCTATCGATTCCAACCAAGTTTGAGACTTCAACGAGTGGCTCTTTTGAAGAAATGATTGAAGCTGATTTACCCATTGATGTAAGAGTAAGATAAAGCGCTAAAGCTCCACCCATCTCATCAATTGTATAATTTGATCCTACAATAATTCCGAAGTTATTTTCTCTGTCAAAAATGTCTCTAAGTCTTTGAATATCCATAAATTTGTAATAAGCAGTTCTATAGGCTTATTTAGCTATGGCATATTACCATATCGCCTATCGCAAAGTCAATAGAAGGCCCTACTATTATTCCGGCCTCTTGACCTGCTTCAACTTTTGAGGTCTGATCTTTTCCTTGTCTAACTGAATTTATATAACCTTCCCCAATCACTTCTTCTTTTCTCTCAATCCTAACTTTATCTCCTTTAGCAACACGCCCTTCTACTACTTTTATTCCCATTACCTTTTGCTTTTCATAAGGGAAAATCGCCAAGACCTGAGCAACTCCATAAACTTCCTCGAGAAGAGACAGTGCTTTTCCTTCAACTACATCATTAATCTCATCTAGCATTTCGTAGATAATGCTGTAAGACTTTGCTAGGACTTTTTCAGTTGAAGCAAGACGCGCAATATCTGGTTTTATTTTTATATTAAATCCTAAAACAAATGCTCCGATTGACTTAGCGAGGAGTATATCAGCAGCTGTAATTTCACCTGTTTTCTTTGAAATTAAGTTTAATTTTTCTGGAATAGAAGCCGTAATTGCTTCAAGTGAACCAATTGTATCGGCAACCAGCATTATTGAAACATAGTCCTGATTATTTTTACGTTTATTTTCTTCCTTAATTTCTTTAACTTCACTCCCACGATTCACTACACTTCCTACGCTTGGAGCTTTCTCAAAACCTAAAATCTCAACAGCTTCTCCTACAGTCGCTGATTGAACCTGTTTTCCTGAATCTGAAATTAATCCTCTAACTTTTCCTGAAACTTCTCCTGTAGTTATTTCGTCTCTGACATTTATAGTTCCATTTTTTATTATAACCGTAGCTTTCGGCCCTGCTTTAGGATCCTGCTTAGATTCAATTATAACTGCTTCAAGAAGACCTCCTGAATTTATTTTTTCGTCCTTTGTACGAAGATCATTTACTAAAAGAATCAAATCTAAAAGTTCTTTAATGTTTGATCCTGCTTTTGCTGAAACTTCAATAATTGGCACATCTCCACCATAACCCTCAATTAAGACTTCTTCCTTCATTAATCCTTGTTTTGCTTTTTCAATGTTTTTTTGTGGATCATCAGATTTTGTTAAAACTACTATATATGGCACTTTTGAAGCTTTAAGAAGAGAGATGCTTTCCTTTGTTTGGGGCATTACTCCATCAACAGAAGACACAATTAGAAGTCCTATATCCGCAGCTTGAGCACCTCTTCCTCTCATTTTCGCAAACGCTTCATGCCCAGGAGTATCTATAAAAGTAATTCTTCTTTTTTCCCCTTCGTGGTCTACTTCTACAGTAGACGCTCCAATTTTTTGCGTAATTCCTCCAAATTCACGCGCTGCGACACCTGTTTTCCTGATTGTATCTAAAAGAGTGGTTTTACCATGGTCAACGTGGCCTAAGACTGCTACGACAGGAGGAAATTGATTAGATTCATTTTTTGTGTCCATATATTAGATTCTTGAAGAAAAGCACAATTTCTCATACTAGGATTCTTTTGGGTTTTCTTCGTCTTGAGATTCAATTTTGTCTTCAGGTTTTTTTGCTTCTGGACTTTCTACTGTTTCGTTTGCTTCAGTTGCTGGATTATCATTTTCTGGTTCAACATTTTCAAGAGTTTTTACCTCACCAGTATCAGGATTTTCTGCAGTCATAGGCTTAATTTCAGAAACTTCTTCAGCTACTTCTGCTGGTTTTTCTTTAGACTCTACTGCTCCCTCTTCTCCTTCTATTTCGATTCTATATCCTGTTAATTTTGATGCTAATCTCACATTTTGACCATCCTTACCAATTGCTAATGAAAGTTCATCCTGTGGAACTTTTACGCGAGCTGTTTTCTCTTTTTCGTCAATATCAACTGTTATATTTTTTGCTGGGCTTAATGCTTGAACTAAATAATCTCTGGCATTTTCTTGCCATTGAATAATATCTATTTTTTCAAGCCCATTGAATTCTGCGATAATTGCTTGCACTCTTACACCTTTTTGTCCTACACATGAACCTACTGGATCAATTCCAGGCTGAGATGAATAAACTGCAATCTTCGACCTATTTCCCGGTTCTCTTTCGATAGCCTTTATTTCAACTGATCCTTGAGCGACCTCTGGAACTTCACGCTTTAAAAGCCCTTCTAAAAGACCATTATCTGCTCGGGAAACAACTACTTCTTCTCCTTTTGGACCTTCATGAATTTCTTTTAAGAAGACTGTTATCCTTTGATTCAAATGATATTTTTCATTGGAAATTTGCTCGGAAACAGGCATGACTCCTTCTGCTTTTCCAACATCCACTATTATATTTGGACCTGCAAACCTTAGAACCATTCCATTTACTATAGTTCCAATTCTTACTTTATAATCTGTAATAATAGCTTCTTTTTCTTTTTCTCTTATTTTTTGAAGAATTACCTGTTTTGCTGTTTGAGCCGCGATTCTTCCAAAACCAGGAGGTGTTACATCTAAGTCTTTGTGAAATATTTTTGCTTCTCCACTATTTGGATCAAGAGTTGCCGAATATTCTTCAACTTCAATTTCAGGATGATCTTTTCTATAAGCCGCGAGAATAGCGTTCTGAACTGTTTCCAGAACTATATTTGCGTCTATTCCTCTTTCGTTAGCTACTTGATTTAAAGCTAGTGCGAATTCACTTCTTTGAACTGCTGGCATAGTGGGATTAAGTATACCAGATTAGGAGGCTAGCTTCAAGGCAATAATAGACTTATTTATTATTTTTCCTAACAGAAGCGCCCTTAACACTTGGCCCAAAAAGATCAGTCAGGAGAGCATTCGACTGATTAATCAGATTCTCATATCTTCTCATCTGATCATAATCGCTTTCACTTAACCATTCCTTTTTAGTAATTTTATTATTTATATATAATGCAATTTCATTTTCTTCCTTAAGAAGATCTACTGCTTTTTTGATCTTAATTTGATCTTTACTCGAATCCCCTATCCAAGTTTTTATAACGACTAATACTTCCGATGAATTACTTGCCTCTTTTGACCAATATTGAACTTCCTTGTCTGTATAAGTTGGAACACCGTCAACCAAAGAAAAATTTTTATTTATATTTTCTTTTGGCCAACATGAAGAGCGACATCCGCCTACGATATTTGTAATATTTGTCTTTAAAAGGAATCCCCAATTTCTTGAGTCCATACTATATTCCCTATTGTCTCCTAGAATTACGTAACTATTCGCTGGTATTTCGATTACGCTTCCTTCTTTAATAAATGCATCACCATAAGTTTTTGTATTACCAACATATCCCTCAACAAGTCTTTGATCATTGATATAAACATTTCCACCTAATATCTTTAACTTTTCACCCGGTAATCCGATTATTCTTCCTATTCTATGTTCAGATAAATTTCTTGGAAATTTATATATAACAACATCGCCCCTATTGATTAGATCTCTATTCTCATCAAAACCAGTAGTCGAGTATTCTTCAGTATTCATGTAGCTAGGATTCATAGCGTCTCCATTAATTACAAAATTTTTATGGCCTGGGAGCCAACCATTAAGAAGAAGATTTAGAACCACAAATCCACTAATGATCAAAATTATTACTGAAACAATTAAGTTCCATAAGATTGGATGACTTCTAATCTTTTCTTCATTTGTTTTAAGATATCTTAAGCTAACCGATGAACCAATCCCCCTGTAAAACCACCCTTCAACTTCGACATCTCGACCAATCAATTTCTTTACTTTCCGTAGAGCAAAAAATAAATTGCCAATAAATGAAAGCAGTGAATTGTAATTTAAAAAAGTTAAACCAGATTTATCCTGAAGCATAACATCTTCGCTAAAAACATATCCCGGAATACCTTTTCCAATTATTTTTCCATTAAGCCTAATCACTCTTCCTCTTATTGGAGAAGCATATATATTTCTCATCTCATCAATAATTGTTGTATCAGATGCTTTTCCAAATGGATGTGAATAAATTGTTTTTATTAATAACCCCATTGAAAAACCAATTAATGCAGCCCAAAGATTAATAAAATAAAAGGCAAAAACTGCAAGCATTATTGGCATAATTAAAACTAAGAGTCCTATAAAAAAGTTAACATACAGCTTTACTTTATTTATTTTCAATCTTGTTATCGCGGCGTCTATATCAAATGAAAAAGGTTTTCCGAGTTTTTTCGATAGATCACTTAAGTGATCTATTCTCCTACCTGTTAAAGGGTGTGTTGATGATAGTTCTAATAATTTCGCCCACGGGCTGACACGATCATAAGCAAGTGCTTCTGCAATCAAATTTGGATTACTATTGGTTTCGTATGTAATAAGCCCAACATTTTTAGCATTTTTTACATCCGTTATTCCTAAATGTCTTGTGCTCTGTAAAAGTCTTTTAGATTTATCATCATCTTTTGCCGCCACAATTCCATATGCAATCTTTATTAAAGCGTTGGATAAATCTTGAGGAGACGTAAGTTTTGCTGAAAATTCATCCGCTAATCTTTCCCTAATCCTACTCAAATAATAAAGTAAATAAACACTGACAATATATAGAGCATAAGAAGCTAAAGCGATCAACTTTAGATTTCCAGATTTCTTCCCTTTTGCTCTTATTAAAACTGCGTAGATTTCATATAAAATCTGAACAAGCGTACTAGCTATCATCATTACGACAAAATCCCTATGAACTATATGCCCAAGCTCATGAGCAATTACTGCTTCCTGTTCATTTTCACTTAAATATTCGAATATACCCTCAGTAATTATTAATCTAGAGTTGTATCTTGCAGTTCCGTATGTAAAGGCGGTCGGATTCTTATCAGGAATTATTCCAATTTTAGGAAATTTGAAATTATGCTCTGCGCAAACTTTTTTAATTAATTCTGCTAATTTTACATGTTTTTCTGTAAATTCTTGCTCAGTCTCGAAACTTATTTTATAAAAAATTTTATTAAAAAAATCAGTTAAAGCGGGAGAGATAATCCAGGAAATAAAATTTATTATTATCGTTAATCCAATGGCAAAATAAACATTAAGTTGATCTAAATAAATTAATGATGCCAAAACTATAGCGAATACAAATGAAGTAATTAGTCCGAGAGTAAATAAAGATGCTCCAAAAAGCCTCACGAAAATATAATTTCAAATTAAAATTAAGAAGTCAATTAGATTAGAATTGATCCTGAGGAATATTGATGATTTTCGAATAATGTTTACCACTTCTCATTTTTGTGTTAACTGTCAACTTCACATCTTTAGCTCTATGAAGCACACATCTTTTTCCAGAACAGCTACCAAATGGTATTTCATATCTTACAAAAGGCTTACCATTGATATTCCCTGTATAAATTTCCTTTCTCGGAATAAATGACCCTTCAACCCCGCCCCTTACACCATTATCTCTATTTGTATAATTTAAATTATAATAAACATACTCTACCCCATTAAAATCTTCAAAATCTATAAATAAAGCTTTTTTGTCACTTCTCACGTAAGGTGTTGCGAAAACACCGTCGTTATTTGTACTTGTCCATAAAGTTGTTGTTCTTTTAGTGGATGCAAAAGAGTTGTTATTTAATGTAGACAAAAAGAAAAAAGAAAGGAATAAGACTACGGGTAGAATAATCTTCAGTTTCATTAGTTTTATAATATAAACATAAAGACAATTGAACAATATACCTAAACAATAAATTACTAAATCAAAATATGTTAATTTTTTGTGAAAATTAATGTGGAATTTTGGTCAACTGAAATATTAATACTATCTCCTCTTACAATCTCTCCTGAAAGCATTTTTTTAGCTATTTCGTCTTCTACTTTATCCTGAATAAAACGAGCAAGTGGCCTTGCACCAAACTCCTCATCAAAACCACCTTTAGAAATAACTTCTATCGCAGATGGTGAAAAATTTAAAGCAATATCTTGTTCTTTTAACTTGGAAATTAATTTTTGAAGCATCAAATTGGTAATTTCTGAAATCTGCGAAGAACTTAAAGGATTAAAAATAACTATGTCATCAAATCTATTTAGAAGTTCAGGTTTAAATAATGCATTTTTCTGAAGAAAATCCAAAAGCACCTGATTGGAGAGCGAAGAATTTGACCTTAAGCTTTCCCTAATTAACTCTGAACCTGCGTTACTAGTTGCAATAATGATAGCATTAGTAAAAGAAATCGTCCTCCCGCTTGAATCCGTCATTCTTCCATCATCTAAAACTTGAAGAAACAAATCTATAATTTTTTCATTTGCTTTTTCAAATTCATCGAGAAGAATTAGACAAAATTGATGATTCAAAACTTGATCAAGAAAACTGCCTGAACTGTTTTCCAAAAATCTTCCAACAGAATCTGGACTTCCATATTCACTCATATCTACTCTAACTATTTTTTCTTCCCCTCCAAAATAAATTTTGGAGATAGACTTTGCTGTTTCTGTTTTTCCCACACCAGTTGGACCTAAGAATAAAAATGAGATAGGTTTTTCTCGTGTCAGACCAACTCTAATTCTCCTGATTGCCTGCGATATTGATTTAATTGCCTGATCTTGACCAATCACAAACCTATGCATTTCCTTTTCCAGATTTAACAATAAGCTTTTTTCTTCCTGTGTAGGAGATCCAACCGGAATATGACTTCTGTCACGTACTTTAGATAAAACATCTTCTTCTAAAACAATTTTGTTTTTTCTATTCGAAAGCCTTATTGAATTTGCAGTTTCTTCCAAAAGCTCTACAGCAGTTCCAGGAAGAGAAGCAGCCAGGTCAAATTTATCGGCATAAAAAATAGCAGTACGAATCGATTTGTAACTTAATTTTATTTTATATTTTTCTTCTATATCTTCAGATTTTTGTAAAATCATCTTTAAAGCCTCATTACTGTCGGGTTCTTCTAATTTTATAATTTCAAATACTTCACGAAGAGAATTTTTCTCAAAATAGTTCTTGTATTCTCCGTTTGTCATTGTCGCAATTATTGGCATTTTTCCATCTTTAAGATAAGGAAGAATTGCTCCAGATAAATTTACCCCATAAGAACTTGATCCTAAAAGATTTTGGAACTCTGGTATAAATAAAATTATATTTCCAGAATGTTTTACCTCTTCAATTATCGCCTGTAATCTTACCTCAAGCTCTTCTCTGTTCTGCGTCCCCGCAACTAGTGAACCTACAGATATTTCCAAAAATCTTCTATGATTAAGTTTTTTATTTAAGTTCGATTCGTAGCTATCAAAAATAAAATTTTCAACAAGTGTTGTTTTACCAACTCCTATATTTCCCACTAATAAAACATTGTTATCAGAATTTTTTTGAAGAGCCTCAAGCATTACTCCATACTGATCTTCACGTCCCTCGATATAAGATCTTTTTCTAATATTTGAAAATGTAATATCTTTTGTATAGTTTTTAGTTTCAGGTGTCCATCCCCAAACTAGTGTTTCACCGATGCCAATTCCTATAAATCTTACGCGTCTTTTTTTAATTTCTTCTTCTTTAAAACTAATTCTTGCCCAATGATTAATATTTAAAATATCATCCTCTTTTAATTTATTTGCAAATAATAATTTGGTTTGGTTCTCTGTTATTAAAAAATAAGAAGTCAATAAATCTGAAGAAGTAATATATTTTCCACTCTGACTTGACGCAATTTGAAAAGCTTTATTAAATAATTCTTCTTTTGTAAATTCCACAATCTCAAAAGAATTTTTATCAATTGCACACTTTTCAAGATAAAACCTGCCCCCCTTACTATTTAGTAGATAGCTAATTATGGATTTCGTATTTTTCTTAAACAAAACAGAAATTAATGCCTCTTTAGTAAAGCAGTCCAGTAAATTTTCTGGATTCTCTCTGATAGATTTAGAAGGAAATATTTCTTCCAATTCAAACTTAATAAAGATATGAATTATCAATGCAAGAGATAATACAAAAAGTGGAACTGCTATATTCAATCCGTAAGCTATGGAATAAATTAACCACCCTAAAAAAATAAAAAATAAAATTATTTTTATAAATAGGAAAACCAAAGAATTGTAAATTAAACTAACGCCAACTTTTCCCTCTCTCATAAAATAAATAAAATTGCCAATGTAAGCACAGGCCACCAAATAAAAAATGCCAAAAAAGTAATTTCAAAAAAAATTAGCAGTAACAAAACAAATGAATCCACGATTATAAAAACACTTTTTACAAAAATTCCCATACCAATAGAAAATGCAACTAATCCTTTTCTATACTCATTTTTAAGAGGCTTGAAGAAAGTTCTTATCATAAGCGGGAGAGAAAGAATCTGAAGAGCAGCGTGGTTTAAGCTCATGAAATAGTTTATAAGCCTCAAAGGCGCCTCGAGATACCAAAATTTAAGAAATAAAAATGGAATGGATAAATAAAATCCGGGCATTAAATTAAGTATATGAACTTGAGGCCAAAATTACAAACCTGCTTTAATCTCCTGAGCTAAAAACGGATTCCACATGGCTCCAGTCGCACTCATTACAGCATCTGCGCCTTTTGATCTGTATTCGAAGTATTCTTTTGCGAGAGTAACTCCCCCAACTCCAATTATTGTAAAATTCAAGCCCATCTCTTCGCGCAATCTATATAATCTTTCGGTCATTTCTAGCCCTGCCCATTTAATTGGATGACCACATGTTCCCGATTTTAATCTCATCTGGCCACCTGGCAACGCTTGCTCTCCGTTTTCTTTGTAAACTTTTGCAGGAATCGTATTGATAGCAGAAATTCCGTCGGCTATCTTTCCAACAGAACCAATTAATTTTTCCAGCAGTTTTTGATCTTCAAAATATGCAATTTTTATAATTAATGGCATGTTTCCAATCTCATTTTTTATCTTTTCAACAATTTTAATAGTTCTTTGAATATCAAAGCAAACTAGATGCGCTGATCCTTCATTTGGACAGGAAAGATTTGCTTCCATAACCTTTACCCCAGTTTCTTTAACAAGTCTTACAGCTAATACATAATCTTCAATAAATTTATCTACGTTTCCCTCAGTCGTACCTTGAAAACTACCAATCACAACTTGTCCTTTTTTTGCATGCTTTATGCTTTTCGCCAAATCTTTCTGCCAAACTTCTGGATTCATAGAAGGAACTCCGAATGAATTAGTTACAGCTAAAGGACTTCCATACTCTTGATTTCCAATCACTCCCTTTTCTGCCATCTCTAGAGTTAGGTCACCTTTTACTTTTACCGCTAAAACATTCGGCCACTCATTTGAGATGCGGAATTTTGTTCTAACTGTTTTATAGGTAACGATGTCAAATCCTTTGTCTAATGCTGCATTAACATATTTTGAATTAAGAAGGGGGCCTGCAGGAATTCCAAAAGGAGTAAAAACAGGATTTCCAAAAAAATAATGATCTGGAATTCTTTTATCTTTATAGACTTTTTTGCTAGAAAACTCTCCAAAAGGACCTTTTTTATAATTATCTTCGTAGGAAAGTAACGGATCAAAAAATGGTTTATGAATCATTAGCAGTATTCTATATTATTTTATCAAAATATCAATTTACAACTAGAATCCAATTTTCTCAACAATTAAATATACAAAAAAATTATTATACAAATAATGCATAAATATTGCGATGATAACACTCACAATTAACCAATAGACTCCCCTCTTACCCAATAAATAAATGAAGACAATATTTGAAGTATGAATTAAAGTTGTAAAAATCAATCTAACAAAAAACAATTTCATGTTTCCTAATGCTAATATATTGGTTAAGTATAGAAATGATTCAGAAAGAGAAAATAAGATACCTGATAAAATAACTAGATTAATCAGCTTCCTTTTTATTTTTTCTTCTTCTTTAAGTATAAAAATAACAATTAACGCTGAAAAAAATTCTTCAATTACTGATGGAAAAGGAATAATCCATTCCAAAACCATTATTGGTAATGGGCCAAAAAAGGAAAGAAGAGGAAGTATGTATAGCGCATTCATTAGTTAGAAATTATATACTGATCATTAACCCACCCTTTTATCAGTTTATCGTCAGTTTCTATTTCAACCTGAACCCATCCTGGTGATTCGTTTATTTTTTTTGCTTTCAAATTAGCGGTAATACTTTTTAAGATTTTCGTTGAGGTAGAAGGTCCGGATCTTAAATTTACTGCACTTGGCGTTGCAATAATTTCAATATTTTGGATTTCGGATTTTACTCCTAAAACAGACTTCGAATCTTCAATGTTTACTTCATCATCTTCTCCTCTAGTTTTTTTATTTTCTTTTGTTTCAATAGTTTTTTCTCGGGGTAAATCATTTCGTAATTCATGAGTAATTTTCTTAGAAATAAAAAATACAAAAATTATTGAAATTAAAACTAAGATTATTAAAAACATGATTATTAATATTTTTTTTGTAACTCTCTTATCTAATTCATCAATCAAATCAGCAAGAGGCTGAAAATAATTTTTATAAAATTTCTTAGAGTCATTGTCTTTTCTACCATGTCCCGCTAAGGCTCTCATATAAAACGCCATAAAAACAAAACCAGCAAGTAGAATAATTACTATTCCCCACACAGCAAATGTTTGAACACCACCCACAAATCCGAATAATGAATTTGCTGAACTAGCTGAAGTAGCTAGCGTCTTAAGATCATCTATCTCAGCTTTAGCCTTATCTACCTGAGTCTTAGCATCACGGTATGCTTTTATTCTCTGCTCTGGAGTATTAGCTTCTTTCTGAATTCTACTAGCTGAATCCAAAGAAGCTATCACATCTGCATAAAGAGTCGCTCCTTGACCAAAATAAGTTGTCCCCTTTAGTGGCCCATAAATTTCTTTTGCTTGAATTCTTAGTGAATCTATTTCCTCGTCAGAAATTTTCCAAATATCTTCTACTTCAACTGAATAAATTTTTGTTTGATTAGGAGACAAAACTACCTGACCGCTTGCATAATAAGCGTCTTCTGAAGCATCATACTCAATTGTCAAATCATCATCTTTTTTTATCACATCTTTATCTGTAGCTTCTTTAGGAAGATAAAACTTAACCGGAACAGTTTGCCTTATTGAAGTTGGGTTTGTAATTAAAGTTTTAAATATAATACTTCCTTCTTCAAGCCAAGTCTGAATAATAGGGGACTTCGTACCATTTTCTAAAAGCGTCTTATTTGCTTGTGTTAATGCCTGAAGAGCTAAAACGCTATTTTTTAAACTCTGCAGATCTGAAGCATTTGCTTTCGAAAGCGTAAGAATATCTGAAACTCCCGAAATTGAATTTGAAGATGAGACATCAGAGGAAATTGAATTGACAGCATCTATAATATCAGATGCTGTATAGCTATCCCATTTTGCCAAAACATCTGAAAGACCTGCTCCTGAGGTATCGAGATCTTGGATTGTTTCTTTATTTAATTTAAGTCTTCCATACAAAGTCGCATCTGAAGAAGTATCAGAACTAGTACCGATCTTGGTTTGCATAGATGATATTTCTGAAATTATCGATTGCAAATCCTGATATGCTGTTGTCGATTTCCCATTATAGTTTAATTCGCTTCTCAAACTATTTAGATTTGCCTCTGTTGTAATAGCTGAATTATAAATATCATCTGCAGTTCTTGATCCCCATTTTCCTTTTATACAATTAACCTGTCCAAAGATCGTAGAATCCAAACATGTATCGGCTGAGTCACCTAGCGAAGCGACATCCAGATTGTTGATTGCAGTCATTAAATCAGAGATTGTATAAGAACCCCACTTAGCAAGAATCGAATCAGCTTTGGAGTCTATAGAATCCACAGTAGTATTTACAGAATCCACAGTTGTACCTATCGCATCAACGCTTGATTGAACTCCAGCTACATCAGTAGAGACCTGAGACAAACTTTTGTTATCCGGACCCTTAATTGAGGTTGTACTCGATGAAATATCCTCTCGGGTGGCTTGTATTTTACCAAACACCGTAGAAGCCGCAGAATTATCGCCAGAAGAACCTATATTTGTATTTAGAGTTTGTGCATATGTCTTTATTGCTTGAATATCCTGATATGCAGTTGAAGATTTTCCACCATAATCCAATTCACTTCGCAGAGAAGCAGAATACGTTGCAGCATTATTTGCAGCAGCATAAAGAGTATCCGCAGTTTGACTACCCCACTTATCTCTAATACACTTTATCCCTCCGAAAACAGTACTTGTTACACAACTATCTGCGCTCGTTCCTAGACTAGACTCCAAATCATCTACATATCCTATAACATCAGACATTGAATAAGATCCCCATTTACTTAAGATGTCAGTAGTATCCGAAAAAATAGAATCGATATTCGTATCAAGAGTATCAACTTTTGCTTCAATTGAATTTAAAGAATTTTGCGCGGTAACTAGTCCAGAATTAATCTGGGTAAGATCTTTATTCCCGGAACCTTTTATAGAGGTTGTAGCTGAAGATGTAGCATTATTTACATCTGTTTTCGTTGCCAAACTTTCCCCGTTATCTAGACTTGCTCCTGTTAGAGTTCTTGTTGCTGAGCTCCAAATATCCGTAACCAATGTCCCAAATGTAGTTAACGATCTCGCTGAATAACTCCAGATATCAGAAATTAATGTGCCGAATGAACTTAAAGTTCTAGATGGATAATTCCAAATATCAGCTACAGCAGGAATACTATTTTGAAGCTTTTCTCCAAAAGAACCATTATTTGTATGCGCGCTCGCTGTAGCATCCCACACCTGATCAGGAATATTTTCTTCAATAGTAAAAGTTTTATCGAGCCTTAACGTTTGACCATTTGTAGTGCAAGTAATTTGACTTCTATAAGTTCCCAAAGTCATACCTGAAGTATTAAAAGCATAGTAATACCATCCATCATTTTGGGCAGCCGAGGTCATAGATTGAGAATTTAAGAATAAGGAACCATCGGGGTATCTTGCGGTTAATGTACAAGTAGCATCTATTATGGGGTCATAACTATCATCATAAAGATATTCCCCTATTGAACAACTAGAGCCTTCCGTGCATTTTTGATAGCCTGCAGTTGCGGCATAAACAACATTTTTTGAAATAAATACAGAAAAACAGATAAAAACTATTAAAAATACAGTTTTTATCTTAATATGAGACAGCATTATTTATTTTTACTTTCTTTTTTACCTCCTTCGCTTTCTCCTCTAAAAGCCCCTAAAACTTCCTTCACAGCTTCAGATAAACCCTTAGCGAATTCTGGTAATTTTTTAGGACCAAATATTATTAAAAGAACAACAGCGATGATAATTATTTCTGTTTTACCTATTCCATCAAACATGATTAAACACCTCCCTTCGAGAGCAATTAACGTCTATTTAATAGTAGACCAAATTCAAACAAAAAGAAAAGTGGCAAACTAAGCAAAATTAACGAAACAATATCTGTTGGTGGAAGCAAAACAGCAACAATTAGGAGTAAAAAATAAATATACTTACGTCTTCTAATAAGCTCATTTCTTTTTATTATATTAAGTCTTATTAAAGCTGAGATTACAACTGGGATCTGGAAAATTAATCCTGTTAAGAAAGACGTGAATATTATTTGAGCAAAGAAGTTTTGAATATCCCAAAAACTATTAACTCTAACATCTTTCCATACTACTGAGTAAAAATTTATTATTAGCTGCATTACCCATATTCCAAAAGAGAAACCTAAAACAAAAAGCACAACAGAAAGAGGAGCAAATGTTAAAAGTAATTTAGCTTCATTTGGCTTAAGTGCTGGCCTAAAAAATACAAAGAAACGAAAAAAAGCCAAAGGCGCAGCAACAATAATTCCACAAAAAATACTTATAGTAAAACTAAGGCTAATATATTGATAAGGAGAGGTAGTAACAATACTTACCCCTTTGAAAGTATAAAGATTCAAAATAAAACTAAATATTTTCTGACTATTAAAAAACCCCAACACTGCTCCTACTAAAAAAATTAATCCCACAAAAATAAAACTTTTTCTAAGTTCGAATAGGTATGGCTTATACTTTAAATATAATTCGGAAAGCTGCTGTGATTGATCATCCATCAACTAATGTTAACATTCTTACCCTTGATCAAACAATAATTATGTCGATAGAATAGCTTATATGGGCGCCAAATTTGATCCAATTTTAGGAAAACTCAGAACAGAAGACTTAGGAATAACTGAAGGAAGTTTCGGAATAACAATTGATGGCGGAGGAAACGTAATCTCAACAGGCGTAAAGGGATACGTTACTATTCCATACAACTGCACTATTACGGGATGGGATATATTTGCTGATCAAGTAGGATCCTGCGTAATTGATCTTTGGAAAGATACTTATGCAAATTTTTCTCCCAACATTTCTGATTCTATTACTGGTTCTGAAAAACCTACTTTAACCTCAGCGCAAAAAAATCAGGATAATTCACTATCTACCTGGACAACATCTATTAGCGCAGGGGACATAATTGCATTTAATGTAGATAGTGCTACAACAGTAACTCGGGTAAATGTTATTATTAAAGTGAATAAAATTTGAACATGGCAAAACTAGCAGTAAATATTAATTATGGAAGTTTATCTACCTATGTTTTTCCGGGTGGATATGACTCATCAAAACTAGGCTTAGGACCCTTAATGACCCAGAAAAATGCAGGCGGAGAAGGTAGCTATGCAGGTCCTTATCCAATCGCCCTGGCAAGACCTATGGAACAAAGCACTACAATTCCTGGAGTTTATCCCTGGGCAATGCAATGGTCTACTACGATTGACTGGGTATTCCTGGCCGATAACGCCGCAGCAGCAGCAACTAGAAGAATTATACTTTATACATACAATCGCTCAACAAATGCTTTTTCATGGCAAGGATTTATAACTGTTGGATTCCCATTCGGAGGAACCCAAGGCACATACACAATAACTGGAATGAGAATGACATATGACACATACTCAACTGGAACTGCAAGTGCCTCAGGTACTGCCGTTACTGGTTCAACTACAGCTTGGCAAGCGGCCAGAATATCTGCTGGAGCGAGAATAGGGTTTGGTTCAACTGATCCAACCCAAATAACAACATGGTATGAAATATCAGCTATCGGCAGTGACACAGGTATTACACTTAGCACTTCTGCAGGAACAGTTAATTCCGGTTCGTATGTTATAGAAGAGCTGAGAGCCGTAATTCTTACAAAAAACGGTACCACTGCTACAAATGGAGGATTATTTATAGTTAAAGGGCTAAATTTTTCAACATTTAATACTGCTGGATCACCAACTATCGCAGCTGCTACCACAACCGATAATATACGAGCAACCTTTTGGGTTAAAGATGCAGCAACTTCTACAAACACAAACGGTACCGGGCTTGCTATTCAGACGAAAGACTCAAATACTCAACATTATGTCTGGGTACTACAAGGAACTACCACCATGCAGCTCTATAAATTTAATTTAAGGGCAGCATTAACGCTCACCTCTGGTGCGGATACGGCTAATTCTTGGCAATTTTCCACTGGAGTTTCTGCGACGCTAACAGGAACTGCATCACAGGCCAATAATGGCAGACTTGCTAACATGTCTTCCGGACCCGGTTCTGGCTTAAACTGCATCTACTTTACAACGACTACTAGAATATATCGATCTATTGATGTCTCAACGATTACCACCGGAGTCACAAATTTTCTCGCAGATAATTCCGCTGAAATTCCGCCAGGAAGCGCAAGCTCCACTGCTGCAACATCTCTACTTAACAGCATCGAATATGCAACATCATTGGATAAAATGATAGTTATGACTACAGGTGCTGCAGGTGTTAGGTCATATGTTACTCAATACAGAACTGATTCTGGACAATGGGATAGATTATTCCTAATTGATAATAAACAAATTGATCAATCTTTAGCTGATTCTACGCTTACTCCTTTTCCTGCAATTCTAGCAAGAGCTTTTTCAGTTTGGTCAGAAGGCGGAGTAGCATATCTAGCAGGTATCGGCACAACTGCAGCAACTAATCTGCTATACGCTATCCCATTGGGGGCAGATTGGGAATACACTTCCACAACTAATTGCAGATTGGTAACACCTGCTTTTAGCACACCAAACGTTAGCTCGTATGATAAAGTTTATACTAATTCCATAACAATTCTTGGTGGAGCAACTGGACAAGTTCTAGGTTTACCCCTTGAAGCTTTCGAAACTCATTATCGAACGACAGGCATATCTGACAATTCTGGAAGCTGGACCACGCTTGATGATACTGGCGACTTATCCAGTATTCCACCAGCTACCGAAATCCAATTCGCATATGACTTCAGAACAATAGGAACGACTTGTATTCCTGCAAGACTTCTTAGCACTACTGTTACCTACAATGACCTTTCAACTGATTCGCATTTTCAGCCATCAGTAACAAACTCATCCGCAGCATCAAAAATATTTGCCTGGAGATTTTCAACAGAATTCGGCGGGACAGTTCCTGCGCTACGTATTCGTCTCTACAATGCCGTAACCAATGGAATTTTATTAGACGACAATACAACCGATCACTCTGAGGGAACATGGGAACAATCAACTGATGGTGGATCAAATTGGACATCCTACACTACCGTGGGCAGTCCATTATCAGACAAGTCAAACGAAACAACATATATTCGCTATACTCCCACTTCTATTGCAGATAACATAAAAGTAAGGGCACTACTTACTCAAAATTAATATGGCACTTACTGACATTTTATTTCCAGATGGAGACTCGCAAAACTTCATTCAGACAATGAACCGAGGAAATATTGGAACTATTAATGATTATCTTACAGAAGCTGATTCGAATTCAGGAATACTCGTTGGAGAATGGACATCAACTACTACTGCCGAAACCACTGCTTATACTTGGGTCAGTTAACTAAAAAGTTGAGCTAAAACTTGCATAACTTTCCGATGCACGATTACTCCAATCATATCCACTTGCCCCTTTTGCATATAAAAACGATCCATCCCCAACCTCTTTAACCATATACCAAGCCCCATCTTTATTTACAAACCCATAATAAAAAGGTGCAGATGCGGTATCAGTATTTGCGATTGCATATCCATCAGTAGGAGATTTTATAGCTGGATCTATCAAATCTCCATTTGAATCCTTAACCCCTACTATTCCAGGACCAGGGACACTTCCGAAAAATGCAGCTCCTGCTTTTTGTGGATTTATAAGCATAGTTACAAATACGCCCAATCCAGCACCTGCTAATAATTTAAAGAAATGTCTTTTATCAATTTCCTTAATTCCTCCATATCTCTGAAGCACTAATACATCATCTGTTTTAAAATCAAAAATGTTTTCCTCAAATGAGTAAATTTTATTATTTTTATTTATTTTTTTAAATTTAATTCTCTTAAATATTGCGCTAAGCTGATGAAGCTCTAGTGGAAAAAGAATCACAGTAAAAAATATCTCCCTAAACTCCTTTATATTCATAATTGATGAGATAAAAAGTAAATTTACAAATATAAAGCTATAGACTGCTAGAAAAATAGAGATTTTATTTTTATGATTTTCTAAAAAACCTGGAAATCTTTTAAAAACAGACTCATAAAAATAAAATATAACCGGAATAAGACTAAATACAAAAACACTTGAAGTTAAATTTTCTGAATTTTTAAACCCGAAAAAAAACAATGAAAATACAAGAATAAGGTTATATATTAAAATGAGTTTTAAAATAATTTTCTTCATTTTATTGATCTAGTATTTTTTTCATTTATCCAACCCCAATCTGAATCCACAGAAACCTTATACCAGCCTGAAGAGTATTGATAATATTCCAATATTTCCCCCACATTTTTTTTGCCGACAATTTGAGAAATAGTAGTAGCATCTTTATAAATGTCTATGCTTTTTCTAGATGGATCATAAACTTCAATCTTTCCTTTTGAAGTCAAAATGCCTGTAGGATTTGGGCTAATCAATTGATTGTTAGTTACGTTCTCACTATTTTGATTTACATCAGAACTTTTCGAAGAATAAGTCGATACACCAAGTGTCGAATAATCTGGATTTTCGGAAGTAATAATATTATCTACTCTGGAATTAAGTCTTCTTATATTTTCCCTATCTCTTTCTGCCATTTTTTTCGCCTGAACCCCAGACTCTCGAAGCACAGAAAGCTCCATTTCATGTCTTATTTTTTCCTCCTGAAGAGAATTTATTTTTAGAAAACTCGTTGTAAGAATAAAAACCAAGAAGATAACTATAATTAAAAAGGCCCCCAATTTCTTTTTGTCATTAGTTAAATTTTGGAATGAGAAATCTATTTTTTTCCACGTCATTAAATTGGGCAAATTAAAGTCCGACATTAACCCATTTTATGCATATTTAAAGTATTTAAGCAATTATGGGGATTGAGAATAGAAGATGTTTATAATATTTTTCCAAATCCGGGTTCTACCAAAAATCTATTGTTTTCAAAGATCAAATTTTTCCTTATCCAAACTTTTTTGACTCGTCCTTTTAATTTCCATCCCTCAAATGGAGACCATTTACATTTCGTTTGCAAATCCAAGCCTCGCACAATCCACTCATCATTCTCATCAACCTCAATTTCAGCGTCCTGATTTATTCCAAAAATTTCTGAAGGCGCATCATGACAAAGTCTTTTAACATCTTCTATTGAAATCAAATTTTTATCTACTGCTGTTAAAAGTAAACCTAACGTGGTTTCTAAATTAGGAACTCCAAATGGAGGATTTTCAGAATCTTTTTCCTCTTTCATGTGTGGTGCATGATCTGACTCGATCAAATCAATATGCTTTAAATTTTTAAAAGCAAACTCTCCGAAACCATCATAAACCGGAGGCTTCATCATTCCATAGGATTTCAAACTCTTAACATCTTTTTCAGTTAAAAATAAATGGTGAGGAGTAACACCGCAAGTGATCGGTAGCCCTAATTTTTTAACGTTAATTATCTTTTCTAATTCTCCCTGTGAACTAACATGACAAACATGTGTTCTTTTTTTTGTTTCCTTACAAACCTTAATAACTAGGTCAATCACATCTTCCTCTGCATGAACTAAAATTGGCTTATCGATATTCCATGCATCATAAATTTTTAATAATTTCTTTTGATCAATTATGAATCCTCCTGTCGTTTGATTTAGATAAATCTTCAAACCCAAAACTTTTCCATCTACTTTTTCAAATTCTTCTAAATTATCTCCTAATGACCCAAAATGAAATCCAATATCAGAAACTATTTGATTTTGTGCGATTTCAATTTTGCGATTCAAACGCGCTAAAGAAGTTATTGGCTCTAAATTATTTGGCATGTCTATTATAAAAGTAAAACCTCCGGAAATTGCTGCTTTAGTTCCCGTAAAAAAATCTTCTTTATACTCCTGTCCGGGAGTTCTTAAATGGACATGCGGATCAATAAGCCCAGGAAGTTTTATCATCCCAAATATTTATTTATATAATCAATTGCTTCCTGAGGTGTCTTGGCAAAATAGACAAATTCATCTAATTTTATTTTTAAATTTGATTTTAAAAATCCCTCGTCCCTCATTCTATCAATCTGAATCTTCAAGCCTTCATAGAAATTATCTGTATTAAGAATTATAACTGGCTTATTATGATGCCCTGTTTTTCGAAGCTCTATAATATCTGTTATCTCATCAAGCGTACCAATTCCACCCACCAAAGCAATAATAGCGTCAGATTTTTCAAGCATTGCAGCTTTTCGCTCACCCAAAGATTTAGCGATTATCATTTCATCAGCATCTTTCCTAGCTAAATGATGAAAAACCTCCATGGAAACTCCGTAAATTTTCCCGCCTCCATTTTTTACCTCATCGGCAACCACTTTCATAATTCCAATATCTGTTCCGCCCCATACAAGATGATAACCGTTCTTCACCATAAGACGCGCAAACTGCCTGGCATCTTTTTTATATTTTTCGTCCACATCTTGAGCTGAGCAAAAAACAGCAATATTTTTCATGAAGAGATTATAACAGAATTAAATTAGGCTTCGAATGGGATAAACACTGGAGCTTCAGCAACTAATCCGCTTTGTTCCGCTGCCTGAATTGCTGACTCGATATTTCTCGCTTGAATAGGTCTAAAGGTAACAATATCAGGCGTATACACAACGCCATCTATTTCTCTTCCGTATTTTCTTTGCTGCTCAATATCGCCAATATTTAATCCATGGTCTCCATAAAGAGTATACTGGGGACCTGCTGTTCCTGGCATATCTTTTATCCAAGATCTTAAATAACCTTCTCTTTCTACATCCCCTGGATCCATAGGCATAGCATTTCCTAAAAGAGTAGGTAATTCATCAGGCCCTTTCTCTAAATTAATCGCAGCTCTTCTTATGTCGCTTAGAACTGCTGCCGTTGTCGCATCTCTACCTGCACCTCTACCAGTATGCATTTGACGTCCTGCTAATTCCCAATCAAACATTACTCCGTTAAATACGCCATTTACTGCTGCAAGCGGATTATCGCGGCTTATAAGTGCTGGCGTTACTCTTGCCTCAAAAAGACCATCATCTCTTCTTTTTGCAATTGCTAAAAGTTTTATGTCATGATTCGGTCCCCCCTCTTCTTTGGAATAATGACGGGCAAATCTGAAATCTTCTGCGCTAATATCCGTAATACCTCTTCTATCTATATTTTCTGGATCAACTATAGAATTAAATCCGAGCATAAAAAGAATTGCCAGCTTATATGCTGCATCCATTCCCTCTATGTCTGATGTGGGATCTGCTTCAGCATACCTGGCAGCTTGAGCTTCCGCTAAGGCATCACCAAAACTCATTCCTTCATCTCTCATCCTAGTTAAAATATGATTTGTGGTTCCATTAACAATACCTACAATCGCACTAAGTCTATCCACCCTAGTTCTGTCACGTAAATAAGAAACTACATCAATTCCTCCCCCAACTGTTCCTTCAAATTGAAAATCTACCTCTTCTTCCCTAGCCACAGAAAACAAATCCTCAGGATATGTCGCCACTGGACCTTTAGCTGGAGTAACCACGCTCATTCCTTCATGCATCGCATCAATCATAAAATTTCTTGAACCTTCAGGATGGACACCACCTGGCGTTTCAACTATTATCTGAATATTTGGATCATGCAGAAGCTGTCTAGAAGTTGTATAGTGAGGCCCCTGAAATTCTCTTTTAGGGTTTAACGGATTTTGGACAGCCACTCCTCTAAGCTCAAGCCCCCATTCGGGACCATGCTTCATAAGCTCTCGGATTACTCCTCCGCCTACAGTTCCTGCTCCTCTAACCCCTACTCCAATTCTTTGTCTTTCAGCCATATTGAGAGCAGGAGCTGATTATATAATTACCGCAATCCAAACTGCAAGGGGAGATTAAAACCAACCGGATTTCTTCTTGGAGTTATCAAATTCACGAAGAAGCTCTTTCTGACGGGATGTAAGATTTTTTGGAATAACTACTTTTACCTGAACATAATGATCGCCTTTATGCGACCCTCTTACATGCATTATTCCTTTTTCCCTAAGCCTAATTACGGTATTTGGTTGAGTTCCTGAAGGAATTTTAAGTTTTACTTTTCCCTCTACTGTCTCCACTTCAATTTCAGTCCCGAGAGCTGCATCTGGAAATGAAATCTCTTCTTCAGTTACTACATCATAACCCTCTCTTTTAAATCTAGGGTGAGATTTTACTTCTATCAGAACGTCATATGTTCCAAATCTAACTCTTTGACCATTGTCTACTCCGGCTGGAATTTTTACTGTCTGAGATTTTCCTTCAATAGTAACTTTTTTCGTAACTCCTTTTACCGCATCCATGAAATCAATTGTTAAAGAATAGACTGGACGACGCTCACGTCCAAATGGATTGCCGCCCCCAAAGAATTGTTCAAATATCTCAAATGGATCAGAAAAACCACCAAAATCAAATCCCTGACCATTTCCGCCAGTAGAATATGTGTAAGTAAACGGTCCGCTTTGACCTCCGAATCCTCCACCAAAAGGACCCTGACCGCCACCTTGCTTAAAAGCATCATGCCCAAATTGATCATATGAAGCTCTTTTTTGAGAATCCGACAACACCTCATAAGCTTCAGTTACTTCTTTAAATTTGGCTTCTGAAGCTTTATCCCCTTTATTTCTATCTGGGTGATGCTCAAGCGCAAGCTTTCTATATGCCTTCTTAATTTCAGCATCAGTTGCGCCTTTACTTACACCTAAAACTTGGTAGTAATCTCTGTCAGCCATAGGCCTAATTCTATCATTTTTCGAGCTCAAATTAAAGCTAAAAAGCCATTTCAAAAAGCTTTTTATTGCATTTTTCAAGCATATTTCTTATCGATTTCCCATACTAGCGTCTTAACATAATTAAGGAAGGAGGTGGAATAATGATTAGTTTGATTTTATGGGCAGTTTTTGGAGCTATAGTTGGATTTATTGCTGACTATATCGATAGGAATGTAGCCTTAAATTGGACAGAAAGAGTAATTGTAGGAATTGTTGGAGCAATCGTGGGAGGAAGCGTTACCCAACTCCTTACAACAGGCACAATTGGAATTTCAGCTGCTGCAGGATTTGATCCTGTTTCTATGATTGTAGCTGTATTGGGCGCATTGGGTGCTCTTTTTGTTTACAAGAGAGTCCGAAGTACTCGAAGCGTTGTATAAAACGCAGGAGGGGTGCGCATTCTTAAAACGCACTTACTTTACAGTTACACTTTTTGCTAAATTTCTTGGCTTATCTGGATCCTTAATTCCTTTTTCAAGAGCCATAAAATATCCTAATAATTGAAAATATACAACCTGCGGAATTAGAGTAGCCTCTAAAAGATCATCAGTTTTTAGAAAAACATCAAAGACATCGCTCTCTTTAGGTCCTACCCCTATTATGAATCCACCTCTTGCCTTTACCTCCTGAGCATTTGAAATTATCTCATCATAGGTTTCATCATTTGGAGCAATTATAAAACATGGTGTTCCCTTTTCAATTAAAGCAATCACTCCATGCTTTAATTCTCCACCAGCAAATCCCTCAGCATGAGTATAAGATGTCTCTTTAAGTTTTAGTGTTCCTTCCAAAGCTGCTGCATAAGAAAGACCTCTTCCAAGAATATATATATGTTCTTTATTTTTTAAGTTTTTTGCTAATTTTTTTATTTCTGAAAGATTTTCTTCCTCAATTAATTTGCTGACATTTTTTGCGGCATCAAATAATATTCTTTTACCTTCTTTCTGCCGACCAGAAAGAGTATAAGCTGTTAAAAGCAAGACTGCGAACATTGAAGTAAAACTTTTTGTTCCAATTACCGCTTTTTCCTGGCCTGCTCCCAGCATAACTCTAAAATCAGCCTGGCGATAAATAGTTGATCCCATTACGTTTACGATTGCTGCAACTTTAGCGCCTTTTTTCTTGGCCTTACTTACGGGCTCTACAACATCAATTGTTTCACCGGACTGAGAGATTGGGATTATAAGACTATTTGGAGTTAGGTAATCCTCAAGATAGCTAAACTCTGATCCAATGGAAAAATTTATATGCCTTTTAGCAATTTTAGAAAATGAATAAACTCCGGATAATGCTGCATATGAAGCACTTCCGCATCCTAACATAAACGCTCCCTTGGATTTTTTTATCATCTCAGAAAAATTTTTAATTTGCTCATCATAAGTGCTGGCAATATTTTCCAAAACTCTTGGTTGTTCTGCGATTTCCTTCTGAAGAAAATGCTTATAATTTCCTTTTATCGTATTTTCAAATTCCCAATCAAGCTTAATAAACTCGGGTTTTATCTCTTCTCCACTAGGCAATTTAAATAATTTAAGCGAATTTCCCAATAAAACCATTTGGTTATCTTCAAGGAAAACCACTTCTTTCGTATACTCAACAATTCCAGAAGCATCAGATGCAATAAACATTCCGTCACTATTTTTACCAACTATTAAAGGCGACCCCGTCTTAGCTGCAACAATTTCGTTTGTTTTTGTATTGATAGCTACAACCGCATTAAGACCTTTTATAGAATTGAAAGCATCCCTAAAAGCAACAGGAAAGTCTTGCAAGGCCTGGCCTTGCGAGGCTAAATTTTCCTCAACAAGATGTGGAAATATTTCCGTATCAGTCTCTGATAAAAATTTATGGCCTTTTTCCAAAAGATCTTTTTTTATTTCCTGATAATTCTCAATTATTCCATTGTGAACAACTGCAATACTTCTGCTGCAGTCTAGATGAGGATGTGAATTTGCTTCTGTCACGCCTCCATGAGTAGCCCACCTGGTATGTCCAATTCCAATTTCACTTTCTGGAAGATTAACCTTAGCATCTCCAATTTTCCCTACATGTTTCTCGATTTTTATTTGATCATTTTTCTTTACAGCTATTCCCCAAGAATCATAACCTCTATACTCTAAAAGCTTTAAACCCTTTAGAACCATATTTGGGGTATCTGTTTTTTTACCGACATATCCAAATATTCCACACATATTGAATTGAATTATACCATTTTAGAAGATATTAGGAGTTAATTTACTACTTCGCCTTCAACTGGTTCTTCTGAAGTTTTTGATCCTTCTGTCTTTGCATCTTCCGAGCTATCTTTTGCCTGCTCATCTGTCTGACCTTCTGCCTGATTATTTCCCCCTGGTTGATTCTGATACATCTGTTGACCAACTTTTTGAAGTGAATCAGATAATTCTTTTGTTTTTGCTTCAAGATCTTCTTTTGATCCAGTTGGTAAAATTTCTTTAAGGGCTTTTATTTTTTCCTCAACCTCTGACTTTAATTCAGCTGGAACTTTATCCCCACCGTCAGCTAATGATTTTTCAGCAGTAAAAATGAGTGAATCAGCTTGATTTCGTGCTTCCACCATCGCCTTTGCTTCTTCATCTTCTTTTGCATGAGCTTCAGCATCTTTTGTCATTTTATCGATTTCCTCATCAGTAAGTCCTGTTGAGCCAGTAATTTTAATGCTTTGCTCTTTTCCGCTAGCTTTATCTTGTGCTTTTACACTAAGTATTCCTGAAGCATCAATATCAAAACTTACCTCTACCTGAGGAACACCGCGTGGCGCAGGCGGAATACCATCCAAAATAAATCTTCCAAGCGATTTATTATCTTGTGCCATTGCTCGCTCTCCCTGCAATACATTAATTTCTACCTGAGTTTGATTATCCGCAGCTGTAGAGAAAACTTGAGATTTGGAGGTAGGAATTGTTGTATTTTTTGAAATAAGAGGAGTTGAAACTCCACCCAAAGTCTCTATTCCAAGAGTAAGTGGCGTTACGTCCAAAAGTAACACATCTTTAACTTCTCCGCCAAGAACTCCTGCTTGTACTGCTGCTCCAACAGCAACCACTTCATCTGGATTTACGCTCTTATTTGCTTCTTTTCCAAAGAACTTAGCTACAGTTTCAACAATTTTCGGCATTCTAGTCATTCCTCCCACCAGAACTACCTCGTCGATTTCATTTACCTTTACTTTTGCATCTTTAAGAGCCTGCTCAACTGGCTTAAGTGTTTTCTGAACTAACTCATCAACTATTTGCTCAAGTTTTGCTCGAGACAAAGTCATTGTTAAGTGCAAAGGACCACTTTCGCCCTGAGTAATAAAAGGCTGATTAATTTGAGCTTCTGTAGACGAAGAAAGCTCAATTTTAGCCTTTTCTGCAGATTCCCTAAGTCTTTGAAGAGCTTGTGGATCTTTCTTTAGATCTACTCCATTTTCTTTCTTAAACTCTTCAGCTAAATAATCAATTATCGCCTGATCAAAATCATCTCCTCCAAGATGAGTATCTCCATTTGTAGATTTAACCTCATATACTCCTTCTCCAAGTTCGAGAATAGAGATATCAAATGTTCCTCCACCGAGATCATAAACAGCAATCGTATGAGCATTTTTCTTATCTAATCCATAAGCAAGCGCTGCTGCTGTAGGCTCATTTATTATCCTTAATACCTCAAGGCCAGCAATTTCTCCAGCTTGTTTTGTAGCTTGGCGCTGCGAATCATCGAAATATGCAGGAACAGTTATGACAGCCTGGGTTACTTTATCTCCCAAGTATGCCTCTGCATCAGATTTAATTTTTTGAAGAATCATAGCTGAAACTTCTTGAGGAGTAAGTGTTTTACCTTCTACTTCTACGACAGCCATTCCTTCACGGCCTTCTTTTATTGTGTATGGAAGCCATCTAGAATCAAATTGAACTGATTCATCTTTATATTTCTTACCCATCAATCTTTTTATTGAAAAGATTGTGCTTTTTGGCTTAAGAACAAGCTGTCTCTTTGCAACATCTCCCACCACATGACTTATAGGGTCCACTACTGATGGGATAGTGTTTCTACCTTCACTTGAGTGGATAACTTTTGGTGCTCCACCTTCCATTACGGCTACGCATGAGTTTGTTGTTCCTAAATCAATTCCTATTATTTTTGCCATATTAGTTTTTTTGTCCTCCTACTATTACTTGTGCTGGACGCAGTGTTTCATTATTTATTATAAAACCTGGCCTAACTTCTTCAAGTACTTTTCCATTCTCCCCTTCTTGCACCGAAACACATTCCATAGTCTGAGGATCAAAATCCCTGCCCGTGGATTCAATCCTACTAACCCCTTCTTCAGAGAGAACGTCTAAAAATTTCTGTATAGAAAGATTTAATCCGTCGTCTTGAATATGTTTCTGCGCAAGAAAAAGATTATCTAAAACAGCTAAAAGTTTCAAGATGAGACTTTTATTTGCTGTTTTTATCCAAATTGCTTTCTCAGCTGATATCCTTCTTTCTAGATTCTGATAATCAGCAAGCGCTCTTTTTAATTGATTTTCAAGGTTCGTAAGCTCGTTATTTTCTGTTATCTGTTCTTCCTCATCTACAACTTCTTCATTTATATCTTTTTTCAATTCACTTTTTTTCTTCATCTTTACCAACCTCTTGCTACTTCTTCAATCAAATTTCCAAAATATCTCACTGTCGGAACTACATATGTGTAATTTAATCTAGTTGGACCTATTACTCCAATTTCTCCTCCGGTATTTTGTGGAGTCATGTATCTTTTAAATACAAATCCGTACGGACCGGAAAGACGTGGCCCCAATTCTTCACCCATTAAAACCTGTATTTCCTCATCTCTTCCAACTGCTTCAAAAATTGGCCTGAAGCATTCAAATTCATCAATTGCGCTAAGCAGAGTTTTCGTTATGTCTATATCAAAAAACTCTGGCATCTCAAGCAAATTTGCATATCCGGAGATGAAATATTCCCCAGAATCAGTTGCTGCGATCGCAATTGCTCCTGTTTTGCTTGCAAGCGCACGAGTAACTTCTTTGAGAAATTCATGCTCCTTGTCTCTTATATCCCAAACCTTTTCTTTCATTGAGACTTCTTCTGCAACCGAAAGCTCTTTCTCCTTCATAAGCTGCTTAACGTAAAATTTCATTGCAGCTGGAGTTGGAACACGTCCGGAAGAAATGTGAGTTTTTTTAAGATAACCGTAGTTAGTTAACCTCACCATTTCATTTCGAATAGTTGCAGGCGAAGCTGAGAGAGAATGTTTTTTCTCAAGAGTCTCAGAGCCTACAGGTTCTGCTGTTTCAATGTACTCTTCGATCAAAGACTTAAGAATCTCGATCTGACGTTGTGTTAGATCGTGCATATTTCTAGAAATATTTAATCCTAAATGGCCAGTTTTTAGGGTTAGCAGTAATATAGCATGTCTGCTAATTCATGTCAAGAGGGTTGTTATTTTGACCTCGACTGAAGAAATTCTAGAAGACCTTCGTGAAGGTGTTTCTTACCTTTCCAAACAACAATATTATATCCTTCCATAAATTCTGAGGGATCTTCCTCTCTAAAATCAATTGACCGAACACTCGGAGAAACAGCTTCACTCATATGCCTGTCTGTTCCACCTCTAACTGAAAATTTATCACCCCAGATTTCAATATTTTCTGGGTTTAGGATATCTTCTCTAGTAAGCCCTATACTTTGAATAACTGATTCATCTTCTAATGCTCTTTTGACAGCAGTTGTCTTAGACACGTCCCTAAGTGCAAAATCTACTGCGAATACACCACCCAGTCTGGGAGAAATTGGTATATCGGAATCTCTAAATAATTTTTCTGCATATTCTAAAATCGGAATACGTAAATCATTATTTTGAAAACCTAGTTCGTTCATTTGCTCTGGAGTTAAATCATAACCATTTACGATCTCAAGCGTAATTTGCGGACCTCGGTCTTCAAACATTACCGATCTTGGGTCGTTACCTGCTAAATCTAAGAATTTCTTAACTGGCATAGGATCAAAGATTTTTAAATTAAACTCGCTGATAATTTGCTTTACTAATTCCCTCCAGGTTTTCTTTTGATCTTCTGATAAATCGTAAACGCTATAAAATGGTTTTTCTTTAAGCATTCCATCAGAATTATGACCCCACACTTCTGCTCCACTGCAATGCCCTACTAATATTTTTGCTCTTAACTCCTGAGGAATTTGATCTACTATTCTCCATTGAACGCTTTTAAGGCCTTGACCCGTCACGAAAAATATTGATTTTCCTTCTCCCAATAAATCTTTAAGCTCTCCGATCATTTCAGGTTCTGCTGGTTTATACAAATCAGCAATGGTTTCATCGACATCTGAAATTATTAATTTAATTTTTTTATTCCATTCAATTTTCAAAGACTTATCACTCACAAGGCAATTATAACAAAACTACGATTTACTAAAATTTGCAAAGAAAACTAGGAGAAAATGCACCCAATAGTTGGAAAATCAAAAAATATACTTATTTGTTAATTTTAATTTTTTCAAAAAGCCAGATTCTATGCTGTCCAAAATATGTTGTTGAAGTATTCAGAAATTTCAATCCATCTTCCTTACCCCATTTTATTATTTGATTTTTTGAATGAAATTTCGCAATTGGCGTAAAAAACTGGTCTGCGATAAGCTGTATCGTCTCTTCTCTAGTTCTTTTTTCACCATAATAAAACTCAGTGAATTTTTTTACGGATCCAGTTAACAACTTAGACACCTCATCTGGCTTTTTATTTCTAAATAGTTTCTTTGCAATCTTATAAACAAAAGGGTAGAAATGATATTTCGTATAGAGAAGTACAAGTAATTTTCCTCCTGGCTTCGTTATTCTTGCACATTCCTTAAAACCTTTACGAGTGTCTGGAGTATGGTGCAACACTCCTATGCAAACCACGATATCAAAATAATTGTCCGGAAAATCGATTTCCAATGCATCACCAAGTTTGACTTTTATTTCTGGATAATGTTTTTTGACATAGTCAATCGAAGTCTTACTTATGTCAATTGCATATACATCAGCGCCGGCTTCGCTTAAAATTTTGCTTATAGTACCTTGACCACAGCCAACATCCAGAATCTTTTTTCCTTTTAATTTGCTGAAATCCAAGTGCTTTGACAAATGACTCTTTAAGTAAACTTTTCTTTTTTCAGAACCGTCCGGATAGTTATATCTATTGTAAAAATCTTTTACTTTAGATGATGAATTATTTTCCTTTTTTAACAAAACCACAGACACATAATCTCAGATGCACAGACTAAAATCAATTTCTTGCTATACTAAACTTATGGAGAAAACTAGAAGAAAAATTAAACCAATCGCCAGGAAAAGACATAACTATGTTTATTTGTTAATTTCAATTTTACTTCTCATAATTCTTTCTTATCTTTTTGTAAATTTTTCACCTTTTCATAAATTTCAGATTTTCAATTTTTCACTTCCTATTCTTCCAATTTTCTTTTTTCTTTTAGGAATTTTTATTTACTGCCTTTCTACTTTTATATTTATAGGGAAACAGCACGGAGTAATAATATGCATTTTTACATTAACTTATATCCTTATGCGCTTAATAGGCTTGACCCATTGGATTTTTTTAATCCTAATTTTAGGACTATTAGTTACTACCGAACTTTTTATAATCAAGAAAAAATAACCCCAACCAAGCTCACTTCTGCTATAATCCAACCATGAATAAATTTTATATTACAACTGCAATTCCTTATGTAAATGGACGACCACACATAGGTCACGCTCTTGAATATTTTCAAGCGGATACCATAAGAAATTATCATAAACTCTTAGGAGAGAGCACTCTTCTTCTATCAGGAGCTGATGAAAACGCACTTAAAAATGTTCAGACCGCAGAAAAAGAAGGAATTTCTACCCAGGAATTATTGGATAGAAATTCAAAAGTTTTTGAAGAATCATATGCAAAACTCGGTGTAAAATTGGATGTTTTTGAAAGAGGATCTGATTCTTATCATCATTTTCCGGGTGTTCAAAAATTATGGGAATTATGCGAAAAAAATGGTGATATTTATAAAAAATCTTATACTGGTCTTTACTGCGTAGGGTGTGAGAGCTTTAAAACTGAAAAGGAATTAGTAGATGGAGAATGCCCAGAACATCTAAAAGAACCTGAAAAAATTACAGAAGAAAATTATTTCTTTAAACTCTCAAATTATCAAGATAAATTATTAGATCTAATTGAAAATGGCGAACTTCAAATAATTCCAGAAAGTAAAAAAAATGAAATAATCAGTTTTATAAAACAAGGGCTTGAAGATTTCAGCATCTCAAGAAGCCGCGAACGTGCAAAGGGGGTTGGAGTTCCAGTTCCTGGAGATGACTCACAAGTAATGTACGTTTGGTTTGATGCTTTAGCAATTTATATAACCGGAATTGGATACGGAGTTGAAGAAGATAAATTTAATAAATGGTGGCCAGCAGATATGCATGTAATTGGAAAAGATATAAACAGATTTCATACTATTTATTGGCCAGCAATGCTTTTATCAGCTGGACTCTCTACTCCTAAAATAGTTCTTGTCCATGGATTTGTGCAAAGCGGAGGACAGAAAATGTCCAAGTCGCTTGGAAATGTAATCGATCCTTTTGAAATTTCAGAAAAATATGGACTCGAGGCTTTTCGCTATTACATGCTTTCTCAAATTCCTACAACTGACGACGGAGATTTCACCATCGAAAGGTTTAAAGAAGTTTACAATGCAGATCTCGCAAACGGACTTGGAAACTTAGTTGCGCGCGTTGCTCGCCTTTGTGAAAAAGTAGAATTAGATAAATTACCAGAGATAAATTTAAACGAAGATTATAAAAATAAATTCGAAGAATTCAGATTTCATGAATTTTTAGGAAATGTTTGGGGAAGAATTTCTGAAATTGATCAAGAAATTGAAAAAGAACAACCATGGAAAGTTGAAGATTTAGCAAAGCTTAAAGACTTGCTTCAAAACTGGGTTGAGAGAATTAACCAAATCGCTTTTGAGATTAAACCATTTTTACCAGAAACTTCAGGAAAGATTCAAAATATATTTAACGAATCAAAAGTAAAATCTGTAAATCCTCTATTCCCAAGAATTTAGCCTAAGATTCTTTATCTTCCTTCATCTGCTGAGCTCTTAAATAAAAAGTGACTAATTGTGCGCTTCTCTTTGCTCCCACTTTTTTTCTAATTTCAGTCAACTTAGCATCATATTCATCCGCTGAAAGATCTAATTTAGTAGCTATATCTCCTTCCTGAGAATGATAAGTTAAACCATCAACTATTCGCCTTTCTACTTCATCTAAAGAATCAAAAACTTTTGGATCAAAATCATTAGGCACAACGCTTGCTAAATCTATTATTCCTTTTTCAGAAGCAGCACCAATAGCTGCAAGACTACTCTTAGGTTTTCCCAACCTTATACTCAAACCTCTTAGCTCACGCCTGACATCATGTCTTTTAGCTAAACCTAATTTTCTTTGAATATCCTCCTCCTTTTCTCCTCTGACATATAAATCCAAAACTTGTTGCTGAAGAGGAGTTAATACACCTTCAGCTACTTCAAAATTAGACTCTCCACTTCTGACAGGTTTAAATATATTAATTTCTGGTTTTTGAATTCCACTTGATCTGGCTTCTTCTTTTCTTGCATTAGTTGCACCAAGACCAAAAACAAATATTTGAAAATTATTTCCAGCACCTATATTTCTCCTAATTGCGCCTACTCTTTTCTCAATATCTGCAGCTGGAATTCTCAATGCAAATGCTATTTCCGGATAATCAGCTCCCATAAGAAGAGAGCTAATTATTTTTCTATCCTGGGGATCAGAAATTCTTGCAAAAATATCTGGATTAAATCTTTCAGGAAGCACAGAATCAAGAGTTAAGGAACCTCGAGCCAAAAGTTTTTCCAAAGCAGCCCTATTACTACCAACTCCAAGATTTGCTCGCATTAATCCCAGTCTATTTTTTACATCCATAGCTCTTATTCCCATAACCTCCCCTATTCTTTCATAATCATAACCAGAAGAAAGAAGAACTAATGGCTCATATAACGATCCTGAAGCACCCTCTTTTCTTGCAGACATAGGTACGGAAGGACCTTCCTGATTGATAATTTTAATTGGAGTTATACTTGGAAATTCTACCCGAGGCTCAGCCATATTATTATTCTATTTGAAATAAACTTATCTAACAACTAGAATGGCTTTTTTCTTACATGATAGATTTTCGCTGTACCAAACTCTTTATATTTTTCAATGGTTCCATCTTTTTCCATATTATTTAGGCCTGAAATAAAATCTTCACGATTCGCCAAAAGATTTATAATGTTCCATTCCGGAGAAGTATCAACAATTAAATACTTTGGATCTCCTGCCCACTTAAACCATTTACAATTTTTTTCACTGCATGGGGAATTTTTAGAAAAATCTTTTCCATCTCCCCACATAGTTACTATCAACCCTCTATTTGAAACATGCGGAGAAATATTTACCTGAGTAACTATATATGCATCCTTGGGAATAGCATTAATTGCCATTTTTATATTCTCAACTCCAGACGGTTTTGTCCAAAACCATGATTTAGATAAATAAGTCAAAGGAGCATGCAAAACATAAGTTGTAAAACATGCAAAAAACAATATGTAAATACTTAAATATTTATTATTTAGTTTTTTAAATTTCCCAATCACCAAAATTAATGGCCAAACTAAAAGAATAGAATCAGTTACTCGATAGTGAAGAAAAATGCTTTGAGCAGATGTGACCGTATTATTTCCTAAAATAAAATAATGCGCCAAGTCTCCAAGATATGGAATTAGAAATAAAGGATTTAACAGGGGCAAAAAACCAAAAGAGTTCAAAGTATAAAAAATAACTTGCCTTTTCTCTGGAGTATTAAAAAAATTAAATAAATTAATATCTGATAAAAGTCCATTTTCGTTTGCAAATCTATAGCCACCTACAAAATGCGGAAAATAAATAAAGAAAATTCCAGATAAATAAATAACAGAAACAACCATAAGCAAAAAATTTATTTTCCGTTTATTAAAAATTAGATAGACAAATGAAATTAGAAAAGTTAAAAGGGCAATATCTTCTTTAGAGGTTATTGCAAAAAAGAAAAATAAAATTGTTAGCCATTTGTTATTTTTATCTAAAAAGTAAATAAAAAATGTTAAAAAACTTGCTCCAAAAACCAAACTGTGAACATCCGACCACAATGCATTTTGAACCCCAAAAAAAGTAAAGTAAGAAAAAAGAAGCGAAAGAGAAAGAAATTTGTTAATTTTATATTTCCTTGCCAATAAGTAAACAGGGATTCCGGAAAATGAAAATAAAATAGATTGCAATAAAATTAATGTTTCAGAATTGGGATGAATCCAATAAAAAGGAGAAAGAATTAAAAGAATAAACTCAATATGATCCCAAAAGACAGGAGTAAATGCATAAGCATGAACCGTAGAATTCGGAAATGCAAAATGACTATACTGCCAAACTGATTGATTAATTACAGCTAAATCATAACCTGATAAAAAATGAAAATGTTTTACAAGACCTAATACTAAATATGCAATAAAAAAAATAAAACAAATTAAAATGGCAAAATAATTTTCTTTTATAAAATTAGCTAAAAAACTTCTCATCTCAATCTAAATGATTGCATTTTTGTAACAATTTTACTACTGTTAGCTTATGGCCTCATTCATTTTTATTATCATAAGCTCTCTTGTTGTTTATCTATTTATTATTACTGCAATTAGAGTTTTTGGAAAAAGAGAAATATCTCAATTATCAGTTATTGATTTGGTATTTATACTTCTTATAAGTAATGCTGTGCAAAACGCAATGGTCGGGGGAAATACAGATTTACTAATTGGCGGACTAATTGCTGCTGCAACACTTTTTATTTCCAATTATTTTTTGGGAGAAATTTTCTACAGATCAAAAGCGATAAGCAAACTAATTCAGGGTGAACCACTCATGCTTATATATGAAGGGAAACCAATACTTGATCATTTAAAAAAAGCAAAAATTTCCAATGACGAACTTGAAGCTGCAATAAGAGAACACGGAGTTGCCAATATTTCCGAAGTGGACTTGGCAGTACTCGAACGAGATGGAAATATAAGCGTATTATCAAATAATTACAAAAATAAAACGACTAAAAAAAGAAAGGGAAATAAGATTTTTTCTAGAGAAATAATGTAATTAAGGGGTTGCTACTCCAAGAACCGCTTGACCGAAAGAAGAATAAAGAAGAAATGCTCCGATTAAGACTCCTACCATACCAGCAAGCATAGTAAATAAAACTACTCCCATCGCATTTTGATCTGTATAAAGCTTAAAGTGTCTGTATTGCTTCTTCTTTGCCATAATTTAATTAAGAACCAATTCAAAATCTTTGTCAAGAGGATTTTAAAGTGACTGTGCTACTGCAATTATCGGCTCTGGAGAATTTCCGGCTTTAAGCCATACAACCGGAGAAACTGGTCTCTCTTCAATTAAAAGACCAGAATCTGGTAAAGTAAGATAATTCACAACCCCTACAGGATGCAAATCTTGCCTTATATGCGGAAATACCTCACTTAACCCTTCAATCAGTCCGGCAGTGCCTTCTGCGGATTGTGCAAACTGGAATCCTGGAATAACGGGACCATTTGGAGTTGGAATTGAAAAAATAGCTCTTTCCGCAATCTTTGCATCGACCTCGCCCGGCCCTATATTTAGCAACCTTGCCACTTCAATTGGACTCAAACCTGAGCCGATTAGCTGCCTAAGTTTTATCTGCGCATCCACTGAAGCCATTACTTCAGCAGAAACTGGCCCATCTACCGATAAACCAATTCTAGCTAATTCCTTTATCTGATCTTCACTTAGTCTCTCCATTGATTGGTAAGTCTATCACTATTTATTCTTATAATCAAAAGTTATAATAAAAACATGATAGACGTTCATTGTCATTTAAATTTTAAATCTTTTACCCAAGATTATAGAGAAGTCATAAAAAAGGCAGAGGAAGACGGTATAGATTTTATAATTAACACTGGGACAAGTATTGAATCTAGCAAGCGCGCAGTTGAACTAGCAGAAGAATTTCCCAATCTGTATGCAATAATCGGGGTTCATCCTCACCATGCAGATAAAGTAAAAGATAATTTCGTAGATGAACTTGAAAAAATCGCTAAATCATCAAATAAGGTTGTTGGAGTTGGAGAAATTGGTTTGGACTATTTTTCTTATGCCTCGAATGGAATAGTTGAACCTAAACTTCAAAAGGAGGTTTTTATTTCTCAGTTAGAACTCGCGAATAAATTAAATCTTCCACTTCAGATTCACAATAGACAAGCGGGAAATGATATTTTAGAAATTTTAAATTCCCATAAAAATCTTATAAAACAAAATCCACCTGGAATGTTTCACTGTATGTCAGGAGATATTGATTTTCTTAAGAAGGTTTTGGAACTTGGATTCTATGTAGGATTTGACGGAAATATTACTTATGAAGGGATTGCAAAAGGCGAAAATACTCCCTTGCCTGAGCTTATTAAGATTGCTCCAATCGAAAGAATAGTTACTGAAACAGACTCTCCGTATTTAACCCCTGAACCCTATAGGCGTAGTAGGAATGTGCCTTCCTATGTTATAATTGTGGCTAGAACTATAGCTAAAATAAAAGCTATTTCGCAAGATTCCGTCCAACTTTCTACAGTTCAAAACGCAAAAAATATTTTCAAATTAATATGACAGAATTTTTTAATATAATTTTTACACGCTACCCAGTAAAAACACATAGATCTCTCTTGGCACTACCTGGTATCATCTCCTGGACACTGATTCTTTTTCCAGTATGGGGCGCTATTTTTGTACCTTATATAGTTGCCTATTTTATACTTTTCTTCGACGTTTACTGGTTTTACAGATCATTTTCTTTAATGTTTACAGCATACATTGGATCTAAAAAAATAAAAGAAGCCGAAAAAGAAAATTGGTTAGAAAAAGCGCAAAAACATCCAGAGTTTAAAAAAATTAATCACATCATAATAGTACCCAATTATAAAGAGACCGAGGAAAAACTTAGAAGAATCGTGGGAACAATTACGGCCCAAACTTTCCCTCTAGAAAGAATTCATGTAGTTTTAGCAATGGAAAAACGTGAAGAGGAAGGACGCAAAAAAGCAAACAAAATAATAAAGGAGTTTGAAAATATTTTCGGAGGAATATATGCAACATACCACCCAGATATTCCTGGTGAAGTAAAAGGAAAATCTTCAAATGAATCTTTTGCTGGAAAAGAAATAAACAAAATTCTTATTGATTCTAATCTAATAGATGTTAATTTCACGACTGTTACTACAGCAGATGCAGACTCTATGTTCGACAGACAATATTTCTCTTACCTTGCTTACGACTTCTTAAGAGAAAATAAAAGATATAATAGATTCTGGCAATCAGCAAATGTTGATCATAATAATTTCTGGAGTGTTCCAGCTGCAAGCCGTGTATTTTCATTTTTCTCAAGTCTTCATAGAACCGGACTTTTAGTTCAGGGCGATCGATTAATTGCAACCTCTACTTATTCGCTCTCTTTTCTACTACTTAAAAGAATAGGTTATTGGGATACAGACGTTATTCCTGAAGATTATAGGGTTTATTTTAAAGCCTATTTTATGATGAAAGGTGATTTAGCTGCAAATCCAATCTTCCTGAAAACATCTATGGATTCTCCTCTTTCTCCCACATACATAGGTAGCTTAAAAAATAAATATTCCCAAATTAGACGTTGGTCTTATGGAGCGAGCGATGATCCAATATTTATAAAATGGTGGCTTACGGTTCCTGGAGTTCCATTCATAAGAAAAACAAAAATTCTTTTTCATGTTTTACTAGACCACTTCCTCTGGCCTGCCAACTGGTTTATTCTAACAATAGCAACAAGCGTAATCACGCTACTTAATCCACAATTTTCAAGAACCTCATTAGGCTACAGTCTTCCAGTACTAGCAAGAATTATTCTAACTACTTCTCTCATAGCATTAGTTGTTATGATAGTAATAGATTATAGAAATAGACCAAAACATTTAAGTAAATCAAGATTTAGAGAACTTATGTTTCCGTTAGAATTTATACTTATGCCAATTGCAGGATTTTTTCTAAATTCTCTTCCTGCAATTATTTCACATACTCAACTTATGCTAGGGAAAAAAATGGAATACAAAGTGACTGAAAAATTATGAAATTGATAACGCGACTTGAGAAAAGCGCATCTTTCTGGTTTCTTATAATTGCATCATTATTTTTCTTTCTTTTTCGCTGGCCTTCTCTTTTTGAACCTTATTGGTATGGAGATGAAGGAATTTATCAAGCACTTGGAATTTTAATAAGAAATGGCGCTTCGTTATATTCAGAGGCTTGGGACAATAAACCTCCCCTTTTATATGTAATTTATGCAATTTTCAATTCTGATCAGTTTGCTCTTCGTACGCTTTCTTTAATTTTTGGATTAGCTTCAGTTTGGGCCTTTTTCTTTACAGCAAGAAAACTTTTTCCAAAAACAAAATGGGCCACATATATTTCAACAGGAATTTACACATTTGCATTTGGAACAAGAATAGTAGAAGGAAATATTGCTAACGCAGAAAACTTTATGCTTCTACCTATTATTACAAGCGCATATCTAATAGTGTCGGGAGAATTTGTAAAAAAAGCGTGGCATTTTAAATTTCATCTCCTAGCAGGATTTTTATTAAGCCTCGCTTTTCTTACAAAGATCGTAGCAGCATTTGATTTCCTTGCTCTACTTTTCTTTATATTAATTGATCATGAAAAAGATCTTAGCGATAAAATAAAACTTAGAACTATTCCATATATTATTGGATTTAGCGCTCCGATCCTTGTAACTCTTGGCTACTTTTTTGTAACAAATAATTTCAAAGACACGTTAAATGCATTCTTATTTAGCAATGTGGGATATGTTGGATACGGAAATCAATTTATAATTCCTCAAGGATTACTTTATATAAAAGCTGGACTTTTAGGAACTTTCTTAGCATTTCTTTTTTTCAAGAGAAAAAAAATTCCAAGAAATATTTTATTAGTTAGCGCATGGTTTTCTTTTTCTCTTTTCAGCGCATTTTTTGCTCAAAGACCTTATACGCATTACATGATTATGCTTCTTCCGAGCTTTTCTTTAATGATTGCTGCAATTATAGAAGAAAGGAAAACAAGAATTTTCTTAATAATATTTTTAATTGCGGGATATATCGCTGTAATTAATACATTTAATTTAAAAGGAAAAATTATTCAACACTATACAAACCTCATTGCATTTTGCTCAAGCAAAAAAGACGTTTCCAGCTATCAGTCTTTTTTCGACAGAAACACTCCAAGAGATTATGAGTTAGCAAGATATATAAAAGCAAACACCACCAAAGAAGACACAATTTTCATTTGGGGAAACAATGCGCAAGTATACAAATTAGCAGAAAAAACTCCAATAATGAGATATACTGTCGCTTATCATATAACTAACTATCCTACGGGATTAACTGAAATGGATATTGCTATAAAAACAAAAAAACCCAAATTTATTATTGTTATGCCGAATGCAGGAGATTATCCTCTTTCCTTAACAGATTATGATAAAAAAATAAATATTAGAGGAGCAGAAATTTATGAAAAAATATTTTGAATACATTAAAAAAGATAGGTTAATTTTCAGACTTTATATTATTTCTTTCCTATTCATTTTAATCACAATTATTTTTATTGTTCTTACTTATTCAAAATTACCCCCTTTAATTCCCATGTATAATCAACTTCCATGGGGAGAAAATAGACTTAGCTCAACCTTGGGAATATTTATTCCTTCAATAATAGTATTTGGAATGTTTGTGGCAAATATTGCTTTATCTGGATTAAGCTATTCACATTCTCCCCTAATTGCAAGATTGATTTCCGTAACTACATTTTTAATTATTATTCTTAATTCGCTTTTTATTTTTAGAACTATACTTTTAATAATCTGATGGGGGATATTTTCAATATTCATATTTTTTTACCGTTTATTTTTGCGCTTATTTCAACAGCAATTTTTACTCCAATTTCAATTATTATCTTTAAAAAAATGGGCATCATAGATGACCCAAAAGTAAGACGGCATCCGGCTGTGATTCACTCAAAACCAATTCCCAGAGGAGGTGGAGTTCCTCTTTTTCTAGGAGCTCTTATCTCCGCATTTATTTTTCTCCCACATACAGCAATTACAAATACTATTTTCTTAGCATCATTTATATCTCTTATAGTTGGATTTATGGATGATAAGCTTGATATTTCTCCTTATGTTAGATTTATAGTAAATATTTTTTGTGCAGTACTAGTAGTCGCATTTGGAGTTAGCGTAAATTTTATCACCAATCCGCTTGGAGGAATTTTATTCTTAAATGAATTAAAAGTTCCATTTAGCATTCTTGGTATTTCTGGATTCATATCGCTTGCTCAAGTCGTTGCGGTTCTTTGGATTGTGTGGGTTATGAATATGCTTAACTGGAGTAAAGGTGTCGATGGGCAAATGCCAGGAATAGTCGCAATATCAGCAATATTTATCGGAATTCTTAGCTTAAGATTTGGACTGGGAGACTCCCTAACCCAGACAACAACAACTCTTTCTTTCATAATAGCTGGATGTGCTATTGGATTCTTAATATACAATTTTCATCCAGCAAAAATATTCCCTGGATACGGAGCAACTTCTATTTATCTTCTACTTGCGGTAGTATCAATCCTTTCCAGCGCAAAACTAGCAACTGCAATTCTTGTAATGGGTGTCCCTCTTGCAGATGGAGCGTTCACAATTGCACGAAGAATATTAACAGGACATTCTCCTTTCTGGCATGACAGAAAACATCTTCATCACCTTCTTCTTTCAACTGGCGCAAACCAAAGGCAAATTGCATTGTTTTACTGGGTCATATCTGCTATATTTGGATCGCTTAGCTTAGTTCTTTCAAGTAGAGGTAAAATTTTTGCAATAATAATGTTAGTTATAATTGTAGGAGGAACTTTACTATTCCTTAATTATTTAATTAGAAAGAAAAATGGGACGCAAAGCATATAACATTTTAAGACTACTTAGACCTCGCCAGTGGGTGAAAAATTTTGCAATTTTTGCCGCTGTCACTTTTACAGGAGAACTTTTTAATCTTACCGCAGTTACGCCTGTGATATTAGGCTTTTTGGTTTTCTGTGCAGTCTCATCAGCAACTTATATTATCAATGATATTTTTGATATTAAAAATGACAGAATGCATCCCTTTAAAAGATTCCGACCTCTTGCTCATGGAGATGTTAATGTTGGATTTGCAGGCTTTATCGCTGTTTTTCTAATACTTTCATCACTTTCCGTGTCTCTATTAATTAATCCAACATTTTTCTTATTTATAATAGTGTATCTACTTCTTCAAATTCTTTATTCAAGCATTTTAAAAACAATAACTGTTATTGATATTTTGGCAATTGCAGCGGGATATATTTTAAGAGTTTTGGGTGGAGAATTTGCAAGCGGATATCACATATCCGTATGGCTCCTTCTTACTACAATTTCAATTTCTCTATTTCTAGCTATCGGTAAAAGAAGATCAGAACTCACTCTTATATCTTCAAGAAAAATAGATAACCTGTCAGCAACCAGAAAAACTCTCTCTCATTATTCAGAAAGATTACTTGATGTTTATGCGTCTATTTTTGCTACAAGTACATTTATAGCTTATTCGCTTTTTACTTTTCTTGAAAATCCTACAGGGATTCATCTTCCATTAGGTGGACTTTTAGTAGAAGATTTACTCCCTAGTTTTTTCCAGAGAAAATGGCTTATGCTTACAATTATCCCTGTTGTTTATGGCCTAATGCGTTATCTTCAAGATATCTATGAAAAGCATGAAGGAGAAAGCCCTGAAAAAGTTTTATTCTCAGATAAACCTCTTCTTATAACAGTCAGCATTTGGGCGCTTATGGTAATTTTTATAATTTATTTTGTCGGTCCTTAGTTTTTAGAAGCATAAGTAGCGCTTATCCATCCAGTTTTTCCGTCTTTTAATTTAATCTCGAACCAATCACTCTCTTCACTAATTAAGTCATACTTCTCGCCTGGATTAATTGTACCAATCAATTCTGATCCAACTGATGCCTCGCTTCTCACATTTAATTCACCTGTTGGAGTTTCAAGAATTGTAACACTTGGAACCTTAACTTCTTCTCTAGTCTTTTCAACTGTTTTGGCGTCAAGTTTAATTCCAAGATTCATAGTAACTTCAAGTCTCTTTCCCTCCACTCCTTTAACCTTAATAATTTTTTCTTTATATCCATCCTTTAATAATTTTATTTCGTGATCAGATGCTGTAATTGTTGCTAGATATGGAGTATTCCCCACTGAATTACTATCAATTACTACCTGCGCATTATCGGGAAAAGACACAACCATAAGCTCAGCTTTAGCAGTGTCATCAATAGGAGAAAGCGTGATAAGACTTCCCGTAGATGCTGCAACTTCCACATCGAATGTATGATCTACAACCGTTAGAACTCCTTTATATATAGTTATTTTTTGCTCATAATCCTTCAGCCCCTTTTGTGTGGGAACGAGTTTTATGTTATATTCTCCGGTTTTTAAAAGATCTTTTAATTCACAAAGACAAAGAGGAGTCTTTCCAACATATTTACTATTTAAAAAAACCTGAGACTCCGAGACACTGGTTACCTGAAGAGCTCCCGTACCTGAATCCCTATTTATAATAAGAACTATGAGTAAAAAAAGAATAGTTAAAATAAGTAGCGGAGTCAGGAAAAGAATTATCTTTCGCATACGTAGAAGTTTACTATAACAAGAATTATTCTTAAGTTCAATTTATTTTATACTATTGACTACCTCAGACAGACCGATATAATAAGCTTAATTATAATTATGGCAAAGAAAAAAAATCAAAACGGCTTTGTCAAAAAACTTGAAACGGGATGGAGTAAAAATAAATTTGTTTGCGTTGGTCTCGATCCAGTTAGTGAAAAACTTCCAAAAGGAATAACCTCTTTTTTTAAATTCAATAAAGAAATAATAGATAAAACACATGATCTAGTCCTCGCTTATAAGCCAAATTCTGCATTTTATGAAGCACAGGGAGAAAAAGGAATCGAAGAACTCAAGAAAACCATAGATTATATAAAGAAAATTAACCCTGATATTCCTGTAATACTTGATGCAAAAAGAGGAGATATTGATTCTACAAATATGGGTTATATAAAATTTGCTTTTGAATTTTTAAATGCTGATGCCATAACCATCCATCCTTACCTGGGATCTATAGCAGTCCAAAATTTTCTAGATTATAAAGATCGCGGAATAATAATTCTTGCGAGAACATCAAATCCTGGCGCTTCCGAGTTTCAAAATTTAAAAATTGGAAAAGAACCACTCTATCTTCATGTTGCTAAGTCGATTGCAAAAAATTGGAACAAAAATGGGAATTGTGCAGTAGTAGCCGGGGCAACTGCTCCAAAAGAACTTGCGGAAATTAGAAAAGCAGTTGGCGACATGCCACTTTTAATTCCCGGCATTGGTGCACAAGGAGGAGACGTGGAAGCTACTGTAAAAGCTGGAAAAAATAGCCAAAATCAAGGAATGATTATTAACTCATCTCGTGCTATTATATTTGCTAGTAATGATGCAGATTTTGCCCAAGTAGCGCGTCAAAAAACAATAGAACTAAACGAAGAAATTCTTAAATATTTATGAAAAGAGAAGAAAAAGTAAAAAAAATATTGGCTAAAGCAAACGCAGTTTTAACCGATGGACACTTCGTTTACGTCTCTGCAAAACACGGAGATAAATACATAAACAAAGATGCAATTTACCCTCACACCTCCTTAATAAGACAATTAACGAAAATGTGGGCAGAAGATTTTAGAGATTCAGGAGTTGAGGTAGTTGTAGATCCTGCAATGGGAGGAGTAATTTTATCCAATAATACAGCATCTGAACTATCTAAATTACTAAAAAAAGATATTCCTGGAGTTTATGCAGAGAAAGATGGAGAAGGAGGATTTACATTTACAAGAGGTTACGACTCTTTTGTGAAAGGTAAAAAAGTTTTAGTCGTTGAAGACGTACTTACTACTGGAGGAAGTGTAAAAAAGGTAATTGAAATGACTGAAAGAGCAGGAGGTAAAGTGATAGGGCTTGGAGCAATTGCAAATAGAGGAAATGTAAAAGCAAAAGATATAGGTGTTAAAAAAATCGATGCACTTATAAATCTAGAATTTAATGCCATGGAAGCAAAAGACTGTACTCTTTGTAAAAATGGTGTTCCAGTAAATACAAATGTAGGTAAAGGTAAATTATTCCTCGCTGGTAAAAAAATCGTTTAACTGCTTGCGGATTTCGTTACTTTATTTTACTATTAAAATATTACTGGGATCGAGAAGCTCACCTATTTTCAATTTCTACCTATTGTAGGGTAAAAGAATTCCAGATGCGCTGGAATACCAAGACTTCCCGTCTATTATCACTAGACAAGGAAGTTTTTTATTAGTTTCCTCTTCTTCATCTGTCTCACCTCCAATCTCGACTGGTTCATTAACCAATCGTACCCGGGTTTAAGTCAGCTCGAGTATTGATTGATTTCGGTGAGCTTCTCGGTTGCAATAAATAAATACAAAAAAACCGTCTCTCCAGACGGCTTGTTTATTTTTTATTTGATTTGAATGTGCGAGCAGTATTCATTTTAGTAGTCCATGCCGCCTGGTGGCATTCCTGGAGGTGGTGGTGGAGTTTTTTCAGGTAAATCGGTTATTAGTGATTCTGTTGTGAGAATCATAGTTCCTACTGAAATTGCATTTTGAACTGCAGATCGCACTACTTTTAATGGATCTACAATTCCAGCTTTTA
>CAYQEJ010000007.1:0-7253 GCA_964416505.1 uncultured Gammaproteobacteria bacterium
TGCTGCTGGACTTGGATTCGAACCAAGATGAACGGATTCAGAGTCCGCTATCCTACCATTAGATGATCCAGCAAGGTAGTGTAATTTTATATTATCTAGCCTCAAAAAGAAAGTTTCGTTATAATAAATATATGAAAATAAAAGTATTAGGAGTAAATTCTAGGCTTGAAAGTATAATTTTTATTTTAGCTTTTGCATTTGCAATAGTAATTTTGGGAATATTAATCTGGAAATTTGTCAATCCTTTTTTGGCAATTTTTATATCTGCAATAATTTCATATTTATTCTATTTAAGAAAATTTTTAGGGAAAAAGAGGTGATTATCTTCTTCTAAAATAAGCGAGGATAAAGCTTAATAGTAAATAGACGAGTAAGATTTGCCACAAGACAATGGAGATTAGCATAGAGCTTAAAAGAAGTCCAATTATTTCTCTCTTTAAATCGTAAACTACTATTAAAAGTGATGCTATCTTTCCTGTTATAAGAAGTAATCCTAGTCCTATAAGTGGACTTACGATTACCGGGAGTAAAATAGGGCGTCTTAATGTATCTCTAATTGAGGAATATGGATGAAGAGTAAGACCGAGTAAAGTTTTTGTCCATACATAAGTAGCGTATATAAAAAATGTTCTTTTTCTCATATTGTCTTAAATATGTAAAGCACAAAGTCTGTATACTTTGGTCCAAGTAACCCTCTGAATAGAAGAGTTAATATAATTGCAAGCGGAATGATTATTCTGTAGGGATGACTCCCTAACCAAAGACTAACTGTGGCAAAAATTTTTGAGAAAGGCATGTCTCTAACAATTTTTTCTTGAGTGCGGGCTCTTTCTTGAAGTTTTAGGATAAATTCAGATTCGTCCATAATTAACAATAAATTGCTTTCTGGCTCTAAATAATTGAGATTCCGTAGCTTTAAATGACATTTTTAATTTGATTGCTAAATCTTTTACCGATAATCCTTCTTCATAATGAAGTCTTAAAATCTTTTGATATTTTTCCGAGAGACTCAATATGGTTTTTTCTATTCTTTCCCTGATTCTTTCCTTTTCAAATTGAAATTCTGGCTGATGAACTTCCTTATCAATGATTTCAAGATATGGTATTTGGGAGAGGAGAAGGGATTTGATTTTTTTCTTTCTGTAGTAGTCGACCATTTTATTGTGAGCAATTCTATACAGCCAAGCTTCTAAATTCTTTTCATCATTTAGAATATTTAATGAATCAATTGCTTCTAGAAAGACATCATTGTTAACTTCTTGAGCATCTTCAGAAGTTGGAAGATGAGATGAGAGATAGTTAGATATTTTTGGAGAATAAGATTTATAAAATTCACTTACAGCCTCTGGGTTGCCTTGTAAAACTTTTTCAACTAGTTTTCCCACATGCCTATTATACATAAAAATTACTTCGAATGATTTTTTTAAAAATTACGACTATATAATTAGGCGTGTATTGCGCTTAGTTTTTAGTTATGAATCTGAGGGATTATAAAAATTCAGCCGAGAGAAGAAAGGCAATTGAGAAGGAATTAAAACTAGACTTATCAAATATAGGTTCATTTACTCTTGATGAATCTATTGCATCTACACGCAATAATGAGAACATGATTGGTGCGGCTCAGGTTCCAATAGGAATTGCAGGACCGATTAAGATAAATGGCTCTAATTTTAAGAATGAATTTTATATACCATTAGCTACTACGGAAGGTGCTCTGGTAGCTTCCATTAATAGGGGAGCAAAAGCAATATTTGAAAGTGGAGGAGCAAATACTTTTGCATATCGAGTAGGTCAAACAAGAGGGCCAGTCTTTTCTGTAAAAAATCTTAATGAGCAAAGAAAAGTTTTTAAATGGATAAAAGAAAACGAAGATAAAATTAAAAAAGCTGCAGAAGGAACCTCATCTCATCTTAAGTATAAAAAAGCAAAAGTTAAAAGTCTTTCAAATTATGTTTTCGTAAGATTTTACTTTGACACATCTGATGCTATGGGCATGAATATGGCAACAATTGCGACTCAGGCTATTTGTGATCTAATAGAAAAGGAAACACCTGCTAAGCTCATTTCTGTAGCTGGAAATTTTGATATAGATAAAAAACCTTCATGGCTTAATTTTATAAATAATAGAGGTTTTAAGGTATGGAGTGAAGTAATTATTCCCAAGGAAGTTTTGAGTAAAACCTTAAAGACTACAGCTTCAAAATTTTTTGATGTATGGTTGGCGAAATGTATGATAGGAAGTGCCATGAGTGGTTCGTTAGGTTTTAATTCACATTTTGCAAATGTTACTGCAGCAATCTTTATTGCAACCGGACAGGACCCAGCTCATGTTACGGAAGCAAGTATGGGAATTACAACTGCAAAAGTTATAGGAGAAGATTTAATGGTTTCTATTTATATGCCTTCTTTAAATGTAGGAACAATTGGTGGAGGGACCGCTCTTGCTACGCAAAAGGAAGCGCTGAGTATTATGGGGGTTCTTGGAGCAGGAAAAGTTGAAAAGTTTGCAGAAATAATTGGGGCAACAGTTCTTGCTGGTGAAATTTCTTTAATTTCAAGTCTTTCAGAAGGAACTTTGGCAAAGGCTCACGAAAGACTCGGAAGGGGTAGAAAATAATATGGCTGGAATTGTTGGATACGGATCATATATTCCGAAATTCAGGATAAAACTTGAAGATATTGCGGACGTATGGAAGAAAGATGAAGAAGAAATATTATCTGGATTAAGAGTTAAAGAAAAGAGTGTTCCAGCTATTGATGAAGATGCAATTACAATCGGAGTAGAAGCTGGATCTAGAGCTTTTGAAATGAGTGGGATACATGCTAAGGAAATTGGGTGTGTTTATTTTGGTTCGGAATCTCATCCTTATGCTGTGAACCCATCTTCTTCAATTGCCGCTTCATATTTAGGAATCGGCCCAAATTATTTTGCTGCAGATTTAGAATTTGCCTGTAAAGCAGCAACGGCTGGCATGCAAGTGGCGAATTCTCTGATAAATTCTGGAGAAATTGAATATGGAATGACGATTGGTGCTGACACTGCGCAGGGAAAACCTCATGATGCGCTAGAGTATACTGCTGCATCTGCAGGAGCAGCGTATATTTTAGGAAATAAAAAATCGGAAATAATTGCAGAAATTTTAACTACGTCTTCTTATACAACTGATACGCCGGATTTTTGGAGAAGAGATGGTATGAGATATCCTTCACATTTTGGTAGATTTACAGGAGAACCTGCATATTTCATGCATGTAATAAGCGAGGCAAAAAAGCTTATGGACGAATCAGGCTTAAAACCAACGGACTTTAAGTATGCAGTTTTTCATATGCCGAATGGTAAATTTCCTAGAGCTGTAGCCAAAAAAATTGGGTTTACTTCTGAGCAAATTGCACCTTCTTTAATAGTAGATAAAATTGGAAATCCATATTCTGCTTCGTCTCTCACAGGTCTAGCAGCGGTTTTGGATATCGCAAAACCTAATGAAAAAATATTTTTTGTTTCTTATGGTTCTGGTGCAGGATCAGATGGATTTATTTTCCAAACTACCAAAAATATTTTAGAAAAACAGAAAAAGAGTACAAAAGTTGAAGATCAAATCGCAAATAAAGTATATATCAGCTACCCGCAATATTTGAAAAATATGCACACATTATGAATGTAAATGTTTTAGGTGTATCAACTACACAATTTGGAGAGCTTTGGGGAAAATCACCCAGAGCTTTGGCATATGAGGCGATGAAGAACGCAATTGATGCGTCCTATATAAAAGCCGAAAAAATAGATGGGCTGTTTGTAGGTAACATGCTTGCAGGTACACTTGGAAATCAAGCAAATTTAGGATCTTTTTTTGCAGAAGAATTAGGCGTAAGTGTTCCTGCAGTAAGAATTGAGGCAGCATGCGCATCTGGAGGGGTAGCGCTTCATAATGCATACAACGCAGTAATGTCAGGAGCATACAAAAATGTTTTAGTATTGGGAATTGAGAAAATGACGGATTCGGGACAGGATGAAGTGACTAATGGACTCATGGGTGCTGGATCAGATGATGAGAGAATGGCTGGAATTACTTTTCCGGGGATTTATGCTCTTATGGCCCAAGCTTACATGGATGAGTTCGGGGTTACATCTGAGACGCTGGCTTCCGTAGCTGTAAAAAATCATTTTCATGGATCATTGAATGATAAAGCTCAATTCAGGAAAGAAATTACCGTAGAGGATGTATTAAAAAGTGGAAGAATTGCTGATCCTTTGAGGCTTTTAGATTGTTCTCCGATCTCCGATGGTGCTTCAGCTGTTGTAATTAGTTCAGAACCTTCAAAAAAACTTAAAGGTGTTAAGATTATTGCAAGCGAAATTGCTACTGATACGCTTTCACTTCATAAGAGAAATTCTTTCGTTTCGTTGGCTTCTACAGTAAAAGCATCAAAAACAGCATATAAAAAAACAGGATTGACGCCTTTGGATATAGATGTTGCTGAGCTTCATGATTGTTTTTCAATTGCTGAAGCAATTGCAGTAGAGGACTTAGGTTTTTCGAAGAAAGGCGAAGGAGCAAGAGATATTGAAAAAGGGAAAATGACAATTGGATCTGGAAAAATTATTACTAATCCATCAGGTGGACTCAAGGCATGTGGCCATCCAGTAGGAGCAACAGGAATAAAACAGATAGTTGAGATAGTTACTCAGCTTCGGGGGGAAGCCGGAAAAAGACAGGTAAAAAATGCAAAGATAGGACTTACTCAAAACGTAGGAGGATCGGGTGCAGTCGCAGCATTGCATTTATTAAAAACAGTATGATTACAACACCAGTAAAGCTTTGGAGAAGACAGAAAAGTGTTTCAGATCGAATTGGACGCGAAGGAAAAATCCTTAACTGGACCATCATTAGAGTTCCTACTAAGGCCTTTCATCATGAAGCGCCATATCCAGTGGTAATTGTTGAGATGGATAATCATGAAAAAGTTATTGGGCAGCTTGTAGACTGGGATGAATCTGATTTAGTAAAGGGAAGAGGGGTTAAAGCAGTTTTAAGGAGATTGTTTTCAGGAGATAGTGAGAGTATAATCGCGTATCATATAAAGTTTAAACCAATAGCGATGAAGAAAATTAAAGTCTCTGCTCCAGGAAAATTACATTTTTTAGGTGAACATGCAATTGTTTATAACAAACCTGCAATTCTTGCCGCTGTCGACAAAAGATGTTTTGTCGAAATTTCAGAAAGACCAGACTCTCTTATAAAAATTACTTCGAAAAATTATGATCAACAAATAGAAATTTCTGTTAAAGATTTAATAGCGAAATTTGAAAAAGCAAATAAGGATTGGGAAGAATATGACAAATCAAATGATATCAACTTATTGAAATCAATTACTCAGAATCCACTAGATTATCCCGCGATTATAGTCGGGCAATTCATTAAATATCATAATTTAAAAATTGAAAAAGGATTTGATCTGGAAATTGATTCCCAAGTTCCTGTGGGATGTGGAATGGGTTCCTCAGGGTCCCTGGCTGTAGCAATTATTGGTGCACTTACTTTGTATACAGGTAAAAAAATAGATAAAAAAATAATTAATGAAATCGCTTTTTTGGCAGAACAAAAAAAACATGGAAAGCCCTCAGGTGGAGATAATTCTACGTCAAATTATGGAGGGCTAGTGAGATTTAAAAAAGATCAGGGTGTAAAACCTCTTCCGTTTAGTGTGAGCGATGAAATAAAAAATAATTTTTACATAATTAATACTGGAACCCCAAGTGAGTCTACAGGAGAAATGGTTTCCCGAGTTAGAGACTTATTTAATGAAAAAGAACTTTATGTAAAAGAAATTATGGATAAACAGGAAGAGTTGGTAAAAGATCTATATCTAGCTCTTGAAAAAAATATTCCAAAACAAATTACTGGAATAATAAAAATGGGAGAAAAAAATTTAGAAAAATTGGGAGTTGTTTCTGATTATGCAAAAAGTTTGATAAGAGATATTGAATCTAGCGGAGCAGCTGCGAAAATTTGTGGAGCTGGTGGAGTAACCAAATCTACAGGAATAATTCTTATCTATTCTACTGATTTACAAAAACTCAAAAAAGTCCTAGAATCTCATCAGTTGGTACCTTCTCAGCTTAGTTTAGGCGTTGAGGGTTTAAGAGAAGAATGATTAAAGTTACAGTATCGGCACCAGGGAAATTAATGCTTTTTGGAGAGCACGCAGTTGTGTATGATCATCCATGTCTCGTAACAGCTGTAGATCAAAGAATAACTTTGACAGCAGAAATTTTGGATTCATCAAATTTTGAGTTAGAGGCCTCCGACGTAGATGTTACGGGATACAAAAAACCTATTTCAGAGTTAGGTCAGGGAGATATTCCAAAAGGTGCAAAATTTGTAGAAATTGCAGTAAAGAATTTTTATGATAAATATGATTTAAGTAAGGGGATCAGGATTACCACATCTGCAGAATTTTCTTCTAAATTTGGTTTTGGATCTTCATCTGCTTCCACCGTCTGTGCCGTAAAAGCTCTATCAGAATTATTTGACCTAAAATTAGATAACAAAGGAGTTTTTGATTTAGCATTTAAGGCAGTTTTAGACATTCAAGGAAAAGGATCTGGTTTTGACGTAGCTGCTGCAACTTACGGAGGTACACTTTATTTTTTAACTGGAGGAAAAAAGATAGAGCCACTAAATATTGATTCACTTCCATTAATTGTCGGATACACAGGAGTAAAAGCAGATACAGTAACTCTCATAAATCAGGTTAAAGAAAAATTTGCAGACAATAAAACTAGACTTGATGAAATCTATAATGAAATCGATGGAATAGTAGAAAAAGCTAGACCAGAAATAGTAAGTGGAAATTGGGAAGCCGCTGGTAGTTTAATGAATGATAACCAAAGCTTACTAAAAGAACTTGGAGTTAGCATTGAAAAGTTGGACGCTATGATAAGTGGAGCTATAACAGGAGGAGCATATGGAGGAAAATTATCAGGAGCTGGTGGGGGAGATTGTATGATTGCATTTGGACCGAGTGAAAGTTTGAAAAATATCGAAAAAGGAATTACTGACGCAGGCGGAGAAGTTCTAGAAGTTAGAACAAACGCGGAAGGAGTAAGAGTAGAAAATGATAAAAGCAATAGTTCTTGATATAGATGGAGTTATAATCGGAAGCCTCCCCGGAATAAATTTCCCACACCCTAGTAAAAAAGTTAGTGAAATTTTACATAAAATTCATTCAGGCGGAATACCTGTAAGTTTTTT
>CAYQEJ010000007.1:7353-48809 GCA_964416505.1 uncultured Gammaproteobacteria bacterium
AAGTTAGTGAAATTTTACATAAAATTCATTCAGGCGGAATACCTGTAAGTTTTTTGAGCGGAAAACCAACATTTGCAGCATGGGAAAATATTTCTAAAATAGGAATTGATAATCCACACATAGCTGATGGGGGTGCAACTATATTTAATCCGTTTAAATCTCAAATAATTCATTCAACTTATTTAGAGAGTGAAAATATACATCATTTATTGGATTCATTGCCCAAGAATACTTACGTAAATCTATTTACAACAAAAAATTATTATTTACAAAATGATTCAAAAAATGATTTTTCTGAAAAATATTCTGGATTTTTAAAACAAGAACCGGAGCTAGTTAAGGATATTAAGGAAATTGCAGATAGAGAAGATATTGTAAAGATAAATGTTGTAGCTTTTGATAAAGAAGAAAAGGAAGCAATTGAGAAATCAATTAAAGAATCAAATGGAGAATTTAACTACAGCTGGTCAAGTGCTCCTGCTCTTCTTCCCGTAAAGGCAATGGTTGTTACTAACAAAAAAGTTTCAAAGCGTTCAGGGGTGAAGTATCTGGCTGATTATTTAAAAGTAGATTTGGAAAATGTTTTAGGAGTTGGGGATACAATTCATGATTGGGATTTTATAGAAATTTGTGGATATAAAGGAGTAATGGGAAATGGGACTGAGGAATTAAAAGAAAAACTTGATAAAACTGATCAGAGACATTTTATTGGAGGTCATATAAATGAGGATGGTATAATTGATATATTCAAAAAATTTAATTTAATATGAAAGCAACTGCAAAAGCACCATCAAATATAGCATTCGTTAAATATTGGGGAAGAAAAGATGAGGTTTTAAGGCTTCCCGAAAATGGGAGTATTTCTATGAATCTTTCAGATCTCACAACTACAACTGAGGTGGAATTTGGAGATTTTGAAAATGATTATATTGAGATAAATGGTAAAAGCGAGGATTTAGAGGGAAGTAGAGCCGTAAAGCATCTTGATAGAATTAGGTCGATTGCAAAAATTGACCAAAAAGCAAAGGTGGTTACCTCAAATAATTTTCCAACTGGAACCGGATTATCATCTTCTGCATCAGGATTTGCAGCATTAACTCTCGCAGCTAGTAAAGCAGCAGGTCTTAACCTTTCTCCAAAAGAATTATCTATTTTGGCGCGCCAGGGATCTGGATCAGCATGTCGTTCTATTCCAGATGGATTTGTAGAATGGCTTGATGGAGATACTTCTGACACTTCTTATGGAGTAAGTGTTTTTTCGCCGGACTATTTTGATATTGCTGATGTCATAGCAGTTGTTAGTACAGAGAAAAAATTCTTAGCAACAAGCGAGGGGCAAAAGTCAGCAAGATCAGGAATATTTTTTGAAAAACGCTTAGAGGGAATTCCAGAGAAAATTATGAAAGTTAAAAAATTAATCGAAGAAAAAAACTTTTCAGATTTTGGAGACATTGTTGAGAGAGAGGCTCTAGAATTTCACTCAATTCTTTTTACTTCCAATCCGCCATTATTTTATTGGACGCCAGGGACTGTAGCAGTTATGAAATATGTTCAAAGTCTTCGACGTGAAGGACTTGAATGTTACTTTACGATTAACACTGGCCAAGATGTTCATGTGATTTGTAAAAAAGAAGATGCTGAGAAGGTTTCAGATAAATTAAAAGAACTTCCCGAAGTTATAAAAACTATAGTTAATTTCCCCGCTCCTGGTGCCCATTTGGCATAGGTCTTCTGTGTTGAAACAAAACAGCAAGTTCTGCTTGACGGCTAGCCGGAGAATTTGGATCAGGTCTTTCAAAAGGAACCTTTTTGATACCCGTTCTAGTAAAAACAGAATGATATAAGTCAGGATTTACATATCCAATAGGGCTCCATGGATTTGCAATTCCTAATACTTCCGTTTGGGGAAAATCAGGATTTTGATACATATCTTTAACCATCCCCGCGAGAAAGTTTAAAGGATGTTGTCCAGATCTTTGCCTAAAATCTCTCATGCCTTCTGCGCTATCTTTTGCTCCCTGTACGTTAGTGATAGACAAAACAGATCTTTTAATACCATCGCCTGCTGGAGTATGAATATTAAATCCAACCCTTCCTAAATAACGGCCATGCATAGATAATCTTATTTGATAAAGAGCTTCAGGACATGCAGTGGTGCCATCTGGATTACTACCCCTAGAGAGTCTGTCTGTGAATGTTAAAAGAACGCTTGATCCTCCAGGATTTACGAATCTAGTTCTCTGAAATCTTTCGCTGACATCTCTATTTGCACCTAAATTTTGTATCGCTCTACATAGCTGTCTAAGATTTTCATCAGTTACAGATGAGCGATATCCATTTATTCTGCTTGGTGCCGATCCTAAATATATTGCTCTCATGGCTGATTCAAAATTAAATTGAGATAATCCACTCTCTGTTACATTTTTCTGGTAACCATATGCAACTTGCCACCTTGCATCTCCATCTGGAAGAATAAATCCGAATAAAGCTAATGACGCGTCAACTAGTCCTTTACTCTTTTGCATTCCAGGAGGAAATCTGTGAATTTCTATTCCTTCCGAAGCTAAAATTTGATGTCCAATGTCAGCTCCAGTTGGTCTATGATCTCTATCTAAATAACTCATCTGCGTATTATAGGATATTTTTTGAAATTTTCAAGCGTGGATCAATTTGAAATATATGTGAGGAGTGCCATAGTGTTATTTTCGTGAATTCCAAGTCCGTCTACTGAGAAGTACTTTTTCTTTTTAGGGACATTATCAAGATTTGAAATAACGTATCCTTTAGTGTAACTATCTAAAATACCAGGATGTATATAATATTTTCTGCAGGTTGCGGGGCGGTTTCTCAAAAAACTTGCAACTTCTTTGACTGCATCAACTATGTTTTGTTTTATTAGATTTTCTTCAGTAGCCAACCCCATTTTATTTAAGTGAATTGCAGCAAGAACTGTTCCGCCCCATGTCCTAAAATTTTTAGCTGTTATATCTTCACCTGTAATTTCTCTCAAGTATTCATTTACATCATACGAGTCTATAGTTTGAAGTTGACCGTCGTTATCGAAATATTGAAATAGATCCTGTCCGGGAATTTCCTTGCATCTTCTGATTATTTTGGCAACTTTTTTATTTTTGAGACTTATTTTGTGGAAGACTCCGCTTTTACCTTTGAATTGAAATATGACAGTATCGCTTCCTACTTTTGCATGTTTATTTTTTAATGTAGTAAGGCCATAAGAATTGTTCTCTTCTTCATATTCTTCATTTCCTACTCTAATCAACGTATTTTCTAAAAGCCAAACAACTGTAGCTAAAACTTTTTCTCTCGGCATACCCGGTTTATCTAAATCTTGTCTGACTTTACTTCTGATCTTAGGTAAATGTTTTGCGAAGTCCATTATATGAGTAAATTTTTCTCCTTGGCTCATTTTTATCCAGAGTGGGTGATATCTGTATTGTTTTCTCCCTCTCGCGTCAAAGGCTGTAGCCTGAATGTGACCGTTTGCGTAAGGGCAAATCCAGACATTCTTATATGCAGGGGGAATTATAAGTTTATTTATTCGCTGAATTGTAGACTCATCAGTGATTCTTTTTCCGTCTGTATTAAAATAAGCAAATTTTCCGTTTATTACTTTTCTTGTGTATCCGGGTTTTTTATCTGAGGAATAGCGAAGGTTAACTTGATTTAAAATATCCTCTGTCGCCATAATCCGATTATACACAATTTGTCTCTATGTCAATATATTCTGATATAATCTCATCATGAATCTTTATCTAACATCTTCTGTTCAAAAGGTGGCGCATGAAGTAGCAAAAAAAATAAACAAAAAAGGAGCAAAATTAGTTTTTATTGATACAGCAGCTGAAGTAGAAGAAGGAGATCTAAAATGGAAAGAAGATGATAGAAATTCTTTGATAAGTGCAGGATTTGATGTTACAGAATATACAATTACAGGACAAAACAAGGAAGAAATAAAAAACTTTTTAAAAGATTTTGACATTATTTATTTTTCAGGTGGAAATACGTTTTATTTACTTGAAAAAATTCAGCAAGCTGATATTCATGATTTGATAGTTAATTTTATAAAAAATGGGAAAATCTATATTGGATCTAGCGCTGGATCTGTAATTGCTGGGCCAAATATCGCGCCTCTTAGAGATCTTGATAATTATTTAAAGGCTCCTAATTTAAAGGGTCACAAAGGATTTGGTCTTGTAGATTTTATAGTTTTCCCTCATTGGGGGCATGAACTTTTTAAGGATAAATATTTAAAGCATAGAATTCACCATACTTATAATGAAGATAACAAAATAATTCTACTTACAAATAATCAGTTTATTGAGGTAAAAGATGACTGGTTCAGAATTATCGAGGTAGAGAATGCAGAATAAAAAAAAACTTCTAGAGTATATAAAATCGAGAGATTTATTAATATTAGCAACAAATGGGCCGACAGCTTCAACTTTATATTTCGGAATTGATGATGAATTCAATTTTTATATTGTAACTTCTCCTACTTCTGAGCATGCTAAAAATTTTGTCGAAGATACTAAAGTTGCCTGTGTTATTGTGGACACAAATCAAAAAATGTTTCAAACAAAAAATAAAATTGGTGCACAGCTTATTGGGGATATTGAACAAGTGAAAAATCGCGAATTGAAGCAGTCATTGCAATTTTGGAGCCATGGAAATAATGAAATGACTGAAGTCTTTTACAAAAATATTTCAGAAGGTATTTGGGAGAATAAGGTTTATAGGATAAAACCGCAAGAAATTAAATGGTTTAATGAAGAGCTTTACGGAGAAGAAGGAGTGGAGACTTTTAAATTCTAATGAAAAGTGCGTTAATACTTCATGGGACTGGTGCAGATCATAGTGCAAATTGGTTTCCATGGTTAAAAGAAGAACTTGAAAAAAATGGATATCAGGTTTGGGTTCCAAATTTGCCAAATGCTGACACACCAAGTATAAAAAGGTATAACGAATATATTTTTTCAAATAAAGAATTTGAGATTGGTAAAGATACTATTATAATAGGCCACTCTTCAGGGGCTGTTGAAATTTTAGGTTTACTTCAGAGTTTAGGAGATGGGAAAATAAAAGCAGCTTATTTAGTCGGCTCTTTTAAAGATAATTTAGGTCGGGATGATTTAAGCGAGTTATTTTTAACACCTTTTGATTTTGAAAAAATAAAGAATTCGTCATCTAAATTTATTTTTTTCCATTCGGATAATGATCCATATTGTCCACTAGATCACGCAAAGTATTTATGTGATAAAGTAAATGGTGAGCTGATTGTAATATCAGGACAGAAGCATTTTAGTATCTCTACAGTGGGGGAAGAATATAAAAAGTTTCCTGAGCTTTTGGAAAAGATAATAGAAAATGAATAATTTGAAAGCAATTTTTATTCCAGGAAATGGCGGAGGAAGTCCAAAAGATGGTTGGTTTCCGGATGTAAAAAAAGCACTAGAAAAAATTAATGTTGAAGTTATTGATGAGGAATTTCCAGATGGAGATTTAGCTCCTGAAAGCTTATGGATTCCCCATCTTCATAAACTTGGAGCTGACGAAAATACGATTTTAGTTGGTTACTCATCCGGCGCGATCGCTGCGATGCGATTTGCTGAAAAAAACAAAATTTATGGCTCAGCACTTATTGCCACTTATCACACAGATCTAAATAATCCCTGGGAAGCTCAAGCAGGGTATTTTAACAGGCCATGGGATTTTGAAGCTATAAAAAGAAATCAGAATTGGATTCTTCAGTTTGGTTCAGTTGATGATCCATTTGTTCCAGTAGAAGAGGCAAGATTTGTTCATGAAAAACTTGATACGGAATATACAGAATTTACAGACCATGGACATTTTGGTGCAACTTTTCCTATGTATGAATTTCCAGAACTTATCAAAGCTCTGCAAGAAAAAATAAAGTGATATAATCCCCTTGATGGCAGAATCAGTTATAGCAATAATCTTCGATTTCGATGAAACATTAGGTCCCGATACTATTTCATATTTTCTGGAAAAACAAAAAATTGATCCTAATGATTTCTGGAAAGAAATAAATAAAATGGTTGAGGATGGATGGGATCCACCACTGGCCTATATGCATAAAATGCTTGAAATGTCTAAAAAGGGAGAGATAGATATTTCAGAAAAAACACTTGAGAAAACAGGAAAAAGTCTCAAGCTTTTTCCCGGACTCCCAAATGCAATAAAAGAACTTAAAGATTATGTTAAAAATGACCCGAAGATTAAGGATCTTAGAGTTGATTTAGAATTTTATATTATTAGTGGTGGTTTTGAAAATTTAATTAGATCAACAAAAATTTCCCAGTTTATAGATGGAATATTTGGTTGTAACTTTTATTATGAAAATGGAAATGCAGTAGGTGTAAAATCTTCTGTTACTTTTACGGAAAAGACAAGATATATTCATGGAATCAGAAAAGGTGTAAAAGTTAAGGATCTTAAGTCAAATCCATATAGAATTAATGATTCAATTTCTTATGACTCTCAGAGAATTCCTTTTTCAAGAATGATTTACATAGGAGATGGTCCGAGTGATATTCCATGTCTTTCAAGTGTAGTTAATAATGGAGGAACTGGAATTGGCGTATCCGCTCCTTTTGGAGACTTCAAAAAAGGATACGAGTTAGCAAGAGGAAAAAGAATTACCGTCGGGCCTTATACTGCCAATTATAAAAAAGGTGGAGATTTAAGAAAAGTTTTGGAAGAAACGATTCTCAGAATTGCACTAGAAGTAGATTTTGAAAATAAAAAAAATGTGGTAAAAGCACCTGGACATTGATATTATAAAGAAATGGAAAACGCAACAATTTTAAAAACTGCTATTGAAGGTTTAGTAATTATAAAAAGACCAACTCATGAAGATGATCGTGGATTTTTCAGGGAACCCGTAAGGATAAAAGAGTTAGAAGCGGTAACAGGAATTGATTTTAAAGTTGTTCAAATGAATCATGCGAGATCATCTAAAAATACTTTACGAGGTATCCATATAGCACCTTGGAATAAAATGGTTTACGTAACTCGGGGAAAAGTACAAGCAGTATTTGTAGATCTTAGAAAAGATTCTCCAACTTATAAAAAATATGAGTCAATTATTCTCGGTGATGAAAACAAATCAAGTGTTTTTGTGCCAAAAGGAATGGGAAATTCATATTTAGTTTTGAGCGACGTTGTGGACTATGTTTACCTAACAGATGAAGAATGGTCTCCAAATAGAGAAACCGCAGTTGCATGGAATGATCCTTCTCTAAATATTCCCTGGGAAATTGAAGAAGAGCCAAATCTTTCAGATAGAGATAGCGAGAATCCCACTTTAGAATAAATCTTCTTACAATAATTCACTTGACGTAATAATTTATTAATGATCTACTTATAGTATATGGTTGAAAAAGCCGTAGGAGAAAAACTTGAAAAAATTGTAGGTGCCCCAGCAGAAGTTCTTGATAAGACTGTTAATTTTTCAGAAAACTTAGTAAAAAATGAAGGTGTTAAAAAGGCTGGTGCATATTGGCAAAATTTAGGACCAGGACTTACCACAGGAGCAAGTGACGATGATCCTTCAGGAATTGCGACATATTCTCAGACGGGTGCAGCATATGGATTTCAATTGATATGGCTTGCGGGGTTTACATTCCCTTTAATGGCTGTCGTGCAGGAAATGTGTGCCAGAATAGGACTTGTAACTGGAAGAGGTCTTGCAGGAAATATACGAATACATTTTCCAAGATGGGTTTTGTATGCTTGTACAGGACTTCTTTTCTTTGCAAATACTCTCAATATCGGCGCCGACTTAGGTGCTATGGCAAAAGCTACGCAACTCATTTTTCCTAAAGTAAGTTTTGGGAGTTTAATTTTAATTTTCGCACTCGTAAGTTTGGGACTTCAGATTTATGTAAGCTACGAAAAATATGCAAGATATCTTAAGTACATGGCTCTTATTCTTTTGTCTTACATATTAGTTGCTGTTAGTGTGAATTTAGACGTTAAGGCTTTAATCCGTGATGCATTGATACCAAGAATAGTTTTTACCAAAGATCAGATTGTTTTGATTTGTGCAATTTTAGGAACTACTATTTCCCCATATTTATTTTTCTGGCAGACATCACAAGAGGTCGAGGAGAGTATATTGCACGGACAAACCACAATTAAGCTTAGAGAAAATGCAGTGACAGATAAAGAAATAGGTCTTATGCGTCAAGATGTTTGGAGCGGAATGTTCCTTTCCAACCTTATTATGTTCTTCATAATTGCAGCTTGTGCTGCAACGCTTTTTTCTCACGGGATAACGTCTATTCAGACTGCAGAAGATGCAGCCAGGGCTCTTAGACCAATTGCAGGAGATCAAGCATATTTATTGTTTGCGATTGGAATTATTGGAACTGGTATGCTCGCTATTCCTGTCTTGGCAGGAAGCGCATCTTATGCAATGAGTGAAAGCTTTGGATGGCGTCATGGTCTTTATCGAAAACTTAAAGAGGCGAATGCTTTTTATGGAATAATTATTATCTCTACTCTTTTGGGTGTTGCTCTTAATTTTGTAGGAATTGATCCAATAAAAGCTTTGATTTTAGCTGCGGTTGTGAATGGTCTAGTGGCGCCGGTAATTTTAATTTTGATAATTCTTTTAAGTAAAAATAAAAAAGTTATGGGAGAAAAAGTTAATCATCCTTTCGTAACCGTTTTGGGAATTTTAATAACCGGCTTGATGGTTTTGGCAGGTCTTGCTACAATCGTTTCACTCTTCATTTAATGTCCAAAAAGCAGTTAAAAATTTTATCCACTGGTTTTGTTTTATTATTATCAATTGTCGTAATTTTTTTCACCGATAATTCCTCCAAGCTTGTTTCTCCCTTTGAAAAAAATAATCCAGAAGTTACTTCAACGAATCAGCAAGTTCAAGGGTCTCAGATTACAAGCTTTCCTACTAAGTTGAATTCGGTTGAAGAATTAGACACCCAAAATCCCAGCAGGGCTTACAGAGTTTTGAAAGTAGTGGATGGAGATACGCTTGATGTTGAAATAGATGGAGCTTCGCAAAGGTTAAGATTAATTGGAATCGATACACCAGAGACAGTAGATCCCAGAAAAGCTGTTCAATGTTTTGGAAAAGAAGCCAGCAATAAAGCCAAAGAGCTTTTGGAAAATAATTTTGTAACTCTAGAATCAGACGAAACACAAGGAGAAAAAGATAAATATGGTCGTCTACTCAGATATGTTTTTTTGCCTGATGGAACTAATTTTAATCTCTTTATGATTGAGGAAGGATATGCTCATGAATATACATATAGTACGAGATACAAATATCAGGATGAGTTTAGGCAAGCAGAAGTAAATGCCAGAAATAATAATAAAGGTCTTTGGTCACCAACCACTTGTTCTGGAAATAAATAAAACATATAATCTTCCGATGAAACTTATTTCACTTAATGCTTGGGGAGGAAAAATATTTGACGATTTAATTGCATTTGTAAAAGAGCAATCAAAGGATACTGATTTTTTCTTTTTTCAAGAAGTATTTCATTCTAGTGAAAGTAGAATTAGTAATGGAAGCAAAACGGATTTATATGAAAATTTGAAAAAAGCTCTTCCCGATTTTGTTTCTTTTTATGCGCCAACATTTACGGGATATGATACAGAGGAAAGAGTAGATTTTGATTTGTCATTTGGTCAGGCAACTTTTGTAAATAAAAAAATCGATTTAATTTCAGAAGAAACATATTTTGTCCACGGAGATTTTGATTACAAACCCCCTGTAAAACTTGAAGGAGTAAAAGATGCCATGGATTTACCGAGAAATATTCATTGTTTAAAAATTAAAGTAAATGGTAAGGAGATTCTGCTGGGAAATTTCCATGGATATTGGATTCCGGGACCTAAAATAGATACTCCTGAAAGCATGGCTCAATCGGAATCAATTAGAAAAATATATGATTCGTTCAAGGGTCCTAAAATTATTGCAGGGGACTTTAATCTCAGGCCTGATACAAAGAGTATGCAAATGTTTGAAGATGAAATGAAAAATTTAATTAAAGAATTTAAAATCAAAGGAACAAGAAGTATTCATTATAAAAAAACTCAAGATACTTTTGCTGATTATGTCTTAGTGTCTAAAGAAATAAACGTAAAAAATTTTGAAGTTCCTGATCTTCCGATATCTGATCACCTTCCCATGATCCTCGAATTTTCCCTATAGTATGTTATAATTCTCAGAATCTATGAGAGAATGGCAAGAAAGAAATGGAAATCCGCGTAGCATACAAGATGGTACATTTGTCGATCCAGTAACTGGAAATGTTTTCCAGAGAGAAACATTTATCGCTCGTGATGGTTCTATGGTAATAAGAAGATTTGATTTCGATCCTACATTAACCCCAGCTGAAGCAATTGAAGCATTTCATAATTGGAGAAGCGATTTTGGATTTTCGTTAACAACTGGTAGAGCTGAAGATCCTCAGATAGACGCTCTTGCAAGAAGCGATGTTTTTAGACAAAGATTAATGCAACTAGCTGACAGAAAACTATATGAAGCAAGACTTTTATTAGCGGCTGCTGAAGGAGATAGCAGTAGTTCAAGTGATGAAGGATCTCAGGGGGCAATCTAGATGTTTACATCTAGCTGTGCAATACTCACGTCCATATTCAGCAAATAAATAGGTAATTTCTCCCCAGTCTTTTTTAGGAACAATTTCCATAAGTTCCTTTTCAATCTTAACTACATCATCAGTATCAACTAATCCAAATAACTTAGAAAGTCTTCTTGCATGGGTATCAATTGCGATTCCTTCAGTTTTTCCAAATATCGAGTATAAGACCACATTTGCTGTTTTTCTTCCTACGCCGGGAAGTTTGATAAGTTCTTCCATAGAATCTGGCACCTTTCCGTCATATTGTTTATCCAAAATTTCCACTGTGGCTTTTATGTTTTTTGCCTTTGCTCTAAAAAGACCAATCCTTTTAATATCATTTTCAAACTGCGAAAGTGGAGTTTTTACATAATCATCTAGTTTTTTATATTTTTTAAATAAATCAGCAGTAATAACATTTACCTGTTTGTCCTGTGATTGTGCAGACATGATTACAGCAATTAAAAGTTCGAGTGCATTTGAATAGTTAAGCGCTATTTTTACGTTTGGGAAAAGTTTTTTTAGTTCTTTTAGAATTTCTTTTGTCTTTTCTTCTTTGGTCATTTTATTTTTTGGATTTTTTCTGAGGATCCTGGGGTCTTTTCGAGGGTATTTAACTTTTGTTGAATAAATACTAAAGCGCTTTTGATATCATCAATGTCCTTCTGAATGTCCTGAACGTCTTCTTCAAGTTCTTCTTGTTCTTTTTCCTCTTCTTTTTCCTCCTGATCTTCTTCAAGTTCCCTGACTGTATCGACAAGCGCTTGACGATTTTGGTTAATCATAATGAACGTGGAAAGAAAAATCGCTTCTAAAGATACGATCATGGTTAATAAGCCATATGGATAGGGATCAAATGCATGTTTTCCGAATGAAGTTTGATTTATCACGATCCAAACGCCAAACCAGATTACATGAAAATAGACGAAGTACATGCTTCCTGCGAATCTAGAAATAAAACCCGCGAGCCTACCCTCAAACGAATGCAATTTTTTAATTAATTGTTCTGGAGTAACACCAATTGGGATTCCTAGTGGGGAAATTACTTGTGAATTCTCTAATTTCTTTCTCATAATGTATTTTACCTCTCATAGCGAAGCTGCGTCAACCCCTAGAGCCAAAAAATGAAGCTAGATTTAAGGGTTGACAACTAGCAGATCCTATGATAGAGTGCTAATACGTTATGGAGAAAGTCGTCCCCATCATACCTATCCGAGATGGAATTATATTCCCAAATACAGATTCAGTTCTAACTTTTGGGAGGCCAAAAAGTCTTGCTGCACTAGAACTATCTTTTAGCCAAGAAAGAATAGTTTGTTTTGTTCTTCAGAAAAGCGCAAAGGTAAATGATCCAAGTCCTTCAGATATTTTTACAATTGGAACTCTCTGTAGAATCGAACGAATGATTAAAACAGATGGTGAAATTAATGCACAAGTTAGAGGAATGTCTAGGGTGGAGATTAAATCATTCCACGAAAACGATAATTTCTTAATTGGACACGTTGAAGAATTAAAAGAAGAATCAGATGATTCAGCTGAGGTAAAAGCATTATGTAATCACTTAACTAACGAATTTAGAAGAGCTATGAATCTTGGTAAAACTGCTGATTTCTTGGTATTTATGAATATAATGTCTCCAGATAATCCTCCAGGTCAACTTGCTGATCTTATAGCATCGGTTCTAGATCTTAAACCATCTCAAAAGCAGGAGCTTCTTGAAATGACCAGCGTTAAGGAAAGACTGGAGAAAGTAGCTGAATTCTTGGCTAAAGAAATAAAAGTTTTAGAACTAGAAAGAAAAATTGCTTCGAAAACTCAAGAAAGATTTGAAAAAGGAGCACGCGAAGTAATGCTTCGAGAACGCCTAAAGACAATTGAAAAAGAGCTTGGTGAAAGTGATGAGGATAATGAAATTAGAGAACTCATGCAAAAAATAAAAGAAGCTGGAATGCCTGAAGAAATTGAGGAAAAAGCAAAAAAAGAAGCAAAAAAGCTTTCACAGATGGCTCAGTTCAATCCGGAAGCTGGATATATCAGGAATTATTTGGAATGGCTTATAGATCTTCCTTGGAGTCGGGAAACTAAAACAAGCATTGATGTAAAAGCTTCAGAAAAACTTTTAAATAAAGATCATTTTGGACTTAAAGATGCAAAAGAAAGAATCACTGAGTATCTTGCAGTTCAAAAACTATCAGGAAAAATGAAGGGTCCGATTCTTTGTTTTGTAGGGCCTCCTGGAGTAGGAAAAACATCTATAGGAAAATCCATTGCTAAATCACTTGGTCGTGAATTTGTAAAGGTTTCGCTTGGAGGAATTAGAGATGAAGCTGAAATAAGAGGACATAGAAGAACTTATGTAGGAGCACTTCCAGGAAGAATAATTCAGGGAATAAAAGATGCAGGAACAAAAAATCCAGTATTTATGCTTGATGAAATCGATAAAGTTGGAGCAGATTTTAGAGGAGACCCTTCGTCAGCTCTTCTTGAAGCGCTTGATCCTGAACAAAACAGTGCTTTTTCTGACCACTATCTAGAAGTTCCATTTGATCTTTCAAATGTTTTATTTATAACAACCGCAAATGTACTACATACGATTCCACCCGCACTAAGAGATAGGCTCGAAATTATAAATTTTGCAGGTTATACACATGACGAGAAGTTTCATATAGCAAAAGATTTTCTCATTGAAAAAGGAATGGAATCTCACGGACTTACTTCAAAAAATATTGAAGTTACAGACTCAGGACTTAAATTCATAATCGAGCACTATACTAGGGAAGCTGGGGTTAGAAATTTAGAACGTCAAATTTCTAAATTATTCAGAAAAATAGCAAAACTTGTTGCTGAAGGAAAAAATAGAAAAATTACTATCACTGAAAAAAATGTTACTAAATATTTAGGACCTATCAAGATGAAGGCGACATTAATTGAGAAGAAGGATGAAGTAGGTATGTCAACAGGACTTGCATGGACAGAGGCTGGGGGAGACATACTATTTATTGAAGTTGCCGTTATGCCTGGAAAAGGAAGCCTAATACTTACTGGTCAACTTGGAGATGTCATGAAAGAGTCTATGCAGGCAGCAATGTCTTATATAAGAGCAAGAGGAATTGAGCTTGGGCTTTCTCCAAAGTTTTTCCAAAAGATCGATGTTCATGTGCATGTTCCTGAAGGTGCAGTTCCTAAAGACGGTCCAAGTGCAGGAGATGCTATTACAACGGCGATCGTCTCTGCTTTAACTAAAATTCCTGTTAAAAGAACTGTAGGAATGACTGGTGAAGTTACGCTTAGAGGGAGAGTGCTTGAAATTGGAGGAGTTAAAGAAAAAGTTATCGCAGCACACCGCGCAGGGCTTAAGACTATTATTCTTCCAAAAGATAATAAAAAAGATCTAATTGATGTGCCAAAAGAAGTTATACATGATTTAGACTTTAAATTTGTAGGACATATGGATGAAGTTTTGGACATAGCTCTAGCAAAACAACTACCAAGAATAAGACATATTGAAAGACCAGTTATTCACACTCAAACTCCTACGCAAGCTGACTAATGCTTGACAACCTTCTTCTATTGTGACATTAATTAACTAATGCCTAAGAAAAAAGTTAAAAAAGTAAGATCTCCTAAAGAAGCGACATGGTTTGGATTTTCAATGACCCAAATCATAATAGTTTTCTCAATCTTCATCATCTTCGCTCTTTTCTACATGATGTAGATCCCCTTGAATAAAAAATAATATATCCTATAATTCGCTCATGAATCTAGAAGCTTTGCAAGGAGCTGATCAGCCGCGAGAAAGACCAGGTTTTAGTGGTATTATCAGGCCTATTCAGATAAACGATATTGATTTCGTAAGAGAAATTCTTAGTGCGTGGGTTTCAGACTCTCAAGCTAATGTGCCTCTTTCGGGTTTGATTGAAAAGTATTTAGAAAAGATGAGAGCGAGTATTAACGGAGAAAATACTGAATCGTATTTTGTTGCACAGGAGGAAGATCAAGTAATTGGAGTAGTCGGTATGTCCGATTCTCCAAAACGAAGCTTATTAAAATTTACTACAACTGAGAGACCAGTCGAGCTAATGAGGCTTTATGTGGATCCTAAGCATAGGAAAGGAAGAGGGGTAGGATCAGGATTAGTAGATAGAGTGAGACATGAAGCAAGATCTAAGGGTTTCACTGAAATTATTTTAGATAGTGGAGATAGATATTCCGAATCTGGATGGCCTTTTCATGATAGACAATTTCCGAGAAGAGGTATCGCAAGACATCAGTATGGAGTTGGTTTCCATGCAGTTGTTTGGGGAGAAATACTATAGTACCCCGTAGGGGAGTCGAACCCCTGATCTCAACCTTGAGAAGGTTGCGTCCTGGACCACTAGACGAACGGGGCTAGTGTATCCTATATTCTACCTTAATTTAGGCACGGAATCCAGTTTTCTTAGTTTGTTAATAAAAAGTTTTTTGGTTATAATGAGCTAGTGAATAAGGTTTATCTCTCTGTAATAATCCCATCATACAATGAAATTCCAAATCTTCGAAAAGGAGTTTTAGACAAGATCGATCATTATTTATCCCGTCAAAAATATACTTATGAAGTTATTATAGTCGATGATGGGAGTAGCGATGGATCAACTGATTTTGTAGAAAAATTTACCAAAGATAATAAAAATTTCAGGCTTATAAAAAATAACCATACTGGTAAGGCTGGAGCTGTAACTCGTGGAATGCTTGATGCTAATGGAGAAATAAGACTTTTTACTGATATGGATCAGGCTACGCCAATCGAAGAAGCCGAAAAACTTCTCCCTTTCTTTTCAAAAGGATTTGACGTAGTTATAGGATCTCGCACGCAAAGAGTTGGATCACCAATTTCACGAAGGCTTATGTCTAAAAGTATGATAATACTTCGAAAACTTACAGTTGGAGTAAATGAAATTCATGATACACAGTGCGGATTTAAAATGTTTACCCAGGAAGCTTCTCTAAAACTTTTTAGAAAACTTAGCGATTTTCACAAAGGTTATAATTCCATTCACGGTTCCAATGTTACTGCAGGTTTTGACGTAGAGCTTTTGTATATCGCTAGTAAAATGGGATTTAAGATTAAAGAAGTGCCTGTAGAATGGCTTTATGTAGAATCCAGAAGAGTAAGTCCTATAAAGGATTCGATAAATGGTTTGATGGATTTATTTCAAATTACATCCAATAAATTCACAAATAAATATAAAATATGAGGAATCTGCTCAGTTTTTCCTATCTTTTTTTTATTATTCTTCTATTCTTTTACTCATTTACTCAGGTTGATCTTTCGCTTACGCTTTCTCAAGCATCAATATGGCAAGATATACAAAAAAGTTTTCAGCAGGTCGGTTACTTTAATCGACCATTATCAACAATTATATTCTTCATTCTAATTGGTGGTCTTTTTTCTATATATATTTTCATTTTGAAAAATATTTTAAGTGGGAAATTTAATCTAAAAGTTTTATCAATTACGGTACTTATTACTGCTATCGTGTTATCGTTTTCATATAATGCATTTTCTTATGATTTATTTAATTATATTTTCGATGCAAAAATAATTACACATTACCACCAAAATCCTTATTTGCATCGTGCCTTAGATTTTCCAGGAGATCCCATGCTTTCTTTTATGCAGTGGACACATAGAGTTTATCCGTATGGTCCGATTTGGCTTTTAATAACAACGCCTATATCGTTTATTGGGATGAATATATTTTTGGTTACTTTTTTTCTTTTTAAATTTTTAATAAGTAGTTTTTTTCTTGGGAGCGTTTACTTGATTTATAAAATAAATAAAAAGATTAATTCTGAGAATGCAATTTTTAATACTGCCTTCTTTGCTTTAAATCCATTGGTAGTGATGGAGAGTCTTGTTTCCTCTCATAATGACATTGTGATGATTTTCTTTGCACTTTTAGGATTTAATTTATTCTTAGTTAGAAAAAGAGTCTTTGCGCTTATACTGGTTTTAATTTCTTCTCAGGTTAAAATCCCTACACTCGGATTAATGCTTCCTTTTATAGTAAGTTTTATTCCATTTAAGATAAAACTTGATAACAATAGATTTGTAATTCTTTCTATTTTTTCTATGCTATTAGCTAGTGCTTATGCACTTTCTAAAATTGAAATTCAACCTTGGTATTTTTTATGGATTCTTCCTCTCATTTCATTATTAAAACCTAATAAGTATATTATTTTGCTTTCGATTGGCTTATCTTTGGGCTTGGCGCTTAGGTATAGTGTATTTTTATATTTTGGAAATTGGGGAGGAGTCGGAGTTCCAATAAGAAACGGACTGACTATTATAATGCCGATTATTTTTCTAATCTCTGCATTTATTTTTGATTTATATAAAAGGCACTTCGTGGAAGCCAGATAGGATTTAAGGTATAATCTTTTAAGATGAAATTTCTTCAAAAATACAAAGGCGAAATCTTGCTAGCACTGGGAATTATTGGAATTTATTTAGCTACAAGATTAATTCTCTTAGGAAATCTTCCTATATTTACAGATGAAGCTTTGTATATTCGCTGGGCCCAAATTGCCTCACAGGATTCGAATTGGAGATTCATTTCCTTAACAGATGGAAAGCAACCCATGTATATTTGGTTTGGGATTTTCTTTTTGAGAATTATAAATGATCCTATAATTGCGATGCGTGGAGTATCTGTTTTATGTGGGTTTGCTTCATTGATAGGTCTTTGGCTTTTATCCTATGAATTATTCAAAAGTAAAAAAGTAGCCTTCTTTTCTTCTATTTTATATGTTGCATATCCTTTCGCCACAGTCTATGACAGAATGGCCCTTTATGACAGTATGGTAGGAGCCTTTGCGATATTTGCAATTTATTTTTCAATTCTGTTAGTAAGAAAAATGAGGATTGATATTGCTTATACATTAGGAGTAATTCTAGGAGGCGGAATGTTAACAAAATCTAGTGCTAATTTCAGCATAATTCTCTTACCTCTAACATTAATTCTTCTCAATTTTAAAGATAGAAAATGGATAAGAAAAATTATTAAATGGGGAGCCCTAGCTTTAGCTGCTGCATTAATTGCTGAATTCTCATACAATACCCTCAGACTTTCTCCATTTTTCCATATTATAAAAGAAAAAAATACAATTTTTATATATTACCCATTTAGTATTCCAATTTCTGACAACATAAATTTATTCATGGGTAATCTTAAGGGACTAGTTGGTTGGTTGTTTACTTACCTAACGCCTTTCTATTTAGGTTTAATTATTATTTCACTTTTTTCTAAAAAATTTATCAAAGAAAAGCTACTCTTGATTGGTTACTTTTTATTGCCATTTATCGCACTAGCATTATTTGGAAAAGTAATTTTCCCGAGATTCATTTTTTTCATGAGTCTTTATCTTATTCCGTTGGGAGCATTAGGTCTTTCAAATCTAACTGATTTTTTAAATAGATTTTTTGCAGAAAGAAAAATAAAAAGTTATTCGTTAATTTCCACTTTAGTTTTATTATTTTTTGTTTTATATCCTGCCAAAGTTTCGTTGGATTTTATTACCAATCCGGGAAAAGCTGCTATAGCGGATGCAGACCACGTCCAATATATTAGTGGTTGGCCCTCAGGCGGTGGCGTTAAGGAAAGTATTGAGTTCTTTAAAGAAAAATCTAGTAATCAAAAAATATTTATAGGAACAGAGGGAAGTTTTGGATTGATGCCATATGCTCTTGAGGTTAATTTAGCAAACAATCCTAATGTAAAAATCAAAGGATATTGGCCAATCGAGAGTATCCCCCAGGAAACACTAGATGCTTCAAAGAAAATGCCTACTTATTTTATTTTCTATCAACCCTGTATTTCTTGTGAATACCCAGGGGATGCTCCAAATGACTGGCCTTTAAAGCTTGTTTCGCAGTTTAAAAAAAGTGAAGGAGTTTATTATTCTATTTATTCTGTTGAAAAATAACTGTGAAGTCATTTAGCTTTTACTTATTTCTAGTTTTCTTTGCAGTTATAGTTTCAGTTCCTCTCATTATCCCTTATCTTCATTCTGGTTATTTTCCCACGCATGATGGGGAATGGGCCGTTGTAAGGTTATCGGATATGTTCAGGCTATTAAGGGATTTTCAGATTCCTGCAAGATTTAGTGAGAATTTAAATTCAGGATATGGATATCCTTTATTTAATTTTGCTTATCCTTTTCCTTATTATCTTGGAGTTTTAATTCATTTACTCGGTTTTGGATTTGTTGATACGATCAAAATATTATTTATTTTGACTCTTCCTATTTCAGCATTTTTTATGTTCCTGACTTCAAAAAAAATTTGGGGAAATAATTTAGCAGGGATTATCAGTGCATTTTTATATTTATATTTTCCATATAGAATTGTAGACCTTTTTGTTAGGGGATCTATTGGTGAAAGTTTTGGTTTCGCGATTTTTCCAATTATTCTATTTTCTCTTGCATCTTTAATAAAAAAACCTGAATCAACCTTATATAAAGTTTTAGGTGGAGTATCTTTTGGGATTCTCATTCTCTCACATAATATTATGGCAACGCTTTTTATGATGTCTTTGGGAATTTTCTTTCTCGCAAACTTAGAGCAAAGAAAAAAATTATTTAAAAACTATATTTACATTTTTACCATTGGATTTGGATTGTCAGCCTTCTTTTGGATACCTGCATTATTAGAAAAATCAAATATCCTCCTATCACAAATTCCTATTGCCGATAGAAATTTATATTATGTTTCTTTCTATAAGCTTGTGAATTCAAATTGGGGATATGGTGTTCCCACAGATAGGATTAATCCATTTACTTATCAAATTGGCTGGCCTTTTTTGGTAGCACTTCTTTCTACAATTGTAATTGTTATTTATAAGCTAATTAAAAAAAATAAAATCCTAAATGATGAAAGACTTGTAATTACTTTTATTGTTGGAGTTATATTTTTTATACTTATGATGTTTAAAGAATTTTCAGTGATTTGGAGACTTCCGATTCTTTCAGAAATTAATTATCCATGGACACTTTTGTCCCAAGTTGGGTTATTGATATCCCTATTGGCAGGATATTTATCAAAATTTAAATTTGCAAAATATGTTGGGTACTTCTTGATAATTCTTTCTTTAGCTTTATTCTTACCAGTTGCGAAGCCATTTACATATTTCGATAAAGGAGATGAATTTTATTTTACAAATCAAGCAACTACCACTTCGTCTAATGAATTAATGCCCGTGTGGGTAAAAAAACATCCAAGCGAGAGACCAAATTCAAAAGTAGAATATGTGAAAGGCGAGGGAGAAATAAAAAACCTTTTATATAATTCAAAAAGTACTAGTTTTTCAATTGAAAATAAAACAGATTCAATTATTAGAATAAACACCATTTACTATCCAGGCTGGAAGGTAAGCGTAAATGGAATAGGAAAGGAAATTAAATATGATAATGAAAAAGGATTAATGCAATTTGATCTCCCTAAAGGAAATTTTCAAATTTCAGCTAAGTTTACGGAAACTCCTTTAAGATTATTATCAGATACTATAAGTATAGTTACACTTATTTTTGTATTATTATTTATAATTAAAGCAAAATGGAAATTCTAAAAAGAAATATTTATTTAATAATTCTTGTTCTAATATCATTAATTGTTGTAGTTCCGCTTTTTCATTCAGGATTTTTTAATATTCATGATGATGCTCAAATTCAAAGAGTTTTTGAAATGCGACAATCACTTCTTGATGGAATGTTTCCTGTGAGATGGGTTTCAGATTTGGGATATGGATATGGATATCCTATTTTTAATTTCTATGGCCCGTTTCCATACTACTTGGGTGCAATCATAACTTTCTTTGGATTAAATTCTTTGATTGCTACAAAAATAATAATATTCGTAGCTCTTATTGGATCTGGTTTGTCAATGTATTTTTTAGCAAAAGATTTTTGGGGTGAAAAAGGTGCATTAATATCTTCTATTTTTTATGTTTTCGCTCCTTATCATGCATTAAATTCTTATGTAAGAGGAGATGTGGGCGAACTTTATTCTTATTTATTTATTCCACTCGTTTTTTTAGGGATATGGAAATTTTATAAAACAAATAAATTTAAATTTGTAGTACTGGGTTCCCTCTCATTTTCGTTAATAATTATTTCTCACAATTTGAGCGCGCTAATGATTACTCCATTTATTTTATTGGTGACTTTTTTAGCTCTTATTAAAAAAAGAAAATGGTCAATTATTTTGATTCCAATTTTGGGAATTTTAGTCTCATCATTTTATTTTATTCCTGCGCTTTTAGAAATGAATTTTACTAATGTGTTATCTACGATTGGTGGCAAGGCGCATTTTAGTGATCATTATGTTTGCTTGCAGCAGTTGTGGAGTAGTCCCTGGATGTACGGGGGGTCAATTCCGGGTTGTGTAGATGGACTTTCTTTTAGAATCGGAAAACTTCACATAGTGTTTACTTTTATATCTTTATTATCTGGGTTTATGTTATGGAAAAAAGAAAAGGAAAAATCACTAGTATTATTCTTTTCAGTGGGATCTTTTATATTTTTAATATTTCTGATGCTTAGGCAGTCAAATCTTATCTGGGAAATGGTACCTTATATGAATTTTTTTCAATATCCTTGGAGATTTCTTCTTCTTGTTTCTTTTTTCTCATCATTTGCTACTGGATCGCTAATATTTATTATCACAAAAAATAGATTTAACCAAAGAGTTCTAAGTTTGGCCACTTTAATATTAATGATTTCTTTACCGGTGTTTTTATATTCAAAACTTTTTGTTCCCCAAAGCTATAATTCAAAGACAAATGAGGACTATACAAACAAAAAATATTTAAATTGGGACACATCTAGAATTTCCGATGAGTATTTACCTAAGAATTTTAAAAAACCTGAAAATCAAAATCAAATAATTACTGAAAAGATTTCAGGAGAAAATATCACAATTTCAGATTTAGTAACAAAAACGAATTTAATTTCTGCAAAAATTGATTCGGTCGGAGAAAGTAAAATAATTATTCACATTCCATATTATCCTGCTTGGAAATATTACATAGATAGAAAAGAAGCAGAAATAAATATTGAAAAAACAGGAATTTCGTTAATAGTTCCAGATGGTCAAAGTAAAATTGAAGGTAAATTTAGGCAGACAAATGTGCAAATCTTGGGAAATTCATTAACTTTGATTGGAATTTTAACCATAGTAGCTGTTATAATTTATTACAGAAAAAAACGTGAATAAGCCAACAGTAGAAATTACAATTCCTGTATACAATGAAGAGAAAGAGCTTGAAGGTAGTATAAAAAAGCTATCTACTTATTGTGAGGAAAATTTAAAAAAATATGATTGGCAGATTACGATCGCAGATAATGCCTCGATTGATAATACGCCTATTATTGCCACAAATATATCGAAGAAAAACTCTCATGTAAAACTTTTTAGGCTTGAAGAAAAAGGAAGAGGTAGGGCTGTAAAAAGAGCTTGGGCGAACTCGGAAGCAGATTTTTGTGTTTATATGGATTTAGATCTTTCAACTGATCTTAAGCATTTACCTAATTTATTAAAGGCCTTAGAGGATGGGAATGATATAGCAATTGGATCAAGATTAGCAAAGGGAGCTAAGGTTGAGGGGAGAACTATTCTTCGTGAAGTTACCTCAAGAACTCTTAATTTCTTTTTTATACAATTTTGGTTTAGAACACATTTTACCGATGCTCAATGTGGTTTTAAGGCGGTAACAAAAAAAGTGGTCACCAACCTAATTCCAAAAATAAAAGATAATGATTGGTTTTTTGATGGAGAGTTGTTAATTGTTGCTGAAAAAAGTGGATACAAAATTTTTGAAGAGCCTGTTCATTGGATTGATAATCCAGGTTCTACTGTAAGGCTTGTATCGACAATTTGGGGAGATATGAAAGTAATGTGGAGGTTGTTTACTACAAAACCGTGGCAAAGTTAATTTACAATGGAAAATCAAAATTTAAAAAGTGTTTCCAGGAAAACTGTTAATGGAATTTTCGCACTTGCGAGTAGAAGTTTAATTCTCCAAATAATTAATTTTTTTGCCTTTATTACTATTTCAGTTATTCTTTCTGCAAGAGAGCTAGGGATTTACACTGCAGTAATAGCAATTCAGAGAATTGTAAGTTTTTTTACAGATTTTGGATTAGGGGCAGCTCTCGTGCAGAAAAAAGAAAATCTCGAAAAAGAAGACATTGCAACGGTTTTTACTATTCAATTTGTAGTAACGCTTGGAATTTTTTTGTTTTTTTTGATTTTCATAAATCAATTAAAATCTTTAACTGGGCTAGATGATCAAGGAGGAAGATTGTTGCTAGTTTTAGTTTTTACAATATTTCTTTCTTCGTTTAAAATGATTCCATCAATTATTTTAGAAAGAAATATTAATTTTGGAAAATTAGTAATTCCTCAAATCGGTGAATCTTTAATTTTTAATCTTATACTAATAGCACTTGTTATAAATAAATTTGGAATAGACAGTTATTCCTGGGCTTTTCTTGTGTCGAGTTTAGTGGGAATACCACTTTATTTTATGATTTCGCCCTGGAGACCAAAAATTGGAGTTTATAAGGCTTCTATACATAACTTAAGATTTGGGATTCAGTTCCAAGCAAAAAATGTTTTAGCCACTATAAAAGATGATTTCATAACGGTCATTCTTACAAGAGTATTGAGTTTCACAGAAATAGGATATATAGGCTTTGCTCAAAAATTGGCATTTTTTGTTTATAGATACATTGTGGATAGTGTTACTAAAGTAACATTTTCTTCATATTCAAGAATACAGGATAATAAGGAATTTTTAAAAAGCGCAATTGAGAAATCATTGTTTTTCACAACTCTTTTAATATTTCCTCTTCTAACTGGACTTATAATAATTTCTCCATATCTAATTTCTTATTTTCCAAAATGGGCAAATAAATGGGAGCCTGCATTGATAAGTATTATTTTCTTTTCTTTAAATGCAATTGTTTCATCGATGTCCGGAGTCTTGATAAATGTTTTAGATGCTACAGGAAAAGTAAAAACTACATTAAAATTAATGGTTTTATGGACACTTCTTACATGGATACTAACACCTTTATTTATTTATTTATTCGGTTTTAGTGGTGTAGCAATTGCTTCATTTGTCATAACTCTTACTATAGTAATTACGATTTATCTTGTAAGAAAAGTAGTAAGTTTTAATTTTATGAAAAGTATATATAAGCCATTTATAGCTACAATAATTATGGCATTATTTACATATTTAATAGCAGATTTTATTGTAAAAGATCTAATAAGTATTTTCTTTGTTATAATTTTAGGAGGAGCAATTTATCTATTTACTATATATCTTTTGGCAGGTAAGGAAATAATTAATGACTTAAGAAAGCTTTATAGATGATGAAGAAAATATCAGCAGTAATATCTGCTTATAATGAAGAGGAAAAAATTGAGAAATGTTTAAAAGCATTGTCATTCGTAGATGAAATAATTTTTGTGGATAATTCATCAAGTGATGGGACAGTAGAAATCGCAAAAAAATATACCAAAAATATATTTTCCCAGAAAAATGATCCATTATCTATTGATCTTCAGAAAAATTTTGGATTTAAAAAAGCAAATTTCGATTGGATCATCTCGATTGATGCTGATGAAATTGTAACTGAGGAATTAGCAAAAGAAATAAAAAATTTATTAGTAAATGAAGACTTAAAAAGCGGATACTATATTCCTAGAAAGAATATTATATTTGGAAAAGAAATAAATTACACCGGATGGTATCCGGATCATCAACTTAGGCTTTTTAAAAAGGATAAAGGTGAATATAAAAAAGAACATGTGCATGAATCTATACAGATAGACGGTGAAATCGGATACTTAAACGAAAATCTCCTTCACTATAATTATGAATCAATTTCTCAATTTATTCATAAAAATATGATAATTTATGCACAAAACGAGGCAAAAAATTTGATTAAAAATAATTTTAAATTAACTCCAGACAAATTAATTAGTTTCCCAGCAAAAGAATTTTTAAGCAGATTTTTTTCTAGGAAAGGATATAAAGATGGAATTCATGGACTATTTTTGTCACTTCTCATGGCTGCTTCACATCTAGTGACTCTTTCTTATGTCTGGGAAAAACAAGGTTTTTTTAAAGATGATAATAATATTTTAAATGATGTGGAGAAAGAATTTTTCAAATTTGGAAAAGATATAAAATATTGGATTTCATATGTAAGATCAGAAGAATCTAGAAATTTAGCTACAAAATATTTCCACAAAATTAAATCTAAAATATAATGAATAAAGTTTTTGTTGTAATCTTGAACTATAAAGGCCACAAAGATACAGAAGATCTCTTAGAATCACTAAAAATGATTAATAAAAAGAGTTTTTATCTGAATGTTGTTTTGGTTGATAATTTCCCTCAAGATCCAATTAAGCTTGATGAAAAAAAATATAAAGAATTAAATTTAAAAATAATTTATAACAAAGTTAATCTTGGATTCTCAGGAGGAAATAATGTGGGAATAAAATATTCGCTTGAAAATGGAGCTGATTATATTTTGATTTTAAATAATGATACTTATGTAGATAAGAATTTTATTGAAGAGCTGTTGGAATCTTTTAGTAATGAACTTGTTGGGGTGGTAGTTCCTAAAATATATTTTGCAAAAGGATTCGAATTTCATGATAGGTATAAAAAGGAAGATCTAGGTAAAGTTATTTGGTATGCGGGTGGAGGGATTGACTGGAAAAATGTTCTTGGGTTTCATCGAGGAGTTGATGAAGTAGATAAAGGTCAATATGACTTAACGGAGGAGACGGAACTGGCTAGTGGATGTTGTCTGATGTTAAAAAAAGAAATTTTGGAAAAAGTGAAAGGGTATAATGAGGACTACTTTCTTTATTATGAAGATGCAGATTTAAGTATGAGGATAAAAAAACTTGGAAGTAAAATTATTTACAATCCCAATGCAATCATTTGGCATAAAAATGCTCAATCCAGTGGGGGAAGTGGCTCCAATCTTCAAGATTATTATATTTCTAGGAATAGAATGCTTTTTGGGTTAAAATATGCTTCGCTAAGAGCAAAAATAGCATTAATTAGGGAGAGTCTTAGAATTCTTGTGGGAGGAAGAAAATGGCAAAAAATAGGAATTAAAGATTACTATTTTAATAAACTAGGAAAGGGGTCATATTCCGTATGAGCGTAGCTGCGATAATAATTACAAAAAACGAAGAAGAATTAATAGAATTAGCATTAAAAAGCGTAGTCTTTTGCAACGAAATAATAGTTGTAGATAATGGTTCAACTGACAAAACTGTAGAAATTGCTAAAAAATATAACGCAAAGATAATTTCAGCAAAAAATGCAGATTTCTCTAAACTTAGAGTTTTAGGAAAGGAAGAAGCGAAAAGCGACTATGTCTTATATGTAGATTCAGATGAGAGAATTGATGAAGCTTTAAGGAAAAGTATTCTATTTGAAATAAAATCAAATTCATCGATCGCAGCATACAAGATAAAAAGAAAAAATTTTTATTTAGGTGAAAACGAATGGCCAAAGATAGAAGAAATGGAGAGATTATTTAAAAGAGATAAGTTAATAGGTTGGAAGGGGAAAATTCATGAAAGTCCAGTCTATGATGGTGATACAGGTAGAGTTGATGGATTTATTCTTCATTATACGCATAGAAATCTAAAGCAAATGCTTGATAAGACTATAGAATGGTCAGATGTAGAAAGTAGAATTAGGCTAGAAAGTAATCACCCTAAAATGAGCTGGTGGAGGTTTCCTAGGGTATTATTTACTGGTTTTTTTGGTTCTTATATAACTCAAAAAAGCTATAAAATGGGAACCGCAGGTCTTATTGAAAGTATTTTTCAGTCATTTAGCTTATTTATTACTTATGCAAAATTGTGGGAACTTCAGAATAAGAGAGATTAAGGTAAAAAGTTTTTATTTTTTATATCCTGTGCGGTAAATTTCTCTTTTGAAAATTTTAGAAGATATATAATTTCCAAGATGCCAAATGAGTTTATTAGAATTATAGCTATAAACCAAGGTCTTTGACCACCTTTTGCTGCTCTCCATAGTGCAATTGTTTTCCAAAAAATTGACCAAACAAATATTACTAATACCAAAATTGGATTTAATCCATAACCTAACGATAAGGGGTTCATGTCTCTATATTAGCATATTCTTTCTTTGAAAATCAAAAATTGTTAGAATGGAATAATGAGGATAGGAATTTACGATCCATATCTAGATGATCTTGGGGGAGGAGAAAAATACATGATGACTATTGCACAGATCCTTTCTAGAGAACATGAGGTAAGTATATTTTGGGACGATAAATCCGATCTTGATAAGATTTCCCAGAGATTTGGGTTAGATCTCTCAAAGGTTAGTCTTTATAAAAATATTTTTTCAGATAAATTTTCACTGCTGAAAAGATTGATTGCTTCAGCTAAATTTGACTTAATAATTTTTTTAAGCGATGGAAGTCTTCCGCTTGTAAACTCTAAGCTTTTGGTTCATATCCAGCAACCACTAGAAGAAATGCAAAATGATTTAATGGGAAAGATAAAAACATCCAGGGTTTCACTGTTTTTTTGTAATTCAGAATATACAAAAACATTTATTAATAAAAAATTTAATTTGAAAACTGAGATATTGTTTCCTCCTGTGAAAGTAAAGGCAAGAGATTTAATCAAGGAAAATATAATTCTTCATGTTGGTAGATTTAGAACGAAAAATGTTATTAATGACGATTATAAAAAACAAGGTGTAATGGTAAATGAATTTAAAAGAATCATAGATAAAGGGTTAAAAGGCTGGAAATTTGTTCTGGCGGTTAGCGTTTTAGATAAAGATAAAGAAGAATTCGAAAAAATGATAAAGACTGCAAAAGGTTATCCGATTGAGTTTTTAATAAATAAATCAAATGATGAATTATGGGAAATATATTCAAAGGCAAAAATTTATTGGCATGCAAGTGGATTTGGTGAGGATTTGGTTAAGCATCCTGAGTTTGCTGAGCATTTTGGGATTTCAACTGTTGAAGCCATGGGCGCGGGAACGGTTCCTGTAGTAATAAACGCTGGAGGACAGAAAGAAATAGTTACAGAAAAAATAAATGGATTACTTTGGGAAAGTTTAGATGAGCTTGAAGAAAAAACATTATCCTTAATTAATAATAAAGATTTACTAATGAAATTATCTAAAAAAGCTAAAGAAAGAGCTAAAGATTTTAATGATGATAATTTTTCAAAAAAAATAAATCAAATTATAAATGTATAAAAAATATTTACCCATACTTTTAATGGGATTAGTTGTATTTATTTTTTTCTGGAAATTTTTTTTCAAAGGACTTTTGCCAATTCCAGCAGATACTATAATTGGTCTTTATCATCCTTACAGAGATTTATATTCAAAAAATTATCCCAATGGAATTCCATTTAAAAACTTTCTTATTACCGATCCTGTTAGGCAGCAGTATCCTTGGAAAAAGCTTTCCGTAGAATCTCTACAAAAGAATCAGATTCCCACATGGAATCCATACTCTTTTTCTGGAACTCCCCTTTTGGCAAATTTTCAAACAGGAGTTTTTTATCCTGTAAATATATTATTTTTTATTTTCCCCTTTAATATATCCTGGACATTTTTCATTGTTCTTCAGCCATTTTTAGCAGGAATTTTTTTGTATTTATATTTAAAAAATCTTAAATTAGATAGCGTTTCAAGTTTTTTTGGTTCAATAGTATTTTCATTTTCGGGATTTTTTACTAGCTGGCTAGAGTGGGGAAATATTTTACACTCTGCTCTTTGGTTGCCTTTAATTCTTCTATCTATAGATAAAGTTATATTTTCCAAGAATAAAATCATCTGGAATATTATTTTTATTTTTTCACTCTGCGCTTCTTTGTTAGCAGGACATCTTCAAACATTTTTCTACATATTTCTAATTGCCTTATTTTATTCATTAATAAAAATCTGGCGAAGTAAAAATATAAAGAGTTTTATTTTGCTTTTATCAGGAGTATCTATAAGTATTTTTTTAACAGCGATTCAATGGATTCCTACAGCAAGATTTATAATTCTTTCTGCAAGAGACTCGGATAGGATACTTTGGGAAAATGAAGGCTGGTTTATGCCTTTAGCGCACTTAATTCAGATATTAGTTCCTGATTTTTTTGGAAACCCAACAACTCTTAACTATTGGGGTGTTTGGAATTATGGAGAATTAACTGCTTATTTTGGTATAACAGCGCTAATTCTAGCAATTTTTGCTGTAATTTTTAGAAGAGATAGGAAATCATATTTTTTCGGATTTTTAGTTTTTATTTCATTAATCTTTGCAACTGAGAATCCAATCTCGAGAATCCCTTATATTTTAAATGTCCCCTTTATTTCTACAGCTCAACCTACAAGACTTATTTTTGTTTTCAATTTTGCAGTGTCAGTATTATCAGCGCTTGGTATAAGTAAAATTTTAGAAAAAGGAAAAAATATGCAAATCACTTTTTCGATCATTTTAGTTGGTTTAACTTATTTAGTTTTATTCTTAGTAGTTGTTTTTGGTGTAAATATCGGTATTAAGCCTGATAATTTAGATATTGCTAAAAGAAATTTAATTTTTCCAATTTTAATTTTTGTGTCTTCTTCGTTTTTAATGTTAATTTTATCTAAGTTCTCTCTGAGATATAAAAATTTTATTTTAGTTGGTTTAATCGCGTTAACAGTTTTTGATTTATTTAGATTTTCATGGAAATTCAATACATTTTCAAAACCAGATTATTTGTACCCTGAAACTCAAACAATCAGGTATTTGGAAGAAAATATTGGAAATTATAGAATCGCAACAAATGATCCCAGAATTATGGCACCTAATTTTTCAAATATATATAAAATACAAACCGTAGAAGGTTATGATCCTTTATTTACATCAAGATATGCAGAGCTAATTTCAGCAATTAATAGAAATAAACCGGATATTAATCCTCCATTTGGATTCAATAGAATTGTTAGGCTCGACAATTTAAATTCCAAGTTTTCAGATTTGCTTGGAGTAAAGTATGTCTTATCTTTAAATGAAATTGATGATCCAAAATATAAAAAGGTTTTTGAAGAAGGGTTAACTAAGACATACGAAAATACGAATGTTTTACCTAAGGCATTTTTTGTTAAGAAAGTGATTTATTCTAAAGATAAAAAAGATTCAATAAGCTTAATGTTTGATTCAAAATATAAACCCGGGGAGTCAGCTATTGTAGAGGGGTATAAAGATATCGAAAATAATTATTCAATTGGAGAAGCAAGAATAGTTAGTTATTCGGAAAATAAAGTTGTAATTAATACTAAGATTGATTCTGATGGTTTGGGATTTTTAATTCTTACAGATTCTTTTTATCCAACATGGCATGCTAAAATAGAAGGGTACAGTTCTAATCCAGTAATTTATAGAACAGATTATAATTTTAGAGGAATTGTAGTCCCCGGTGGAAATCATGTTATTACTTTTTACAACGAACTCTTATGAAAATTAGTTTTGTAATTCCAAATTATAATGGAGCCTATCTCTTAAAAAAGAATCTTCCTAAAGTTATTGAAATAGCAAATAAATTTAAGGATGCAGAAGTTATTGTTGCAGATGATTTTTCAGAGGATGATTCGAATCAAGTTTTAGAGAAATTTTCAGAAACATTTGATAAGTTAAGGATAGTAAGAAGTAATAAAAACTGTGGATTTTCTACTAATGTTAATAAGGGTTTTAGGGAGGCTAAAGGAGAAATAATTATTCTCCTAAATACAGATGTAGAAGTTAATAATTCTTTCTTAGAACCACTTTTGGTGCATTTTGAAGATGAAAAAGTTTTTGGAGTTGGATGCTTAAATGAAAGCGTAGAAAACGATAAGATTGTTTTAAGAGGAAGAGGTGTTGGAAAGTGGATTAGAGGATTTCTAATGCATAACGCAGGAGATTTAGAGAAGAGTAATACTCTTTGGATTAGTGGCGGTAGTGGAGCGTTTCGCAAAAGTATATGGGAAAAATTAGATGGACTAGATGAAGTATACGATCCATTTTATTGGGAAGATATAGACATTTCATATAGAGCACAGAGAGCAGGATACAAGACATTATTTGAGAAGAAAAGCGTAATTAGACATGAGCATGAAAAAGGTGCAATAAAAAGTAAATATTCACCTAAGCAGGTAAGAAGAATTGCCTACAGAAATCAATTTATTTTTGTTTGGAAAAATGCAGATGTAACAAGATTAATTATGCATCTCATCTGGTTACCATATCATATAGCAAATGGATTAAGAGGAGATTTTCGATTGATTTTAGGATTTTTTGATGCTCTTATTAGAATTCCAAAAATTTTTCATTCCAGAACCAAGTCAAGAAAATTGTTTACTGTAAGCGATGATGAAATTTTAAGAAATTACGAATCATGATTTTTTTGGAATTTATTTTATTTTTCTTTATTATTTTTTTCACTTTTTTTATTCCTGGTCTGGTAATATTAAATTTTTTAAAATTTTCAGAAAATAGAGTGATCTCTCTAGCTCTTAGTTTTGGAATTGGAATTTCATTATTTCTAATTTTCGTTTATCTTTTAAGTTGGATTAAGCTTGAATATCTTTATTTAGTATTTCCCACCATCACAACGCTAATTTTTCTGAAAAATATAAAAAGGTTTAAGTTCTATTTTGCAGAAATTCCTAAAGCTGAAGTAATAATAATATTTTTCGGATCATTACTAACAAGTTATTTTATGTGGAGGTCTGGATCAATAGAAAATAATTCGCTTGTTTTTTATGGAGTGAATAGTGTGGATGCTATTTATCATTTAAGTTTAATAGAGAATTTAAAAAATAACTTTCCTCCGACTCATCCTGGATTAGGAGGCATTGAATTAAAAGGATATAACTTCTTTTACGATTTAATAATATCTTTCTTTTCAAAGATTTATAGATTTAATTCCATGGATTTATTCTTTAGATTATTTCCATTATTCATTTCAGTTTTCTATGGAATTTCGGGATGGGCTCTTGGGAAATTTTTGAAGATGAAAAGAGAGATAATAATAATCTTCTTAACTCTTTTATACTTTGCTCAAAGCTTTTCAAGATTTGTTTTTCCCGACAAGGTTTCGTATGACCCTGGAGTTGTTCAGACAATAGCAAATATTGTCGATCCATCAGTCCTGTTATCGGTTTCTCTTCTATTTATCTTTTTCATACTTATTTTTTCAAAAAAAACTAAAAAAACATTAATTCTTGCTGCACTGGTTTTAAGTGTTTTACCAATGATAAAAATATATACAGGATTTTTAGCCTTTATGAGTCTTGGGTTAATTTTTTTAATAAGACTGATTACGAAAAAAGACTTTTCATATCTATTTGTTCTTCTTCTTGGAGGAATATTGTTTTTGGTAACTTATTTACCAATTAATTTTGGAGCTGGAAGACTTATATTTGCTCCCAATTTAATTTACAGGCATTATTTGGAAAGCATCTCAAATGTTTACAATCTTACTTGGTATCAGAGGTTGATGGTTTTTGAAGCTCATGACAATTACCCGAAGATAATTTTTTATAAATTTTTACTTGTGTTGCCTTTGTTTTATCTACCTAGCTTGGGTTTAAGGTTAATAAACCTACTATATCTTAAAAAGATATTTGATAGATCAATTTATTCAGAAAAAAATTTATTTTTAGGATTTTTTATAGCTTTAGGATTTATTCTTCCAAGCTTCTTCATTCAAAGCACTGCAGTTTTTGTAGTGATACAATTTCTTTGGATAGCTTATTTTATTCTTCTTATACCTACAGCTTTTTCATTAGGAAAAATGTTTGGAAAAATAAACAATAAAAAACTATGGCTGATAGTTTGTTTGATAGTTTTCTTTAGCATCCCTGACAATTTTAGACTGATTGAGCTTTATTCAAAAAACCCATATAAAATTGATTTAGGTTTGTATGAGGCAGCACAGAAAATTTCAAATATTCCACAGAATGAAGGAGTAATGGTGCTTAACGTCCTAAAAAGAGGAGAAACTTATGATGCTATGTATTTAGCGCCAGTAGTATCTGGTCTGTCGGGGCACAATCTTTATTTTGAGCCTGAGCTAATGGAATTTGGAGGTTTGGATTCGGAGATAAGAAATAGAAAAAAAGAAATAGGAGATTTGAATGAAGAGATAATTAAGTGTGAAAATCCTTCAGTCATTTCAACTAAATTAATGGACTTTTCATCAAGAAATAATACCAATTATATTTTGGACTTGAACAAAACTCCTTGTTTTGATAAGCTCGAAAACATCGAGTTAATTTTTAATAAATCAAGTTATTCTATTTATAAAATCATATGAAATTATCAATCGTAATTCCTGTATTTAACGAAGAAAAAACAATAAAAGAAATCATAAAAGAAGTAAAAGCCCTTAAGATTAAGGGAGTGGAAACAGAGATAATTGTTGTTGATGATGGATCAACAGATAAAACACTCGATCTCATACCAAAAGAAGGCGTAAAACTGTTTAAGCAGCCTAGAAACATGGGAAAAGGGGCAGCAGTTAAAAGGGGGATCGATGAAGCAAGGGGAGAATATGTAATTATTCAGGATGCTGATTTAGAATATAATCCAGCTCAAATTGCAGATTTGATACAGCCTATTTTGGATGGTAAAGCAAAGGTAGTGTATGGTACAAGGTTAAGAAGACTTCCAAATATGAAAAATGAAGAGAGAACTCCTAGGTTCTTGCTTCATTACTTAGGGAATAGATCTTTGAGTCTTTTAACGAGTGCGCTTTATGGAAGTTGGTTAACCGACATGGAAACTTGCTACAAGCTTTTTCCGGCAAGTCTTGGTAAAAAGTTCGACCTAAAGGCGAAAAGGTTTGATTTTGAACCTGAAATTACAGCAAAGATTCTTAAATCAGGGTACAAGATTCTCGAGGTGCCCATTTCCACAAAGCCCCGGGACTATGCCGAGGGTAAAAAGTTAAGAACATTTCATGATGGGACAATAGCGCTTTGGACACTTTTTAAGTATCGCTTCGTAAACTGATTCTTATGCCAAAAGAATTTATTAATAGATTCTTTGCTCTTAAAAATAAGAGTAAATATTTGCTTTTTATAGTTGTATTTATTGGATTTATTCTTAGATTTTGGCAGCTGGGAGAAAATCCAAAATCTATAAATTGGGATGAAGCTGCATGGGGATACAATGCCTATTCAATGGGTATGGATGGTAGGGAAGAATTTGGAAATTTACTACCTTATAAATTTATTGAATCTTTTGGTGACTTTAAGCCTCCAGTTTATGCATATCTGGGAATCATTCCAGTAAAATTATTTGGACTCAATGAATTCTCTACTAGGTTTCCATCTGCGCTATTTGGTGTATTAAGTGTTTTGCTAACTTATTTATTAGTTAAGCAAATCTTTTCTAAAAGTGAAAATAGTGAGAAGTTTGCTCTATTTTCAGCCTTGTTTTTAGCAATTTCTCCTTGGCATATTCTATTATCGCGTGCTGCATTTGAAGCTAATGTTTCAAGTTTTTTCATTATCTTAGGGATATATTTATTTATTAAAGCTTTAAATAAAAATATCTGGCTTTTAGTATTTTCCGCTGCATCTTTTGCGGTATCTTTCTATACATTTAATACTGCAAGAGTATTTATTCCTTTATTTATTATTTTTATAACGATTATTTTAAGAAATGAAATTCTTAAGAATTTAAAACCTTTTTTAGTTTCCGGAATTGTTGGTTTAATAATTTTGCTTCCTATAATTCCTTTTTTAGTTTCTCCGCAAGCAAAATTAAGATTTCAGGAGGTAAATATATTCACAAATCCTGAAATTGTTAAATCTGCTAATCAATCAATTCAAAACGACAATGGTTTGGTTTGGTCAAAGATAATTAATAACAGAAGGGTTTTGTATGCAAGAGAGTTCGCGAGTCACTACTTTGATAATCTTAGTCCTTCATTTTTATTTATTAAAGGAGATGGAAATCCAAAATTTTCTACCCAAGATATGGGTCAACTTTATATTTGGGAATTGTTTTTTCTCGTTCCTGGGATTTTTTTGCTTTTCAGAAGAAGGGAAGGGTATTATTGGATTATTCCGATTTGGTTATTGCTTGGAATTATTCCAGCTGCAACCGCAAGGGAGACACCGCATGCTTTAAGAATTGAAACAACGCTTCCTGTATTTCAAATTCTTACTGCAATTGGAGTTGTTTATTTTTTAAATTCGATTAGAAATTTAAAAAAGCAGAAATATATAGCTTCAGGAGTATTTTTACTCTTATTTGTTAATTTTCTATATTTTTTTCATTCATATTTCGTTCATTATCCTAGAGAATCAGCTGCCGATTGGAATTATGGCTACAAGCAAGCATATTCTTATTTAAGGGATGTGGAGAGTGATTATGACAATATATATTTCACAAGCGTATTAGGAAGACCTCACATATATTATTTATATTATGATCAGGTTGATCCTAATTTTTATAGAGAAAATTCAGACATAACTCGTGATGTTTTTGGTTTTGTTCATGTAAATAGAATCGGAAAGTATTATTTCAATAACATTCCTCTGGGGGAGTCTAAAGGGAAAAATATACATATAGAAAGATGGGACAAGGTTCCTGAAAATGCAAAAATTTTAAAAGAATTTAAGTTGCCTGATGGAAATGATATGTTAATTGCTTATGTTGAAAGTTAGATATTTATTAATTATTGTTTTATTAATTGCATCTTTTCTGAGGCTTTGGCAACTCGGAAATGTCCCCGTATCTCCAGATTGGGATGAAGTCTCTCTTGGGTACAATGCATATTCAATATTAAAGACAGGGGCAGATGAGTATGGAAATACCCTACCATTAACTTTGAAGTCATTTGGGGATTATAAGCCAGCTCTTTACTCTTATATTGCGATTCCGTCAATTTTTCTATTTGATTTAAATGTTTTTTCTGTAAGGTTTCCAAGTGCAATATTAGGAATAATCTCAGTATTTTTGGTATTTATCATTGTTAAAGAATTAATTAAAAATGAAAAGATTGCTCTGATTTCCTCATTTGTTTTAGCGATATCACCGTGGCATTTACAATTTTCAAGAACTGCTTTTGAAGCGAATCTTGGGGTTTTTTTAAATTTACTTACTGTATTTTTCTTCTTTAAAGGACTAAGGCGTCCATATCTACTCATGTTTAGCGCAATCACAAGTGGATTATCCATATATGCTTATCAAAGCGAAAAGGTTTTTGCCCCATTGTTAATGTTAAGTTTAATTTTAATTTTTAAAGAAGGACTTTTAAAGTTAAATAAAAAATACATCATTGGTTTTATAGGAGCGGGAATTTTGGTTATTTTGCCGATGCTTTTTTTAATTATTAAAAATCCAGAGAATTTAAGTAGGGCTGCATCAACAGGATTTAAAGAAGATAAAAAGTTTTTTCCCCATACTTCTGAAAGGCTAGGTATAGATCAACAAAACAAAAATCTTCTTGGGTTAATTTTTGATAGTGAAATGGTTGTTACTTTAAGACAAGTCGGTGGATCATATCTTTCGCATTATGATCCAAATTGGTTGTTTATTAAAGGGGACTTGCCCAGGCATCATGTTCCAAACATGGGGTTATTATATTTCTGGGAGCTCCCGTTTATTCTATTAGGGTTTTATTTTCTTATTTTTAACCAAAGTATTGGAAAAAAAACGAAGATATTTTTATTGTCATGGTTTTTTATAGCACCAATTCCAGCATCATTTACTAATGATGTACCTCATGCAGTCAGGACTCTTAACTTTATTCCTACGTATCAGATCTTTACTGCACTTGGATTGTATGCAGCTCTTGTATTTATTCATCAAATGAAAAGAAAGAGTTTTTCCATTTTGGTTTATTTTGTTTTGTTTGCAATTATGTTATTTAATTTTATTTTTTATTTAAATCAGTATTTTGTTCAGCAGAATTATTATTATTCAAAAGATTGGCAATATGGATATCGAGAAGCAGTAAGCTTTACGGATCTTCAAAAGAATAATTATGAAAAAATTGTTATCTCTAACGAAGTTCCTTTAGATCAGTCATATATCTTCTTTCTATTTTATCTCAAGTATCCACCAAAAACATATCAAAAAATGGGGCATGATATTGGAAACCATAATTTCGATAAATATGAATTCAGAAATATTAATTGGAGTAATGATAAAAATCTAAAGAATACCTTAATTATTGGTAGGGCTGAAGATATAGAAGGAGGAAAAATAATTAAGAGGATAGATTATTTAAACGGTGAAACTGCAATAGTTTTTTCTTCTCTATAGCTTTTTGGAAACAACATAATAAGGATCTCGCTGACCCTCCTCATACATATAGTAAACCTTGATTATTTTTTCTTTTTCCTTATCGATATCTGCAAGGTGAAGGCCGCATCTTGTGATTACGGATCCACTTGGAGCATTGTTAAGCGCGTCAAATCCTTGATAGAGTAGTAGATTGTCAATTTGGAAGGATGGTATTTTTACAGTGTCATATGCGTCAAACGGGCTTCCTTCCTTATATCTTTCTTTTCTAAATTCCAAGTTCCATTTTGACATTTTTTGACTATCTAAATCCGCAAAGTACCATAAATATAGATCATCATGGCTCCATTTTCTGCATGACCTTTCTGCTAAAAAATAAATTGGTGCTTTAGTATTTTTCATTTCGTCTTTTATGAAGTAAGCTAAATCTCTTTGAGCTTTTGAAAATTCAGGGAGCGAGGTAGTTTTAAAATGTGAAAAATAAATATGGTAGAAGAGTAGGGTTTGAAATAAAAGGATTCCAAGTACTGTCAAAGAAATAAAAGTTCTAGCCAGTAAATTAATTTTTTTTACTCTTTCAATCAAAAAATTTATTCCTAGCGAAATGAATATTGAAAAAGGAATGAGTATAGGAAGAATTCTGGTTCCATAAGGAGTATTTGAAGTAAGCGCTGATGGAATTCCAATTACGAAGGCTAAAATTATTAAAAATGAGTAGGCAAACGATTTGCTCGAAAGATTTCTTACTGACTGAATTATTCCTAGAAAGAAAGGGATTGCAAATATTGAGAAGAAAAGTCCTTGCTCTTTTGTTCCATGTCTGAAGGCAAACAAATCACCTCGTTTAAATAAGAAATTAAAATCAAACATATAAAGCCACGAATTTAACATGAGAAGTGGTTTTTTTGTTAATACTCCAATTAATGTTCCATCCGTTCCCTCTTTTATATAGCTAATTGGTCTTTTATCGAATACAGGATTTAGTAATGCTGGGATATAAACAAAGAATGAAAGAATTAAAAAGAATAAAGAAGAGAAGATGATATTTCTTTTTTTTAGTCCAAAGTTTATTCCCAGAGTTCCCAGAGTTAAGAAAACTAAACAGGTAAATGGAATAATAAATTTAACACCCGGATAAGTCCATAATCCATAGGATGCAGCTATTGCTCCAGTGAGGTACCATCCTAGCTTGGGCATATTGAAAACTTTAATTAGTGATATGTAAAAAATTGTAATTAAGGATGTTGCAAGCATAGTTTCGTATCCAATTCTTGCAAAATGAATATGAAATGGAGAGATAGCTAGTACTGACATTGTGATTAAGGGTAAATATTTTTTCTCTGGAAATAAAATTTTAGCTAAATATCCTAACAGGAATATTCCTATTATTGATGAAATTAGAGATACAATTTTTATTGTAATTATAGAATTTCCCAGAACCAAGTAAGCAAGAGATGTTAGGTAGACATAGCCTGGGGGTCTTTGATCAGACAGAGCTTCAAAAACAAAAGGATATTTTCTGCCATATTCGTCAATTCCATTTTCTGCGATTGATTTGGAATCTACTGCAATGGTGGCCTCATCCATAAAAAGACCTGCGGGAATTTGGTCAATCTTATAAATTCTTAAGAATATCCCTACTAGGATTAAAATTATGAAAAATATTTTTTTAGCCATTTTTCTTTTATTAGTAAATCAAATATTCCTATAAAAATAATTGTTCTTAAGGCAATAATAAGAGGTAATAATTTCAATGGTTGAAATGAGGTTAAGAGTCCGGTAATAAATATACTCATTCCAAGAAAGATAAAGCTGTAAAAATATTTATCTTTTTTATAGTTCCATTTCTTGACAATATAAGTTAATGCTATTAAAAATAATGGTAACTCAAAAGGGAAAAGCATTTTGATATCCGTAGGGCCATAATATAAAGGGGAATCTTTAGAGAGGGAAAATATAAATACTGGATCAGTTGATTGACCAACTGAAGTTAGAAAGCTGTCAAGACTAAGTGTTATTTTATTATGGAATGCTCTTGTTAACAATATATTTCCATTATTCGGATCCATAGCAAGTAAATCCGTTATTTTATAGCTTATATTTGTATCTTGAAAAAAAAGAGTAAACTTTTTTGTTTTAATATCATTTAAATTTATACAGAAGAAAAAAATAGAGGTGGAAACAAGATAAATAACAAAAAACAAAAATGTTTTTTTGGATAAATTCATATTATCTATCTAAAACAGTTATGCTAAACCAATTATTATTATCAAACATTTTTTTATCTTTTTGGTATTCAAAAAATCCATTTGTTTTTTTCATATCCGAGATAGGTTTTATGAATGCAATATATGTTTTCCCCTCTGACTTAAAAATAATTGATTCACTATTTTCAAATAAAATTTTCGAGTCATTAGGAATTGATATTGTAGTTCTAAGCTTTATTTCTCGGGTAAGACCTTCGATGCTGGTTGAGTGACTTGAGAAGAATACATTTGTATAATGGTCAATATTTGATGGTTGTTGTCCTATCTTTTCAATCGCTTGATCTATATCTTTTCGATTTAAGCCTTGGTTCTCTATCTTAGAATATCCTGGAGAATAAAATTCTCTAAATTCCCAATATCTTTGAGAATCTATTATTTTTGTAGATAGAGTTTTATTGATAAAGTTGTTTAGGAGAATAGATCTTTTAAATGAAAATAGAGATGAGCTTAAGCGCGGAGAAAATATTAGGAAGAGAAGGGAAATAAAAACTATTATCATGCTTAGGAATACAAGCGGATTTTCTAATAAATGAAAGATACTTTGTTTTTTAATCATTTCTTTCTATAATTGTTTAGTGAGGTTCACTCGGCTTGATTTATTTGGATTTATATCCATCTTTATATTATCAGTTTTTTTTGTTCTAGATTTATTTTTATCTCCAGCTAGATTAGCTAGTTTTGATGCTCCTTATCATATTAGCAATATAGCACAGTTTTTTCTAGCTATAAAAGGCGGAGATTTTCCTGTTGTTTGGACTGATGGAATAGGGAATTATGGTCTTCCGATGGCAATTGTAGCTCATCAGCTGACTAATTATCTGGGTGCTATTGTGAATATTTTGACACAGAACCCGCTAATTTCTTATAAAATTGTGGCTTTTTTGGGTATTTTTCTAAGTTCGTTATCGTTCTATGCGTTTTTGAGGATTTATTTTAAGCCTACTGCATCTTTAGCTTCAACATTTTTATACACCTTTTCTACCTATAAAATAATTAATTTCTATATTAGGGGTGCAATGCCAGAGATTTTTTCAGCAATATTTCTTCCCCTGATTCTTATAGGTATGTATTTATTTGTTAAGTCTAAAAATTTATGGGGATTAGTTCTGATTTCTGTTTCTTTATTTCTTTTAGCACTAAATCATCCCATGATGCTTTTGATATATTCTTTGATTTATATACCTTATCTCTTGTTTTTATTAGCTCAAAAGCCAATATTTTCAAAAGAAAAAGCCATTAGGTTGGCTTTGATAGGTTTGGTTTCTGTAGTAGGGGTGGGAATGGCAAGTTATTACTTAATTCCTCTTAACTTAGAACTTAAATATTTTTATTATGGTGGAACTTCAAACCATTTGGTTCCTAACTTTTTAACAGTTTTCGATTTTATTAACTATAAATGGAGCTACTATTCTGATTTAGATATTTTTACGAGAGGACACATTATATTTCCCGGAGTAATAGAAATTTCTTCTTTAATATTGGGATTAGTATATATTTTTTATAGGAGTTTTAAAGAAAGAAAATTTACTTTTGGTATTTTAGAATTTTCTGTATTTTTGTCCATTTTAATTCTTTTAATTACAACGCCCCTATCAAAGATTTTTTTTGAAAAAATAAATATTTTAAGCAGCATTCAATTTCCATGGAGAGTTTTGTCTTCTTTTATTTTTCTTCCGCCTATAATTTTCGCTGCACTTTTAACAAAATTTAATAAAAAATTATTACTGATTATTTTTGTTACTTTTGTTTCTATTATTCAATTTCCTCAAGTTTATGGCAAAAATTATATTAATTTTTCAAATGAATACTATTACTTTTCAAAATATAATCCTCATTCAGTTTTAATGAACCCCATCTGGACAGGAAGAAGCGAAGATTATCCGGTAAAAAAAGAAAAACCGGAAATTATTGAAGGAGAAGGAAAAATTATAGAAAAAAATGTTAAGAATTCTTCAAGAAAATATATAGTTTCAGGAAGTACTCCTCTTAAGATGGTAGATTATACATTCTATTTTCCCGGATGGAATCTATATATAGACAATAAGCCTACTCCAATTGAATTTCAGGACCCAAATTATAGAGGAGTAATAACATATCAAGTGCCAGAAGGAAAACACACGATAGATCTTAAATTTGAAGATACCAAAGTTAGAAAGTTTGGAAAGATTGTAAGTATAGGTTTTAT
>CAYQEJ010000008.1:0-21555 GCA_964416505.1 uncultured Gammaproteobacteria bacterium
GAGTTTATTCCCGCTAAAGTAAAAGGTACAATGGAGATAATAGAATTATCAAATGCAGCAGTTTGATTTATCAGTTTTAAAGAAGCTATATGTTCCTGCGCCTAGTTCTCATAAAGGCCAAAATGGGAAAGTTCTTTTGATTGGAGGATCCCACTTATTCCATTCTTCAGCATTTTGGGCACTTGAAATAGCCTCAAAAGTAGTAGATATGGTTTATTTTTCTTCAACTCCAGTAAATAACGAAATCGTTAAGAAATTAAAGTCAAAATTTATTAATGGAATAATTGTTCCCCGAGAAAAACTCGAAGATTATATTGCAGAAGCTGATTCTATCTTGATCGGACCTGGGCTTCCTCGGCCGGATGGTATGGAGATAGGAGATGATGATACTAAAGTTTTAACGGAAAAGTGGCTTATGAAATTTCCAAATAAGAAGTGGGTAGTAGATGGGGGAAGTCTTCAGGTGATTAAGCCTCAAATTCTTCCAAAGTCTTCAATTATTACACCAAATAAAAAAGAATTTAAAATGCTTTTTAATGAAGAGATGAGCGAAGAGTTAGTAGAGAAATTCGCAAAAGATTTTGGGATTACGATTCTGGCCAAAGGGGAGAATGATATTGTTTGCGACTCGCAAAAATCAGTTATCATAAGAGGAGGAAATGCGGGCCTAACTAAAGGTGGAACTGGAGATGTTTTAGCAGGGCTTGTGGCCTCATTTTATGCAAAAAACGATGCGTTTTTGTCAGCAGTTTGTGCATCATTTATAAATAAAAAAGCTGGAGAAAATTTGTTTAATTCTGTAGGATTGTATTATAATGCCTCAGATCTTTTGGTAGAAATTCCAAAAGTGATGAAAGAAAATATATTATGATTACTATTCTGGGACGAGGAGTTTGGGGGCAAGCATTATCTTCTGTCTTAAAGGCAAATAAAGTAGAGCATCTGCTTTGGGATAGAGTTTCAGAAGTTGACCCAAAAAGCATAGTAGTTATTGCTCTTCCAACACAGGCAATTAGAGAAGTTCTAACAAATAATAAGGAAAATTTAAAAAATTCTATAATCATAAACACTTCAAAAGGAATCGAGAAGGGAACACACATGCTTCCGCATGAAATTGCTAAAGAAGTTTTAGGAGATAAAATTAAATATTTAAGTATGTCTGGTCCAAGTTTTGCCGTGGAAGTAGAAGAAAAACTTCCCACGATGGTAAATTTGGCCTCGATTGATAAAGATGCTAATCTTGAAAAGGAAATTCAAAAATTATTTCAGGCTGATTATTTTAGAGTCAGAATCGCAGGATCTTCACAGGCTATAGAAATGGCAGGAGCACTTAAGAATATTTACGCAATTCTTTGCGGGATTTCAGAAGGTTTAGGGTTTTTTATAAATACCCGTTCTCAGCTTATAGGACGTGCTTTTAGGGAAACAGCCGAACTTTGCGAAGCAATTGGGTATAAGGTTGATAAAGATGCAGTGGAATGTATTATGGGGGATTTAGTTCTTACTTGTTCAAGTCTTGAGAGTAGAAATTTTAGATTTGGAAAATATCTAACAAAACTTTCAGTGGATGATGCTCTTAAACAGGTGGCAAGCACTGTAGAGGGAAAACATAATGCGCTTTCTGTTCCGTTTTTATCTCAAAAATCCGGACTTAAACTTCCTTTTGCCAAATTTGTACTTGAAACAATAAAAATGGATAGCCCTAAGGATATAGAAGAGAGATTTAGAGGTGTACTCAAGGCTAATTAGTCAACTGTTTTCTAGCTTCCTTACTATTTTTGATAATTGAAGTGTAACTCCAACAGCTAATACTGTAACGATCAGTGCGTATATTGCTAAAGAGAGAATCTGACCATTTGCTGGAAGCCATTTTTTAATGTAAGTATTTACTACTTCTTGAATTAGGTTATTCCAGGCAAGAGCTGCAACAAGTCCAAATCCTGCAGTAGAGAGTGACACCATTTGTCGAGCTACCTCTAAATGGAATTTTTTTTCTTCTTGTTTTGGTGTTCGGGAATTGTTCGGCATTTATGATATGATTATATCATATTTAGCTTCAAAAATCATGTTTTCACCCAAATATAACATCACAAATAAGATCCTAAAAAACATTGGTACGATTGAAGCCTGTCGAGAAATTATTACTCACGCACCGCTTCTTCCATATTATGAAAGAGAGTTTCAAAAAGACGCATTGGTTCGATCTGTTCATTATGGAACACATATTGAAGGGAATGAGCTTAATTTAAATCAAGCCGAGAAGGTTTTAGAGGGGAAGGAAGTACTGGCTCGTGACAGAGACATACAGGAAGTTTTAAATTACAGGAAGGTAATAGAATATATTGGTCAAATAAGTTCAAAAGAAGATTTGCAAATAAATGAAAATCTTTTACTTGAACTTCATAAATTGACTGTCGATAGAATTTTACCATCGGAAAAGATAGGAAAATTTAGAGAAACACAGGTAGTTATTAAAAATAGCTTAACTCAAGAAGTAACCTTTAGGCCTCCTCCTTCTACTGCAATTCCTGGACAAATGGAGGAATTTCTGCAATTTGTAAACGATAAACAAAATGAAGATATTCATCCAGTTTTGAAATCAGGAATTGTTCATTATGAATTCGTAAGAATTCACCCTTTTGTAGATGGAAATGGTAGGGTAGCACGGGCTTTATCAACTTTAATTCTATTTTTGGAAGGGTATGACATAAGAAAATTCTTTTCTCTCGAAGAATATTTTGATTCTGATGCGCTGGATTATTACGAAGCATTAAAAAGTGTTGAGAAAAACCAAGGTGATCTTACTCTTTGGCTTGAGTATTTTACAAAAGGACTCTCCATAGAGCTAAATAAAATAAAAGAAAAAGTTGAAAATATAAGTATTGATGCTCATCTTAAAGAAAAACTTGGAGGAAAACCGATTATGCTTTCGGAGCGCCAAATAAAAATAATTGAATATATTCAAAAGATTGGATATCTTCAAAACAAAGCATTTGGAAATCTTTTTCCAATGGTGAGTGAAGACACGATATTGAATGAATTGAAAGGTTTGGTTAGTGAGGGGATAATTAAAAAGACAGGTTCCACAAAAGGCGCAAAATACGTAATGAGCTAATGCTATAATCTCCATATGAAATTTAGTGAATTTTCAGAATATTTAGAAAAGTTGGAAGTAACATCATCACGATTGTCTTTAATCGAAATACTTTCTGACCTATTTAAAAAAACTCCAGACAGCGAAATTGAAAAAGTAGTTTATTTAATTCAGGGAAGGATTGCTCCTTTCTTTGCTCCGATTGAAATTGGAATGGCTGAAAAAAATGTAGCAGGTGCAATAGCAATAGCATATGGATCAGAAAAAGATAGAGTTTTGAAGCTATTTGCTAAGCTTGGCGATATGGGTAAAGCTGCTCAGGAACTTTCAAATTCAAAGTCTTCAAATATAACAGTTTCAGAAGTTTTTGAAATTCTAACTCAAATCGCAAATACAAGCGGAGAAGGAACTGTAGAAAAAAGACAAACACTTTTGGCAGGTTTACTTTCCAAAGTTGACGCCACTTCAGCAAAGCATTTAGTTAGAATTCCGCTAGGAAATAACCGTTTAGGAATTGGAGATCCTACTATTCTGGACGCACTTGCTACCGCAAAGCTTGGAGATAAGACTCAAAGAAAACTACTCGAAGGAGCATATAATCGTACTTCGGATCTTGGTTTGATTGCAAAAACTTTATGGACAAAAGGTTTAGATTCAATTGAAAAATTAGAAGTAAGAGTAGGATCTCCAATTAGATCCGAGCTTTGCGAAAGACTTCCAAATCCGGAAAAAGTAATTGAGAAAATGGGAGAGGTGGATGTCCAGTATAAATACGATGGATTTAGAGTTCAGATTCATAAAGATGGAGACAAAGTGCGAATGTTTAGCCGAAACTTAGAAGAGATGACTCATATGTTTCCAGAGTTGATAACAGGCACTTTAAAGCAAATTAAGGCTAAAACAATAATTCTTGACTCAGAAGCTCTCGCTTATAATCCAGAATCTGAAGAATTTTTACCATTTCAGGAGACTACAAAAAGAAGAAGAAAACACGGAATTGAAGAAGCTCAAAAAGCTCTACCTTTAAAATCCTTCGTGTTTGACATTCTTTATAAAGATGGAGAGCAGCTTTTGGATAAACCTCTAACTGAAAGAATGAAAATTCTTGATAAAGTTATCACATCCGATGACACATTAATAAGAACTAAAAACCAGACGGTTACAGATCCAAAGGTTTTGCAGGGGCTCTTGGATGACGCAATTAGTAAAGGACTTGAGGGTCTGGTTATTAAAAAACTTCAAAGTCCATACGAAGCGGGTGGAAGAAATTTTAATTGGGTTAAACTTAAAAAACATTCTGATGGAGAACTTTCTGACACAATTGATTGCGTGTTATTAGGTTATATAACAGGAAAAGGAAAGAGAACAGAATTTGGTGCGGGTGCACTTCTGGTTGGAGTTTACGACAAAGACCGTGATGAATTTGTCTCAATTAGTCGCATAGGAACAGGTTTATCTGATGAAGAATGGCGGGAGATTCATAGAAGAGCAGATAAAATTAAAGTTGGTCACAAGCCTGCAAGAGTAAATTCTATGATTGAGCCTTCAGTTTGGATAGAGCCGAAAATAGTTATTGAAGTTTTGGCAGATGAAATAACTCGAAGTCCGCTTCATACTGCGGGAAAAACTGAAGCAGAAAATGGATTTGCTCTCAGATTTCCTCGCTTAGTTTCTTTTCGAGAAGGGGACAAAAAACCAGAAGACGCAACAGAAGTAAAAGAAATAAGAAGATTATTTGAAATACAGTACAAGAAAAATTAACTCCCCTGAGTTGGTGTTCCAGGAGTTGGTGGGGTGGTGGGTTGCGTAGAAGCTGCAGCATCTTGTGCTTTTGCGAGTCCTTCAGCTGTAGGTCGAGTTGAGCTTAATCCTCCGCCCATTCCCTGAGGTAAATCCATTGATCGGGCTGATTGATCTAAAACATTTGCTTGTCTTAGTGTTGGATCATCTCCTCGATCAGGACCTTTGAGACTAAGCTTGTCTCTCACTCTTCTAAGAAATTCACTGCCCTTAGGAGAGCCAACTGTAAAACGCAAAGCGTCTCTGTGTGCGCCTGGACGTCTTTGATCCCCAGATAGGTTAGGAGAACCACCTGCGCTAACTGCTTCTTCTGGTGTGTGTCCGCCTTCTCCGTTCATAACCTCATTTTAAGCATCTTATGTTCATCTTGTCAAATTTGTATAATGGCCTCATGGAAGTTATAGCTGATCTTCATCTTCACTCCAAATATTCCCGGGCTGTTTCTCAGAATATGACTCTTCCGGTGATGACTGATTTTGCAAGAAAAAAAGGGATAAAGCTTCTTACGACAAGCGACTGGACGCATCCTTTGTGGATGAGAGAAATAAAAACAAATCTAGTAGAAGAAACAAATGAAGGTGTTTATTCACTCAAAAATTCTAAAAATGAATTAGATCCAAAGTTTATATTAAGCGTTGAGGTTTCCTCAATTTATACTCAAGATGGAAAAGTAAGACGAATTCACTGTCTTCTTTTTGTTCCAAATATAGAAACTGCAGAAAAATTTAATGAAAAACTTATTAAAAGTGGAGCAAATCTCACTTCTGATGGAAGACCAATAGTCGGTATAAAACCACCTGATCTTTTGGAAATGCTCATGGAAATTGACGAAAGATCTTTTCTAATTCCATGTCATGTTTGGACTCCTTGGTTTTCTTTGTATGGATCTATGTCGGGATTTGATTCGATAGAGGAGTGTTTTGGTGATTATTCTAAATATATTTATGGAATTGAAACCGGTCTTTCTTCAGATCCAGCTATGAATTGGAGGATAGAGGAGCTTGGTAAACGCTCAATTCTTTCATTTTCTGATTCTCATTCGCCTATAAAAATGGGAAGAGAATCAACTGTTTTTGAGCTTTCAGGCTTAACTTTTCCTAACCTTAAAAAAGCAATTATGAGAAAAGGAGGAGAAAATCGAATTGCTTACACAATTGAATTCTATCCTGAAGAGGGAAAATATCACTATACAGGACACAGAAATTGTAAAGTTGTTTATTCTCCAGAAGAAACTAGGAAAAAAGGAGTAAAATGTCCGGTTTGTGGAAAAAGTTTAACTGTGGGAGTAATGGAGCAGGTAGAAAAACTCGCAAATGAAGATGAAAAAATTAATATTAAAACCGGTAAAAGCGGAGTGAAATGGATATCTGATCCAAGAAAACTGCATCCTTCATATGCTAAGCTGGTTCCTCTTAATGAAATCATTGCTGAAGTTTTTGAAATGGCACCATCAAGCTTGAAAGTTAAAAGTTTATATGACACTTTAGTAGAAAATTTAGCATCTGAATTTAATATTCTTCTTAAATTAAAAAGAGAGGAAATTGAAAAAATAGGTGGGGAGGAAATTGCTGATGCGATTATGAAAGTAAGAAACGGAAATATTTTTATTTCTCCGGGTTATGATGGAGAGTTTGGAGTAGTTAAAATTGAAAAGGAAAAAAAGATAGAGGAAAAGATAGAGCAGGAGGCGATATTTTAATACGTTGAAAAATGAAAAATTCTTCTATAAAATTAGTTAAGTGAAAATAGATATCATAGGCACTTTTGAAAAAATTTATTCTAAATTACCTTCATTGTCTTTGGATTTAAAAGAGTTTGTCGTAAGAGTTATTCCTTTCTTTACAATTTTATTTGGAATTTTGATTACCATTGCTTCAGTTATGGATTTTTTAGGATCTTCTGTCATAAGCTCTTTTACGTTAACTGGACCTCAAATTATTCAGCAGCTTTTTATTAGAAGCATTTTGGGAATTGCACAAGGCATAATAATGATTTTCGCATTTCCACCACTTAAAAAACATAAGGAGAGAGGGTGGAGGCTGCTTTTCTGGAGTCAAATTATTTGGATTTTGGCAGCAGCAGTTTCTTTCAATTCAGCAATAATCTTAGGATTTCTTATTTTGTATCCTTTATTTCAAGTTAAGAATTACTATAGATAACTCGTGGTATAATTATTTCTCTAATGAAATTAATTGTAGGACTGGGTAATCCAGGCACAAAATATGAATCTACTCGCCACAACGTCGGATTCATGGTAATTGATCACCTCCTTAAAGATCTCGAACCTGTAAGTAAATCCAATTGGACCAAAGAAGAAAAGCTAAAAAGCGATATTTACATTATGGAATATAAGCCAAAAGTGGGAGAACTAGAAAAAATTATTTTGGCAAAGCCTTTAACTTATATGAATAACTCTGGAATGGCAGTTTCACTTATCGCAAACTTTTACAAAATTGACCCAAAAGATGTTTGGGTAATTCATGATGAGCTGGATCTTCCTTTAGGATTTATGAAAATCAGATTTGGTGGGGGAACAGCAGGCCATCATGGGCTTGATTCAATCCTGGAATCCTTAGGAACAGATAAGTTTTGGCGTTTTAGAATGGGAATAGGCTTAGCGAAGAATAAAGATGGAATGGATAAGCAGCATATAAATGGGCCAGGATATGTTCTGAAGGGATTTAGGGGTGGAGAAGCATCAAAAGCCAGAACATTAATCAAGCGTGGTTCAAAGTCTCTTCAAGAAGCTCTAGAAAAAGGAATAGAGTCCGCCCAAAACCAATTTAATACCAAATGAAAAAGATTGGTTCTATTTTAGAAAAGTATGACCCTAAAGTAGATAAGCACGTATCGCGCGAATTTCAATCATATGGAATTCATTTAGCAGAGGAGCTTGACGATTACAAGCATAGAGGTCTTTATATAAAACTTGCTAAAACTCATGACCGAAATTTACTTGAGAAAGCTTATACTTTTGTGATTGATTCGAATGCGAAAAATAAAGGAGCACTTTTTATGTGGAAGCTAAAAGAACTAAAGTCTGGAAAAATCCAAAAGAAAGTTTGATATTTCTTAAATAAATAGCCTATTATTAAATTAGTGGCTAAAGAAAAACCTCAAAAACATTTTAAACTCAACTATCTGATAATGCTTTTTGTTTCAATTGCATTGATCTTCCTTTCGTTCCACTTTAGAAGTGAGCTTTCACACTTTTCTTCACTTGGTCTTTTAGGGATTTTTATAATAAATATCATAGGATCCGCTACTCTTTTTCTTCCAGCTCCTGCGATTGCGACTGTTTTAGCAGGAGGATTTTTATTTAATCCTTTATCTGTTGCAGTAGTTTCTGCTTTAGGGTCTGCGATTGGGGATATGGTAGGATTTCTTCTTGGTCATTCCGGTAAAGAATTTTTATTAAAGAAAAATTCTTTCTGGTACAAAATATTAAAAGAAACATTCCATAAATTTGGAGCAATATTTATAATCGTATTTTCATTTATTCCAAATCCTGTTTTTGATGCTGTTGGAATATTTGCCGGAGTATTTTCTTATTCTCCGGTAAAGTTTTTCTTCTATGTATTAATCGGAAGATTTCTCAGAAACCTTCTTCTTGCATATTTAGGATCTTATTTTTAGAATAACCTCATGATTCATGTGATCGTTACAGGAAGAGTACAGGGAGTAGGATTTAGGCAATTTATTAAATCTAGTTCTATCAAGTTAAATATTAAGGGTTGGGTAAAAAACTTGCCTGATCATAGTCTGGAGGCGATATTTACTGGATCTGCTGAGAACTTAGAAAAAATAATTGAAAAATGTCATAAAGGACCTTTTTTAGCAGAAGTAAAGGATGTAAAAATAGAATATTTGGAAGATCAGGAATTTGAAGAATTTAGAATAATTACCTAATTCTTTTTACTGCAAAGGATGCGATCAAAGTAGTTATTGGCACTGCAAGAATAAGTCCTATGCTTCCTGCTATGGTTCTCACTATTTCTTCAGCGATCATATCTGAGTTAAGCATTACCCATAGTGGAGTTTTCGTAGGGTTGAAAACAAAAATTACGAACAATGCTAATGACGCTCCAGCATATGCTAGAACGAGAGTATTTACTAGAGAAGTGATATGTTCACGTCCGACATTATAGCCTCGTAAAAAAAGATCAGTAACACTAAGAGATTTATTCAATTTAGATAGCTCGAATATGGTTGCCGATTGAGCAGTGGTTATATCATCGAGTACTCCTAATGCGCCGATTATAATTCCTCCCAAGAGTAATCCTTGAGAGTTGATATTTAGATTTCCAATTTGAAGTAGCGCATTATTTTCATCCCCGAGTCCTGTCAAATGAAATCCTTTTACAAATATAAAAGCTAAAATACCAGTAATCACTAAAGAGAAAAATGTTGATACTACAGCGACAGATGTTTTTTTAGAAACTCCATGTGCCAAAAAGATAGTAATTAACATGATAATTAAGCTTCCAAAAATACTAATTATAAGTGGATCTCTGCCGTGAAGAATTTGAGGAACTATAAATCCAATTAATATTCCAAAGCTTACAAGCATTCCCAGGATTGATCCTATTCCTTTTATTCCGGCTGAAATTAAAATTACTGCAAAGAATCCTGCGATTATGAAATATATATAGTTAAGTCTTAATTTATCCCAAACGGAATAAGTTACCTTTCCATTATTTGTTACTTTCAGAAGTACAATTTGATCTCCTTTTTTGACTTCTTTTTGCTTTACTGTCTTTAAGGATCCGCTATTTTCCAGAGAAATAATTTTCCCTTTTTCTTTTCCTTCCAAAATTTTTACATCTATAAACTGAAAAAAGTTTTTATAATTTTGAATATCTTTGGTGCCATTTTTAATAATTTTAGTAACCTCACCTTTTAAATATTCTTGTTTTGGAGCATTAAAAGAAGGGGATTGGGCATATGCTGATTTGTGAATTTGAATACAAAACAAAAAAAATAAAAAAAGAACCGCAAATATTTTCTTCACATATTTATTATATCACTTGACAAATGCAAATTAGTTGCATATACTAATGCGAGTAGTTTGCATTATAACTATAATGTTTGATCTTGAATCATCATTTTACGCAAATTAATAAACCTCGAAAGAGGTTTATTAGTAGATATTATATGGCAGAAAAAATAGATTTATCAAAAGTGCTTGGGCAGTATAAGCTAGATATTGCAGGAGCTCCTTCTTTAAATAAGGCAGTATCTCCTGTTGAATTATCTGGTCCGGTTGTTAGATTTGAGGAGCAAGTAGTTTCAGAGCTCAGATCTAAAGGTCAAGCAGCTTATCAGTTGTTAACTCAAGAGGCTATAGATTTTACGGCAAGATTAGGTGAGGGAAGTGTTGTTATTCTTGCAAGTGGTTCTAAAAGGCCTGACGGAAAAAGTAGATTAGCATACGCGACTATAACTCCAGACTCGTCCTATGTTGCAAGCGGATCAATTCATAATAGACTTGGATTTGCAGCTTTAATTAAAAAAGATACTGGTGAGGTTCAGGAGCGCTTTGATCCACATTCAAGGATAAGAGTGACTCAGCCTGAAGTTTGGGGAAAAGTTTGGGGAGATATTCTTCATTATTTATCGGGAGCAAATCAGTTAACAGCCGTTCCGAAGCATGAGCCTGGAAGGCCTGTTTTGTTAAATGACCCAAATCATGTGCTAAGCGTTATTAATTCAATAAATGAAGGTTCATTTGGTCACTCATTGGTAAAGGCAGTAGTTGATCCTAAGACAAGGAGTCATATTGCTGATGTTTGGGATCAGGGAGTTGAAAGAAATTTGTTGAGAAATGTTTCTGCACAGGATTTGAATAAGCCAGATGTTGATTTAATTCAAGTGCCTGTAACTTTCACGCCAGTTGTAGGAAATACACAATTTTCTTCTCTCGCAGTTATTATTCCAAGATTTATGGTAGATGAAGTTGCTCTTGGAAATGGCCACGTTGCTACTCAAAAAGCAAATCAAGAAGGTGCGCTGCAAAAACTTCAGGATATGGCTTTAGTTTCTGTAAGCAAAAGATTGGGACAACAAGGTATAGATAGTTTTAGAAGGGCAGTCGATCGAGTTGCATCTCCTGACGGATTAATAAATTAAATGATTGAATATTCAGTACCAAGACTAGAATCCTCTCAGCCAATTTTGGAAATTTTGTCTTTTGGTTTAAGTGTTCCAGATGTGCTATTCCCTAAGAAGGGAGAGGCTGTTTCTGATCCTTTTTCAGATGTTTTTGGAGTTGGCGAGTTAAGCTTTTTTGATCTCCAGGAAGAACTTGGTCAGCTAGGACTAGGAGAAACTGTATTAATAGCAAATGAAAGTGAAAATACTTCATTCAAGAGTGATTTTGAGCTGGTTGATTTATATATGAGGCAAAACTTTGGTCTTATAGCTGAATTTAGAGGTATGGTTATGGAAAAAGCTGCATCTCAAGTAGATATGTGTGGAGGTCATGCTTCAAGCTCATCATCTATCTCTGTGACCTCGGGAGAGGTAACATTTACTTCATTATCTGGGTTTGGTAGTCATGATGAAAATTCAGAAAAAAATCATAAGCATTGTGGAAATTGCGGTTCTGAATATGAAGGGGAAAGTTGTCCGAAATGTGCTCATTAGGAAGGAGGTGAAAGAATGAAATTTTATAATGTAAAAACAAGAGAGTCTGTTGAAATACCAGATTCTGAGGTTGAGTATATTACTATGAAAAATGGTAAAAGAGCTGCAAAAGCTGTATCAACAAATCCTGATGGTTCTAAAACAAATCTTTTTAGGATAGTTGGTAAGTAGAACAATTTTAACAAAAAAGAATCTATTTCACGATTCTTTTTTTGCACACAATTCGCATTTATGTTAAGATCAATTTTAACTGCAAGAATGATAGATAATAAGAAAATATTAAAAGAAGCAGGTCTGAAAAAAACCGAAGCAAGACTTGCTTTGATTGATCTTCTTGAAAAAGAAGAGAACCCTTTAGATGTTTCATCTATTATTAATGCTTTAAATGCAGAGAAGATTCATGTTGATCAGGCTACTGTTTATAGAATTTTGGATATTCTAACGAAAAAAGGATTAATAAATAGGTTAGAATTTGGCGAAGGGAAATATAGATATGAACTTACTAAAAGTCATCATCACCATTTAATTTGTCAGAAATGCGGAAAAATTGAAGATGTAGAAGGTAATTTTGTCGACAGGTTAGAAGATGAAATCAGCGCAAAAAATGGCTTTATTGTTAAATCGCATTCATTAGAATTTTTTGGAGTTTGTAAATCATGTCAAATTTAGAACCAATTATCATTGCATCTTTAGTTGGAGGAGTAGGGGGTTTAGGTGGAGGAATACTTCTTCTTTTTGGAAAAAAACTTAGAAAAAATGTAATCCATGTTTTAGTTTCCTTTGCTGCAGGTGCGCTTCTAGCTACTGCGTTTTTAGATTTATTACCAGAGGCATTAGAGCATGCCGAAGAGTCTAGTCTTTCCGCCATGACAGTATTTATCTGGACGATAATTGGAATTATTTTATTCTATTTAATTGATCGGGCAATAGACTGGTATCACATACATGAGAAAAAAACATATTCTCACGGATCAATCAGTATCCCATTGGTAGTTTTGGGAGATAGCGTTCATAACTTTATTGACGGAGTTGCAATTGCAGTTACATATTTGGTAAATCCTGTTTTAGGTATTTCCACTACGCTTGCAATAATTGCTCATGAAATTCCTCAGGAGATTGGAGATTTTGCTGTCTTACTTCATCAGGGTATGGGAAAGAAAAAAGTATTTTTAATCAACTTATTTAGTGCGCTTTTATCAGTTGCGGGAGCAGTTATAGGAATTTTTATTGGGGAAAGAGTGGAGGGGCTCCTTCCATATGCTCTTGCTATCACTTCAGGATTTTTTATTTATATTGCTTTAACAAATATACTTCCCGAGATCCACGGTGAAGGTAAAAAAGGTTACGCATTTTTCGAAAGTGTATTTTTGATCCTAGGTTTAGTGGTTATTTGGGGTGCTATAAATTTTCTTCCACATGGACATTAGTTGCCTAATGCCTTTTCAATCTCCGCTTTGAAGTCTGCAAATGGAACCGCACCTGAAATCCTAATGCCATTTATAAAAGTAGCTGGAGTTCCGTCAACACCTATTTTAGTTCCTGCATCCAGGTCCTCTTTTACTTTATCTGCATATTTATTTGATATTATGCAGCTTGAGAATTTATTTGTATCAAGCCCTAAGTTTCCTGCATATTCAACATATTTATTCTGAATATCCGTGCCAGTTAGAGATTCCCAGTCAGCTTGATTTGTAAAAAGAATATCATGATATTCCCAGAATTTACCTTGTTCATTTGCGCATTCTGAAGCCTCAGCTGCTCCTTGTGCATTTGGATGAATTGATATTAAAGGGAACTGTCTATATGCGAATTTTACTTTACCTGTATCTACATATTCAGATTTGATTTGAGAGAGAGTGTCATCGAATAAGCTTTTACAGAAAGGGCATTGGAAATCTGAGAATTCTACTATTTCTACTTTTGCATCTTTATTTCCTAGAACTGGAAGATGTCCCATATCTACATCTACTGGTCCTACGGGTTGAGTAGGGGTATTTGTGTCATCAGTGCCTGTAGTTGTAACTATTCCACCGCTATTATTTTCGAGATACGAAACTTTAGTTATAAGCACTCCTATTAAAAACGAGGCTACTATTAAAAGAAAACCAAGGAGATATACAACGTTTATTCTTAAAACCTTGGAGATCACAAATGATAGAGGATTTTTTGTTGACTTTTTTTCTTGTGATCCGCGTGGCATTTGTCCATTTTATATATATTGCAAAATGCTGTCAAGATTAAAATTTATCAGTAAGATATCGTTGACAGGATAAACAAGCTTTTGCTATTCTTTATAGACCCTTATGGCAGATTTAACTTTTACAGATCAAAATTTCGAAGGAGAAGTTCTAAAATCCGAGACTCCAGTGGTAGTAGATTTTTGGGCAGAGTGGTGTACGCCTTGCAGAATCGTAACTCCGATTATTGAAGAGTTGGCCAAGGAATATAGCGGAAAAGTAAAAGTGGGAAAGCTTAACGTAGACGAAAATCCAGATGCATCCGGAACGTATCATGTGATGAGTATTCCTACGGTAATGGTATTCAAGAAGGGTCAACCTGTAAATTCAGTTGTTGGTGCTCAGTCTAAGGAAAACTTTAAAAAAGCGATTGATGAAGTTTTGGCTTCTTAATCCTCTCAAATATGTATGACGTCATAATAATAGGATCAGGTCCTGCGGGTTTAACAGCTTCAATATATACTACTCGTGCAAACCTTAAAACTCTAATAATTGCAGGTCCAAAATGGGGAGGTCAGCTTCAGTTAACCACGCTTGTTGAAAATTTTCCAGGTTTTCCAGAAGGTATTCAGGGTCCGGAGCTCATGCAAAATATGAGGAAGCAATCTGAAAGATTTGGGACTGAGATAGTTGAGAAAGAATTTGTTTCTGGAGATTTTACTAATTCCGGAGGTCCTTTTAAGATAAAAGCAGGAGATTCTGAATATGAAGGCAAATCGGTAATCATAGCAACTGGAGCAGATACTAAGTGGCTTGGTGTTCCTGGGGAGATGGAAAAAATTGGACGTGGGGTTTCCACGTGTGCTCCATGCGATGGTCCTTTTTTCAGGAATAAAAAAGTAATTGTAGTGGGTGGGGGAGATAGCGCGATGGAAGAAGCAATGGTTCTAACAGAATATGCTTCAGAAGTTACTTTAGTGCATAGAGGAGATAGCTTTAGAGCCAGCGAGATTATGCAAAAACGAGTAAAAGAAAACCCCAAGATAAAAATCATTTTAAATACTGAAATTAAAGAAATTTTAGGAGATCAAGTAGTAGAAAAAGTGAGTTTATTCAATAATAAAAACAATCAGTCATCAGAAATGGCTATAAATGGGGTATTTGTAGCGATAGGACATATCCCAAACTCTAAAGTTTTTGAAGGAATAGACAGAGATGAGAGGGGATTTATAATTGCTCATGATCATTTCAAGACTAATGTTGATGGAGTTTTTACAGCAGGAGATATACATGATTCGAAATATAAACAAGCAATAACAGCGGCAGGATATGGTGCAGCAGCTGCATTAGAAGCAGAATGGTGGCTAAGAGATAAGAATAGTCATTGACGAGTTAATTTAAATTAAGTATTATCAGCGCATGTTTAAAAATTCTACAATTATTAGCATTATTATCGCCTCCTGAGGAGGAAGCTAATTTTGTAGAAATACAATTATTAGGCCTCCAGAAATGGAGGTTTTTTTATTGGGAAAGTGAGGTGTAGTTTATGTCGCCAAGAATAAAAGAATTAGATGGAAGAGGCTTTGAGAATTTACTTCTAGATGTACCAGATTGTGATGGAAGATGGGTTATGGCTGATGGGTCAAGCGTTGCAATCTATATGAATGGAATTAATCCTGCTAGCGGAGGAAGGGATTTAGGTTTGGAGTTTGAGAAAATTCAATCAGGAGAAATTACATATTTTCAGTTAGATGATAATGGATCAGGAGCTAGAACTCTTTTGGATAATACTGGAAAAGAGCGAACGATAAAAGTCGAGTTGCAAGGTCCATTATTTGTGCCAGTTATAAGTCACGGTGAGAAAGAAATGAGGCCTAATGTTAATTACATACCTGGAGTTGTCTAGATTATTCAACGTCTTCAAGTGCCGACTTGACTGGTTTATAAAATATCCAGAAAAATAGAGCTGCGAGCAAGATAATCACTCCTGCTATGTGGACTGGTGCATCTGGATGAAGAGATGCTGCGATAAATCCTGATAATATAGGTGGAATACTCATAGCTAGAGCAGCTACACTAGAATTAATTCCAAGCACTTCACCCTGAACTTTTGGCCCAACGCTTTTTGAAATTAGAGCTATTATGTTTGCCTGAAACATTCCATTTGATATTGCAAAAATAGGCGTAATTAGTAGTAATTGCCACCACACTGTAGGAACAAAGAAAAGGAAGATGGCAACACCAGCGCCAATTAAGCCATATCTGACCAACTTATAATCCTCGAATTTCTCAGATAGTTTTCTTACAATTACCGCTTGAGTAAATGCTACCCAAAGTCCTACGTATGCAAAGTAGTCTCCAATATTTCCTTGGGTAAAGTTAAATCTTGTTATCAGGAAAACGCTAAAGAAAGTGCTGAAGAAAGTGAATCCTCCATTTAGTAAAAATACAGTAAAGTAAAGTTCTCTTAACTGCTTGTGTGTCATAGCATGATAAATATTAAAAATTGATTTTGACCAATTAATTTTTAAATTCTCCAATTGATTTTTATGAGTTTCTGGGAACAAAAATATTATTGAGATTACATTTAGAAGCGATAAGCCGGCAGCAAACCAGAAGGGAGTTGTTGCGTTAAACCATGGAAGAATCGAAGGGTCAGATAATTTTCCACCTAGGTATGGGCCGATTATAAATCCTAATCCAAATGCAGCTCCAATTAAACCAAAGTTTTTAGCTCTGTTTTGCGGTGTAGTTACATCAGCAATTGCTGCTTGAGCAACTGATATGTTTCCGCCTGTTATGCCATCAAAAGCGCGAGAAATAAAAAGAAGAGGAATGTTTTTGGTTAAAATTCCTATAGCAAATAAGACATACGAAACAGAAGTTCCAAAAAGAGAGATAGCTAATATTTTCTTTCTGCCAAACTTATCTGATAGTTGTCCTAGGATTGGAGCAGCAAGGAACTGAAATATTGAAAAAACAGCTGTTAGAAAACCAAGCAAAATATACCCCTGATTTATGGAGAAGCCACCTGGTAATAGAAAAAATTCAGATTTTGGATTGGCTAAAAGTTGAGGAATGACAGGAATAAGTATTCCAAATCCTAAAAGATCAACAAAAATTGTCAAAAAAATGACTGGAAGTGGATTTTTAGCTATATGATGCTTCAGCATTGAATATTAAGTATAGCAAGCGAAAGTAAAATATTACAAGTGTGCTTGACTTTCAGGTGAATTTTCTTACATACTGATTCAGGCAGGCAATATGTCTGATTATTTTAATCTTAACGAAGGCGTTCAAAAAGTTGACAAAAATTTACCTCAAATAAAATTCAAATTTAATAGAAATCTTTTATTCCCCGCTTTAATTTTACTTGCGATTCCCTTTACGGTTATTGGATCGCTTATAGTACGTGAATTCAGAAGTAAGGCTGCTGTGGGAGATATTATTAGAGTTGATATAAACCCTGGATCAGTTGAGTCAATTATGGGTGGTAAAAATACTCAGCTTTCTGTCTTAGCATATGATTCTTCAGGAAATCCAATCACATCAGGTGTTTCATATCAATGGAGCATGAGCTCTATTAATTCCGTAGGTACTTTATCTAGGACTTCTGGCGACATTACTGAGTTTATTCCGTTTAACGCAGGGTGTGGGGAAATTACAGTTATTGCGATCGCAAATGGAATAACTATTACTAAGGCAACATCAGTTTCTGTAGCTAATGAATTGGGGGTTTCTAGTTGTTCTACGTCTACGCCCACAGGTAATCCTTCATCTTCGTCAACGCCAACTCCTACGATTACACCAAGCCCAACACCAGCATTAGTAAGTAGGGTTTTTATCACAAGCACAGGGCAAGATGGAAATTTGGGAGGAGTAGGTGGGGCTGATGGAATATGTCAAACAAGAGCTAATGCTGCAAACTTAGGAGGTAATTGGAAAGCCTGGATTTCAGATGCTAATATTTCAGCATCAGAAAGATTACTTCACTCAAGTAACCCATACAGGCATATTAATGGTATCCTAGTTGCTAGTAATTGGGATGATTTAGTAGACGGATCTATAAGTAAGATTAATTATAATGAGTTTGGGGTTTTTACTAGTTCGGGATATGTTTGGACTGGGACTAGGAGCGATGGAGCTATAAAAACTACAGATATAAATAAAACTTGTAATAATTGGACGAATAACTCTTTATTAATGGATGGGTATTTTGGATCAGCAAGTCATCCAATACTTTGGTCAGACTATAATTATAACTTTTGTGCTTCTAAATATAGACTTTATTGTTTTGAGCAGGTACCAGAAATATCTTCGCCTACACCTACTCCAACTGATATTCCAACTCCAACACCTTTTGATTCGCCGGTTCCAACACCTACGCCAATTCCTGGGGATTTTGACAGGAGTGGGGTAGTGGGTTTGGAAGATTTCAGTATATGGAAAAATGAGTTTTTAGGAAATTCACCTACGAATAAATCAGATGTAAATAACGATGGAAAGATTGATTTAATTGACTATATATATTGGAGGAATAATTATCAATTATGATACGAGTTTCTAAAAATCTTAAAAATAAAAAGATTGCTTCTTTTATTTTAGTTGTGTTAGTTTTAGGGCTCCCGTTGTTGATTCTCGCTGCATTAAAACAACAGAATCTAAGATCCAGAGCAGGAGGAGATTCTGTTCAGTTTCAATTTAGTCCAGCAGGTGGGGTGAAAAATTCAGATACAACATTTTCGGTCGATGTAAATATTGATGCGGGAAGATATTCGCTTTCGGGTATTGATGCAAATATATTTATTGATAAAGATTTCTTGGATTTTATAAGTTTTGAGCCTACTCAGGCATTCGATCAAATTTTAAATAATGCTTATGATCCTGCAGCAAGCATATTAAAAATAACTATGGTTGATGTTAATGCTCCTGCTTCGATAGGGAGTGTAAAATTGGGCACACTTACTTTGAAGGCAAAAGTATTGGGTTCCGCAAATATTTCCTTTGTCAGTACTCAAGCTGTTGGACTAGGAGAGTCATCTGCTTTAGCGGCTAATTCACCGATAAACGGGACTTATGCTATTTTAGCTACTCATCAAGCAGATCCTACGCCAACTGATATTCCAGCTCCAACACCTTCTGATTCGCCAACACCTACGCCAACTTTTACCCCTACGTCTACACCTGTGCCTGAAACTAAAAAAATAATTCTTAATCCCGTTGCTGACTCTTTTGTCAGATCAACTGAACCAAATAAGAATTTTGGAACAGCTAAAAATTTAGAAAATGATTCAAATCCAAATGAAATAACATACATAAAATTTGATTTAAGCCAATTAGCGGGGAAAAATATAAAGTCGGCAAATCTAAAATTAAAGGTTAGCGATAGTACAAACTCACCTCTAATTTTAAGGCTTGCAGGTAATGGTCAATGGACAGAAACGAATATAAATTATAAAAATAGAATTTCATTTGCATCAACTATTATTGGGTTTAGTGCAAAGATAAAAAATTCCGTGACAAATTTGAATGTCTTAAATACGGTTAATGTTAAAAAAGGTAGTAATGTAACGTTTAGTATTACATCATCTGGTGATGATTCAGGGGCTTTTTATTCTAGAGAATCCGAATTATCCAATAGGCCTCAATTAATAATTGAATATCAATAATATGAGATTTTTTAAATTTATTTTTGCGATTTTAATTTGTGAAGGAATTGGTATATTGGGATCAATATATACTTTTGCCGAGATACCTACATGGTATGCAAGCTTGAATAAGCCTTCATTTAGTCCTCCTAATTATCTTTTTGGCCCTGTTTGGACAACTCTTTATGCACTAATGGGAGTATCGATTGTATTGATATTGGAAAATAAGATATCAAGAAGAAAGAAGAATATGGCTTTAATTTTATTTGGACTTCAGCTTTTTTTAAATTTTCTTTGGTCAGTCGTGTTCTTTGGGGGACATCAGCTTTTACTGTCAATATTTATAATAGTATTTTTATGGCTAAGTATCTTAAGTCTTATTATTATGTTTAAGAAGATTTCTAATTTTGCCTCACTTCTTTTAGTTCCTTATCTCGCATGGGTAAGTTTCGCTAGTCTGTTAAATATTTCGATATTTGTGTTAAATAGATAAAATACTGTTTTTAACACAGGCTTGACACCTGCTCTAGCCTTGTGGTAAGATCAATTTACAAGTTTAGCTGAGGCTAGACGAGGAACGAAAAAGAAAATTTATGTTGAAATCTTTACATATTGACGAACCCTGTTGCTAACAGGCCTTCATCTTTGGTAAATAACTTCTTTTAAATTCTTCGTCTTTTTTTGCCTTAAACTTGTTTAACAAATAAGAGTATTTTATAGTGGAATCTCTCTCAGAGGTGCGGGCCTGAAGTTTAGCTGGTTGAACGCCTCATTTGCAATGAGGAGGTAGGGAGTTCGAGTCTCCTCAGGTCCACTAAAAATTTTGCCTTGTTTTTTTAAACAAGCTTCCTAGTAAGAGGGAGCTTATTTAAGAGAACAAGGTGTTTCGTTCTTGGCTAGAGTTGGAAGTTCTCCACTAGCCAGAAACGAAACACTTTTTAAAGATTTAGCTCTTTAACATGTGAAGAGAAGCGTCGTGTATAGGCTGTGTAACTACAACTTTTACACGACAAAGCGTCTTTAGTTTCATGCAATGAAACAAAGAAAAACTACTCATAATGCTGATAATGAATGCCTAGGAGATTTTGGCCGAGGAAGGACGCATATAGCGGCGATACTCGTCGGTGAGGTGCTATAAACCTTTGACCCGGCGGTGTCCGAATGGAGCAATCCACCCATTTATGGGAAGCCTTAAGTAAACAAAAGTAATTTATTACTTTAATAGCTTAAAGGTGGGGAACGACGTGAACTGAAACATCTAAGTAGCGTCAGGAAAAGAAATCATTGAGATTCCCTTAGTAGCGGCGAGCGAAACGGGAAGAGTCTAAACTTAAGAGCAATCTTAAGGGTTGCAGGGCAAGCGATATTCGATGTGTAAATTGATAGCAGAAGTGTCCGGAATGGCACACCATAGATAGTGAAAGTCTAGTAAGCGAAATTAATTTATCCGATAGCTTGTTCCTAAGTACCATGGGGTACGGTGAAACCCTGTGGGAATCTGGGGCGGCCACGTTCCAAGACTAAATACCAAAATCTACCGATAGTGAACTAGTACCGCGAGGGAAAGGTGAAAAGAACCCCGGGAGGGGAATGAAATAGAACTGAAATTGTCAGCTAACAAGCTGAGAGAGTCCGTAAGGATGATCTCGTGCCTATTGAAGAATGAACCGGTGAGTTATTCATAGCTCTTCGTCTAAGGAATTTTGTTCCGAAGGCAAAGTGAAAGCGTGCTCTAATTGAGCGAATTAAAAAGAGCTATGTATAGACCCGAAACCAGGTGAGCTTACCTTGAACAGGGTGATGGTTGACGAGAGTCAGCCGGAGGCCCGCACTCGTATCCGTAGCAATGGGTTGAGATGATTTGAGGTAAGGGGCAATATGCCAAACGAACTTGGAGATAGCTGGTTCTCCCCGAAATATATTTAGGTATAGCGCTTAATTTACGTTTCCAGGGGTAGAGCACTGAATGAATTCCTAGGGCGCAAGTCCTAGGCTTCAATTAAACTCCGAATACTGGAAAATTTTTTAAGTAGTCAGTCCCGTCGGGCTAAGCTGATGGGTCAAAAGGGAAACAACCCAGACTTTCGTCTAAGGTCTCAAAATAAAAGCTAAGTTTTGAACGAAGTCACAATTCACAGACAACCAGGAAGTTGGCTTAGAAGCAGCCATCTTTTAAAGAAAGCGTAACAGC
>CAYQEJ010000009.1:0-19874 GCA_964416505.1 uncultured Gammaproteobacteria bacterium
ATTAAATGACAGAAAAAAGCAAAACATTATCTTTATTCGGCGGGTTAACACTCGTCTCTTTTGTTGGTCTCCAAGCACTATCTATCAGTGCATTTGCTACAAGTCAGGGATCTGATAATTGTAACGATATCACAACCTATGAAAAGTCTTCAGACTATTCTGATTCTAAAGTAAATATTAACTTTGAAAATAATGACTATCAAATTGATGTTAATGGAGTTGGATCATATCAAGTAATTGAAGTACAGCTTGATGTAGATAATGATGGTCATTCTGGATATTACACATATTCAAATGGTTCGTTAAGTAATTTTAATCCAAATCCTGGAGATCAAATAAACTATGCAAAAGTAAAAGTTAAGAAAGTTTGTGCAACAGCAACTCCAACAAATAGACCATCAGTATCACCAACTCATGCGCCTACTGCAGTTCCAACTTCAGTACCAACAAGTGTTCCAACATCAGTACCGACATCAATCCCTACTGCAGTTCCAACAGTAGTACCAACTACAGTTCCAAGTATAACAGCATATCCTACAACTCCAGTTGATCAAAATGTAACACCTAGTGTTTCACCTGTTCCTTCTGCTACAGCTACACCAACAGTTACTCCAACTGATACTCCAAGTCAGGGTGGAACATCAAACAATAATAATTCATCTTCAAACAATGAAGTAAAAGTTGCTGGAATCAGCGCATTAGCACCAACTGGTGGAATTATTGATACTCTTATGAATTCAGCATTGATTTCAGGAATAATTACCTTTGCGTTTGGATTAAAACGAAATGGTAAAAAAAGCTAAGTCTAAGAAAGACTCGATCCTTCTTTCCCGCTTCTTATTAATTCTCGGAATAACACTAATTTTAGTCCCCTCTTTCTGGAAGCTCAAACATGCAGATTTGAGTTTTAGCCAAGCTCCTCAGGGAATTTATTCTGAAATAAATTTAGAAACAGAAAAGCCATTAGTAATTCGTGCTTCAAAAATTGGTCTTAATCTCGCTATTGAGGAAAGTAAAATTCAAAACGAAAATTGGGACGTAAGTAAAAATGGAGTATCTCATTTAGCCTCTTCTTCTGTTCCTGGAAAAAATGGGAATATAGTTATTTATGGACATAATACAAAAAATATTTTTGGTAATTTAGACAGTCTAAGTATCGGAGATGAAATTGAAGTTTTAACTCGTGATGGAAAAGTACATAAATATAAAATTAAAGAAAAAAAGACAGTAGATCCTTCGCATGTTGAGATTTTAAATCCTACAAAAGAAGAAACATTGACTATTTACACCTGTACAGGACTTCTTGATTCCAAAAGATTAGTTTTAATTTCATATCCTATTTAATTGCCTTGATATAATCCCAGAATGAGTAAAATAGAATCCTTATCTGAAAAAGGTGCAACCATACGTATTGCTGCAGGACTTTTCTCACCACGCTTCACAAGAGATATCGAAAGCCAAAGGAATATTTACAAAGGTTTTCTTGCTGAAGATTTTACTTTGCCTGTAAATGTAGAGGAAGATTTATTAAATTCAGTTACACGTGTAGTAGAGCAAAGGGATTTAAGAAGTAAAAAAATTGACTATGCTATTCCATATTGGAATTCTGATATGAGATATGACCCATTTCAAATGTTTGGGACATTAATTCAGTATATTGATTTTCATGATGAAAAATTACCAGAGTCAGTTTTACCACCCGAGAAAGATGTTAGCGCTTATATTGGGAGAATACTTGAAGCAGAAGGACCGCAGAGAATTCCCCAACAACTAGAGTTATTATTAAATATTACAGGAGACAATATAGTCGGTGCTGCAAATTTAGGATTTATAGCATCTCGCCTTGTTGCGAGAACATATGATAAATCAGCTTATCCTGGAATTGATGTTAGTCCTAGCGTTAGCCAAAGGTGGAATAGGAAAATTGCACAATTTGAGGTTTATGAGAGAGGTGCTCAGATAGATGGACCGGGAGATAATTACTATTTTTGGACTCATCTATTTGCGAGTTTAGGATATGCCAAGCAGGAAGGAAAAGCTCCGCAAGTTTTTAGTGCCTTTTTTAGCCAAGGTACTCCAGTCATGAGATTTGTTAGAGATCATGTAGCAAGAAGGCCAACGTTATCTAGACACGAGGAAGCATCAATATTGGGTAGAAATTTGGGATTGGCAATTGCCGAAATGGTTTAGAAACCTATTCGATAATATCTGATTTGGGTTTTTCTCGGCGAGCTAAATATATAAATGGAAGTGCTGCAAGCTGGAAAATGGATGATGCAGCATAAGAAATTGGATAAGAATGTATATCTGCAATCTTTCCTAAAGCTGGTTGAATCCCAACTCCTCCTAAAGAGCCCAGGAATGAATCAAATGATAATACTGTTGCTCTTTGTTGGCTTGGAATAAGACCATTTAAGTAAGCTTGTCTTATAGGGCCAATTGCTGCAAAAGTAAGACCCCAAATAAATATGAGAGCAATAGCAGCGTAGAAATTATTTACTTGCGAGACTAAGATTAAGATTACCCCAGTCAATAATGTTCCGGAAAAAATTGCGCTTGTTCTTTTCCTAAATAATTTTTTTATTTTTCCTGCTGCAATTCCTCCGGTGATTTGAGAAAGACCTGTTAAAGCTGCTATTAGTCCAGCGACTGCATACGCTTTTTCATCTCCATATAATTTTAGTAAAAATGGCTGAAGGGCATAGAAAACATAAAAACTTACTCCAGACGCAAAAGGAGCCGTAAACATGATCCATCTAACTGGTGGATTTTTTATGCCAAGTTCAATTGATTTATCAAACAATTTTTTCATTTCATTTATAGGATTTTTAGGTTTTGAAGGAGTAAAGCCAAGATCCTTCATGAGAACGAAGGCCATACCGAAGTTAATTAATAAAACAAGAGATCGTAAAATATACGGAACACCTAAATTTGAAAATTGTGCAATTATTCCTCCGGTAATTGATCCAACTAGCATTGCTGCCCCTCCTACTATTTGAGCCTTTGCGAAAACACTGTCCAAACTTCCTTTGAAATTTGTCGCATGGAGCGCGTCTACTAACCAGGCTTCTGTTGCTCCTGAAAAGAAAGTATATCCAAGGCCAAGTATTACAGATGAAAGTGCCCAGCCCCAGAATGGTCCCTGAATTTGCCACATATATAAGTAAAGTATTGTTGAGATTGCTAATGTTAGAGCACCAAGGAGATAAGACACCCGTCTTCCGTATGTATCGGCAATGATTCCTGTGGGAACTTCAAATATTACATACCCAACTGAATAAAATGCATTTGCTAAAAATGCTTCGAAATTTGAAAGCCCGGCATCGAGTAGAAATATTGTATTTATTCCCCAAATAAAACTCGTTGCCAATGTGTTTCCCAGAATTAGGGAAAGATAGATTGTTTGAATATTGCTAGGTTTTCTGAGTAGTTTTAGCATTAAATCTCATTATAGCGTTTATTTGGTATAATTTTAATCCAGATGATTTCTTCTCTTCGAAAAATAGCGGGTAGAAAATATTTTCCTCTTAATGAAATCGAAATTTCAAAAAGCGCCCTCATTCATAACTACAATCATTTAAATGAATTATCTACTGTTCCTGTAGCTCCAGTTTTAAAAAGTAACGCTTATGGACATGGAATCGAGATAGTAGGGAAAATCTTAGCAGAACTTAATCCTCCAATAATTTGTGTGGATAGTATTTATGAAGCATATCAATTGTTGAATGCAAAAATAAAAATTCCAATTTTAGTAATGGGATATGTAGGAGGAGAAAATTTAAGTGTTAAAAAGCTTCCTTTTTCTTTTTCGGTGTATACGGAAGAAATGCTTGAGAATATAAAGAAATTCCAACCGCATGCTCCAGTACATATTTTTGTAGACAGTGGAATGCATAGAGAAGGAGTTCCTATGGATGATGTCAGAGACTTTTTAAAAAGAGCTAAAAGTCTAAATTTAAATATTGAAGGAATTATGTCTCACTTTGCAAAACCTGATTCCCCAAATTATTATAAAACAAAATCCCAAGTGGATAATTTTGAAAGTGCAATTGAAATAGGAAAAAAGATGGGGATAAAATTTAAATATATTCATCTTTTTGCATCGAACGGAATTAGAAATATTGATAAGTATAAACGAGTAGATACTTTAACGAGAAGCGGAAAAGCGCTTTATGGAATTGACGTTGTAAAAAATAGTAATGAATTCTTGCCAGTTCTTTCGCTAAATTCAACGATTATTCAAATTAAAGAATTGAAAAAAGGAGAATCTTTAGGTTACGATTTTATTTTTAAAGCACCATATAATATGACCACTGCAATTCTTCCTATTGGTTATAACGATGGTGTTAATAGGAGGCTTTCTAATAAAGGTTTTGTAAAGATAAACAATAAATTTTGCAGAATAATTGGAAGAGTGAGTATGAATATAACTGTCGTAGATGTTACAAATGTTGAAAATATTAAAGTAGGACAAAAGGTAAATATTTATTCAAATAATCCGATGGACAAGAACTGTGTTTTTAATGTAGCGGAGATGACGGATACAATTCCCTACGAAATCCTAACCCACTTAAACCCATCCACGAAAAGAATTTCTATAACTTAGTGTTATTCTTCAATTCTTCAATTTCTTTTTTTGTAAGGTGTCTATATTGACCTTCTCTTAAATTACCAATTTTAATTGGCCCAAATTCTATTCGTTTTAAATCTACTAAATCCAAAAAAATGGCTTGACACATTCTTCTTATCTGGCGATATCTTCCTTCATAAATTTCCATTTCAATTATTGTTTGTGTTTCTGTCTTTTTAATAATTTCAGCTTTTGCAGGAGCGGTTATTCCGTCTGATAAAATTATTCCTTTTTTAAACTTGTTTAATTTCTCATCGCTGACATTTCCAGAAATTGTTAACAAGTATTTTTTTGGGACATGGAATCTTGGATGAGTTGCCTTATGAGTTAGCTCGCCGTCATTTGTTAATAGTATTAATCCGTGCGTATCTTTATCAAGACGTCCAACAGGGTAAATTCTTTGATTTGAAGGTATTAGATCAGTTACGTTTTCACGTCCATATTCATCTGAAGATGTAGAAATAATACCAACTGGTTTATTTAAAATATAATATACAAGAGATGAATCTTTAATTTTTTCCCCATTAATCGTGATTTTGTCAGTAGGTTTTATTCTTGTTCCTGATTCTTTAGCGCGTGCTCCATTCACTAAAACATTATTTTCTTTAAGAAATTTTTTTATACCGCGACGTGAGGCAAGACCGTTATTTGCTAGAAATTTATCTAGTCTTAATGTTTCATTTGCCGTATTCATTTTTTATTAATTCCATAAGTTTTTCTATAGACGCAGGATCATAGATTGAAACTTCAATAATTTTCAATTTCTTTTTTAAGAAATATTTTTTTATTTTTTCAATATTTTTTTCATCGGCTTGGTCTTTTTTTGTTAAAACAATTATTTCCGGTTTTTCTAAAAGAATTGAATTGTATTTTTCAAATTCTTTTCTGACAGTCTCATAGCTATTTCTGACTTCAGTAGTAGAGCTATCAATGCAGTGAAGAATTATCTTTGTCTTTTCTATATGTTTTAAAAATTTTATGCCGAGTCCTCTACCTTCCGAAGCGCCTTCGATAAGTCCTGGAATGTCAGCAATCATAATTCTTCCAAGCATTCCAATATTTGGTTCTAGAGTTGTAAAAGGATAATTGCCTATTTTTGGATGCGCATTAGTTAACACTTCTAGAAGACTGCTTTTACCTGCATTTGGAAGACCAGCTAGTCCTACATCTGCGATAATTTTTAACTCAAGTATTAAGTTCTTCTCTTCCCCTTTTTCCCCTTTTTCTGCAAATTTCGGAGTTCGTTGGGTGGCAGATTTAAACTCATTATTTCCACGTCCTCCCTTTCCTCCCCTAGCAATCAAAATAGAAGAATCATCTTTTATTTCAAAACTTCGTAATGATTCTTCGTCTGTAACTTGTGTACCGATTGGAAGAAGAATTGTAATATCATCTGCATTTTTTCCATAAAGGTTATTTTGTCCACCTGCTATTCCATCTAGACCGTTAATTCTCTTTTTATATTGAAATTCACTTAAATCATTAATGTTTGTTGACCCTTTTAGATAGATGTTTCCTCCGTTTCCGCCATTTCCACCATCAGGACCACCTTTTGAAGTTTGACCATTTCTTATAAAAGAAACTTTTCCGTCTCCTCCATTTCCTGCTTTAATGCTGACTGAAACTTTATCAATTAACATATTTTACTCCACAAAGGTAAGCGCAATTCCCTTTTTACCTGCCCTACCAGTTCTTCCAATTCTATGAATATAATCTTCATACGAAGCGGGTTCATCGTAATTTATAACATGAGATACTTCATTTATGTCAAGTCCTCTAGACGCTACATCGGTAGCAAGTAAAATTTTAATTTGTCCATTTTTGAATCCCTCAAGTGCTCTTTGACGTTGTCCTTGGGATTTATTTCCATGAATTGATGCTGCTTTAAATCCACGTTGAATTAGAGCCTTTGATAATTTTTCGATGCCCCATTTTGTTCTGCCAAAGATTAAAACTTTGCTAAATTCTTCCTGAGCAATTAAATCGTGTAGCATATCAAGTTTTAAGCTTTTATCTTTTACTTTTATAATATTTTGATCGATTGTATCAGCCGTTGGTTGGGTTTTTACTGAAATAGTAATTGGGTTTGTGACAAAATTTTGTAGAATTTCCTCAGTTCTTTTATCTATAGTTGCAGAGAAGAATAATGACTGTCTTTTTTTAGGGAGAAGAGAAATTATATATTTAATGTCATGAATAAATCCTATGTCTACCATTCTGTCCGCTTCATCCAAAACAATATTCTGATAAAGCATAAGATTTAATTTTTCTCTTTTTAGTAAATCTTTTATTCTTCCTGGAGTTCCAATTACGAAATGAGGATTATGTCTAAGTTTCGCTTCCTGACTATAGAGGCTGGTTCCGCCAATACAAACCACAGATTCTAGATCAGTGCCTTTTGCAAAGAATTTAAACTCATCTTTAATTTGAATTGCCAGTTCTCGAGTAGGAGCAAGTATAAGAGTTCTTTCGTATCTATTTAAATAATTCTTGTTTACAAGTGGTATGAGAAAAGATGCCGTCTTCCCTGTTCCTGTATTGGCAATTCCTACGATGTCATTTCCATTAATAACTTCAGGAATAACCTGATCTTGTATCGGAGTTGGGTTTTTGTAACCATGCTCCAGGATATTTCTTTTTATCTTAGGATCAAGACTCATCGATTCAAAACTATTTTTTGGTATATAATTTTCACTAATGATCTCAGAAGCTTGATTTATAAATAATCTGTGATCAAGTTTTTTATTTTCATGTCTAAAATTAGACCTTGAATTGGATCTTCTTGATTGCGAAGATGATCTGTGGGGTGATTTGTGGTACATATTAAATAAGTCCTTGAGCGCGCTTTCTTCTTTCTTCTAATTCGTCGAGTATGATCTTTCTTATTCTAACATTTTGTGGGGTAACTTCTACTAATTCGTCATCTGAAATATATTCAAGCGCATCTTCTAAATCCATTTGCTTTGGTGTACGAAGATAAACAGAAACACCCTCACCTTTTGATCTATGATTTGTTAGCTGTTTTGTTTTACAGACATTGACTCTTATGTCATCTGCTCTAGAATTTTGTCCTATTACCTGACCTTTGTATACTTGTGTTTCAGGTCCTAAGAACAAAATTCCTCTATCCTGAATATTTGTTAAAGAATATGTATTGGTTGATCCGGTTTCAAACGAGACCAAAGATCCTTGATCTCTTTTTATAGAAAACTCAGTGTCAGGAGCATATTCATGAAAAAGAGTGTTCATAATTCCAAGACCTTTTGTATCAGTGATAAATTCACTTCTATATCCAAATAAGTTCTTTGTTGAGATTATAAATTCCATAAATGAAATTCCATTTTCAGACTTCATGTCTTTCATTTCGGCTCGTCTTGCGCCCATTTTTTGAATAATTACTCCACTGAATTCTTCTGGAGTTTCAATATAAACTTTTTCATAAGGAGTCATAGTTTTTCCATCAATTTCTCTATCAATTACATGAGGGCGTCCTACTTGAAATTCATATCCTTCACGTCTCATTCTTTCAATTAGAATGGCAAGATGAAGTTCTCCTCTTCCCGAAACTATCCAACCATTTCCGCTGTCTTCTACGCGAAGAGCCATATCTGTTTCAAGTTCTTTATAAAGTCTGTCTCTAATTTGTCGTGAAGTTTTAAATTCTCCTTCACGTCCCGCAAAAGGTGAATCGTTTACTAAGAATGTTGCTCTAATAGTAGGTTCTTCAATTTTTAGAACTGGTAATGCGACTGGTGTATTTACATCACTTATGGTTTCTCCTATGGTTGGCTCTTCTATTCCCGCAACAGCTACAATATCTCCTGCTTCTGCTTCGTCTATTTCTGTTTTGTCTAATCCCTCAAAGGTAACAAGAGATGTTATTCTATGTTTTAATACTTGTCCTTCTCTCGTGATTTGTGAAATTTCCTGGTTTTTTTTAATTACACCATTGTAAATTCTTCCGATTGCAATCCTTCCTTTATGTGAATCACTTGAAAGAGTTGTGATTAAAATTTGAAGAGGTTTAGAAATATCTCCTGAGGGAGCAGGAATTTCTTTTAGGATCATTTCGAAAACAGGGCTTATGTCAGTCATTTGGTTTATGTCTGGTGTTGTTCCCGCTAGTCCATTTTTTGCTGATGCGTAAAGAATTGGAAAATCTGCGGAGTCATCATCAGCGCCTAAATCTAAAAACAAATCTAATGTTTTATCTAATACATGATTAATTCTTGCGTCTGGTTTATCGATTTTATTTACTACCACGATAATTTTTAATTTCATTTCCAACGCTTTTTTTAAAACAAATCTTGTTTGAGGCATCGGACCTTCTTTAGCATCAATTAAGAGAAGACATCCATCTGCCATTTTTAATACTCTTTCAACTTCTCCGCCAAAATCTGCGTGGCCTGGTGTGTCAATAATATTTATTTTTGTTGAGTTCCAAATGACAGAAGCATTTTTTGAAAAAATAGTAATTCCTCTTTCTTGTTCAAGGGGATTACTATCCATGATAAGAGAATCTACGGTGTCTTTATGCATCTTCGTTTTTGACTGTTTTAGAAGCGCATCTACTAAAGTAGTTTTTCCGTGATCTACGTGTGCAATGATTGCAATATTTCTTATATCTTTCATAAAAAAATCCCTCCTTCTTTTCGGAGGGTAAGTCTTTTTTCGACTTCTTAATTATAGCAGAAATGGAGATTAAATGCTTGTCCTATAGTTTATAATTTATAATCGTCCCAAGCTTTTATTTCTAAGTCTTTAATATCGTATTCACTAATTGCTTTTATAAACATTTCTGCCTTTTTTTGGTTGGTAAAAAGTGTAATGTTGTGGTCCACAGCACTTCTTCTGATTGTGTAGTCATCGCTAATGTGTTTTGAAAGATAAATATCATTTATATTAATTGCTAAATCTATCATGTGTTTTTTGAAGAACTCTAATATGTTCGGAGACTTTTTCTCATAGATTTTATGTAATCTTTTTACTTTTATTCCATTTTGTGTTAAAAAGTTTGCTGTTTTTTCAGTTGCATAAATAGGAATATTTATATTTTTTAAATAAGGAATTGTATCTAAAAATTTTACTTTGCTTTCATCCCCGCCAATGCTAATAAATATTCCTTTTTCCGGCATCTTCTCCCCAACAGATAATTCTGATTTTAGAAAAGCTTCTTCAACGGTTTTTCCAAAACATGCGACTTCGCCAGTGGAAGTCATTTCTACATCAAGTACTGGATCTGCACCAGTAAGACGAGAGAAAGAAAATTGCGCAACTTTTACTGCTACGAAATTAAACCTCATATAGTCTATTATTTTTTCTTCTCCACAACGATTAAAAAACGCATCAATTGCAAGTTCCATGAAATTAACACCACTTACTTTAGATATAAAAGGAAAAGTTCTAGAGCTTCTTACGTTTATTTCGATTACTGAAATTTCGTTATCTTTCGCTAGACACTGAATATTAAAAGGACCGGTTATCGAAAGGTTTTTTGCTAGCGATTCCGCAATAAATCTCAATTTCTTATGAGTTTCTAAATAAATTTTTTGTGCAGGAAATATAATTGATGCATCACCAGAATGGACTCCAGCATTTTCTATATGTTCAGAAATTGCGAGAGCTTTTATTATTCCTTTCTGTGCAACTCCATCAATTTCAATTTCTTTTGCGTCAGTTACAAATTTTGAAATAGTAACGGGATATTCTTTAGAAATAACAGAAATTTTTTCCAAAAAAGTTTCTAATTCTATTTCTGAATGGATTACTTTCATGTTGCTTCCAGAAAGAACAAATGAAGGTCTAACCAAAACTGGAAATCCTTCTTTTTTAGAAAATTGTACTGCTTCATTAATTGTGTTGAATTTATTCCATGCTGGTTGAGATATTTTTAAATCGTCTAGAAGTGCTGAGAATTTTGTTCTATTTTCTGCCTTTTCGATATTATCCGGATCTGTTCCTAAAACGTTAAATCCTTTTGCTTTTAATGAACCAGCTCTATTGTTTGGCGTTTGTCCGCCTACAGAGACAATTACTCCAAGGGGATTTTCAAACTCATAAATGTCTGCAATTCTTTCGAATGTCAGTTCTTCAAAATATAGTTTATCTGACATATCGTAATCCGTAGAAACAGTTTCTGGATTACAATTAATTACAATTGTTTTTTTCTTATGTTTTTTTAGTGCACTTACTGCTGCAACACTCGTCCAGTCAAATTCTACTGATGATCCAATTCTGTAAGGACCTGATCCCAAAACAATAACGGAATCTTTACCCGAATTCTTTACATCGTCGTGTTGACCGTTATAGGTAAGATAAAGATAATTTGTCTTTGCTGGAAATTCACCCGCCAATGTATCTATTTGAAAAACTGAAGGAATTACTTTTAATTTTTTTCTAATTTCTCTAACCTCGAGTCCCTTTTTATTTGTTAACTCGCCGATTCTTTTATCTGAGAATCCTAATTGTTTTAATTCAAGTAATTCATTTTTGTCATTAATTAATTTATTATTTTCGTTTATTCTTTTTTCATGGTTCGTGATATTTTTAATTCGAAATAAAAACCAAGGATCAATTCCAGTTAGTTTATAAATCTTTTCTACGCTAAAGCCTCTTTTAAAAGCTTCAGATATTGCAAACATTCTATTTGGTGTGGGTTTTTCAAGTGCATCCTCAAGTTCTTTTTCAGTTGTTGACTTAAAAATTTCATCATTTACGATCCCTTCAAAATCAAGATCGAGCATTCTGATTGCTTTTTGAAATGCTTCACCAAATGTTCTACCTATTCCCATAACTTCTCCAACTGATTTCATGCTGCTTCCTATTCTTTCATCTGCATTTTTAAATTTATTTATGTCCCATCTGGGAATTTTTATCGTTACGTAATCAAGCGCTGGTTCAAAGCAGAACTGAGTAGCTTTTGTGACTTTATTTGTTAAGTCTGTTAAATTTTTTCCTAATGCTAATTTTGTGGCAACATAGGCAAGAGGGTATCCTGTAGCTTTACTTGCTAAAGCAGAACTTCTAGAAAGTCGGGCATTTAATTCTATTACATAATATTCAAGTTCATTGTTGTCGGGATTTGGATTAAGGGCAAACTGGACGTTACATTCCCCTATTATTCCAAGACTTCTTACAATTTTTATAGAAACGCTTCGAAGTTTATGATACTCATTGTTGGTAAGTGTTTGGCTCGGAGCTATGACTACTGATTCGCCAGTATGGATTCCAAGTGGATCCATATTTTCCATGTTGCATACCGTAATACAGTTATCAGCGGAATCTCTTACAACTTCGTATTCTATTTCTTTATAGTGATGAAGGTATTTTTCAATAAGTACTTGTTTGACAAATGAAAATGCTTTTTCTAAGATTTGAGTTAATTCTTCTCTATTTTGTGCGATTCCGGATCCCTGTCCTCCTAAAGCAAAACCAGCTCTAACCATAACTGGATATTTAATTTCTTTTGCAATTTTTAACGCTTCTTTTAAATTTGTTGCGGATTTACTTGGTGGAGTAAAAACTCCTAATGTCTTTAGATGGTCTGCGAATTTTTTTCTATCTTCTGAGATATCAACTGCTGAAATAGGAGAACCCAATATCTCAACATTATATTTTTTTAAGATTCCTTCTTTTTCAAGTTCTAATCCGCAGTTAAGCGCGGTTTGTCCTCCGAAAGAAAGTAGTATTCCATCTGGTTTTTCTTTCTTTATAATTTCTTCTACGAAAGCAGGTTTTACTGGAAGAAAATAAACCCTATCTGCTAATTCTTTTGATGTCTGAATGGTAGCAATATTTGGATTTACTAAAACAGTTTTGATTCCTTCTTCTTTAAGAGCTTTTATTGCTTGAGAACCAGAATAATCAAATTCCCCGGCTTCTCCAATTTTTAGTGCTCCACTTCCTAAAATTATTACTTTTTTTAATTTCATATTTTTTCTAAGAAATAATCAAAAATCCATTCAGTATCCTCTGGTCCTGGTGTAGCTTCTGGGTGAAATTGGACTGACATAACTGGTTTTTTCTTATGAATTATTCCTTCATTGCTTCCATCATTTGCATTAATAAACCAGGGATTAAAATTTGTAGGAATTTTATTTACTTCAAATCCATGATTTTGAGTAGTTATGTAGCACTTGTTCGTGCCATTCATAATGCATGGTTGATTTTGGCTTCTATGTCCATACTTTAATTTTCTTGTATCTCCGCCAGAAGCTAAGGTAAGTAATTGATTCCCTAGACAAACTCCTAAGATGGGCATATCTATTTTTAAAATTTTTTCAATATTTTCTATTGTTTTTGTAACATATTTAGGATTTCCGGGACCATTTGAAATAACTACACCATTTATTTTGTCTTTATATTTAGTTTGTAGAAAATCATAATCCCACGGAACAGTAATTACATTCACTCCCCTTTTTGAAAGTGCTCTTTGAATATTTTTTTTAGCACCGCAATCTATAAGGAGAATATTTTTCCCATTTTTTGAATGAATATTTTCACTTACTTTTTTTGTTGAAACTTGTTGTACAAGATTTTCGTCGTTAGGATCGTAGAAATCTATGTTTTTTCCGTTTACAATTTTTCCCAAGATTGCACCATCTTCTCTTATAAGCTGGGTAAGTAGTCTTGTGTCTTTTATTTCAATTCCCGGAATTCCTTCCTTTTTTAACCATTCGGAAAGTGATTGTTTGCTTTGGAAATGATATGGAGTATCAATGTAATTTGAGACAACAAGTCCGCTAATCATAATTGTTTCTGATTCCCAAAATTTTTTATCAGGAATTCCATAATTTCCAACAAGCGGATAAGTGAGAACTAAAATTTGTCCTTTGTATGATGGATCAGTTAGGCTTTCTGGATAACCCATCATTCCTGTTGAGAAAACCACTTCCCCCACCGCGGAGACTTCTGCTCCGAAACTCTTTCCATCAAAGGAGTTTCCGTTTTTTAGCAAAAGTCTTGTCATAATTTTCCGAGGATTAGACCTAGGATTGCCATTCTTATGTACATTCCATTTCTAACTTCTGTTCTTAAGTAAGATGCTCTTGGATCATTATCTACGTCGATTTCAATTTCTCCTACTCTTGGTAATGGATGCATAAATATAGTATCTTTTCCTGCTTTTTCATTGATCAGTTTCATATTTAAAATAAATCTATTTTTAACTTTTTCATATTCCTTTATGGATTTGAAACGTTCTTTCTGTACGCGTGTCCAATACCAGAAATGAGCATTTTCGGGAATGTCCTTTTCAGATTCTATTTCAATTAGTTTTATTCCTTCCTTAGAAAATCTATTAAAGTCTTCCTTAGTAAGTTTTAGTTCTTTCGGAGACAAAAGATAAATTGTATTTTTTTTATATTTTGATAAACCTCTTATTAGTGAGTGAACCGTTCTGCCGTTTAGCATGTCCCCTGCCATTACTCCCACCAGTCCATCGAGTTTTTCTGTTTTTTCAAATATTGTAAAAAGGTCTAAAAGTGCTTGGGTTGGATGCTCTCCTATTCCGTCTCCAGCGTTAACCACTGGAACAAACTGGGCAGCTTCAGCTGCTTTTTCTGCAGTTCCTGCAACAGGATGCCTTATAACAATAGTGTCGCAATATGATTCAAAAACTCTAATCGTATCTTCAAGTGTTTCACCTTTACTAACAGATGAGAAATGATGAGGGTCCAGGATATCTATTGTGGCTCCACCAAGTTGTTTTACTGAGGCACCAAATGATCCAAAAGTTCTAGATGAAGGCTCATAAAAAAGAAGGGTAACTATGTTACCCTTCAAGATATCGCTTGGCTTTGCATTCTTCGCAATAGAACGCATCGACTTCGTATGCTTGAAAAGAATTTTAATATCTTGGGGAGAAAACTGATCTAGTGATAAAATATCGCGTCCTTTGAATTTTCCATTAATAGGTTCAGGATTTATTTTGCTGGACATAAATTTTGGTGAGCGCTGGGGTTAGCCAGAGTGCAGTTTGTATTGCAAACACGCTCTGGAACTTAAGTTTATCAGAGCCTGTTCTTACAGTCAATAAGAATAAATCTTGACAATAATTAGCAGTCATGGTAAATTATTGCTAATATTAAAAGGAGGTGAAAAATATGTCAGATGATTTAGTACCAAAATCTTTCTGGAGTTTTCCATCTTTTAGGTTTCCATCCTTCGGAGAGCTCGATCGAGATGATGATTGGTTAACTATTCCAGGTTTTTCAAACGGATTAAGCGTTTCGGAAGACGAGGATAAGGTTTATGTTTCCGCTGCGCTTCCTGGAGTTGATCCAAAAGAAATTGAAGTAACTTTTGATAAAGGTTATCTTTGGGTAAAAGGAGAAGTTGGAGAAGAAGAAGGAAGCAAAAAGTACTATAGAAAAGCATCTAGCTCTTTTTCTTATAGAGTTGCCGTTCCAGGTGAACTTGATCAAAATGTTGAACCACAAGCAACATATAAGAATGGAGTTATGGCTGTACAGTTTTCTAAAGTACCAAAAACTCCACCTAAAAAGATTACTGTAAAAAGTATTTAATCTTTTTAACCCCGCTTGTGCGGGGTTTTTTATTTCTTTAAAATAGCCTAATGCGGAAGATTTTTGTATCAAGTTTTTTGATTGCAGTATTTATTTTTTCCATATCTCTTTATTTATATTGGAATCACATAAATTCAAAAAGCATATCCTCTCCCCTTCCGGATTCGATTAATAAAAAAGTGAACTCAGAAGTTACAAGTCTTGATTTTTGGCTCCCAAGTCTTTTTGCACTTTTTGATTCTGGAAATAACGTGCCGCAACTTTCTGCAAAATCTGCTCTTGTTTATGACCTAACAACAGAAGAAACTATTTTCGAAAAGAATTCTTTAGATCGTCTCCCTATGGCTTCTATTACTAAACTTATGACAGCAATCGTGGCAATAGATCATAAAAGAAAGGATGATAAATATACTGTTTTTCAGGAAGCTTTAGTGGGAGAAAACGTGATGGGGCTCTCTTCAGGGGAAGTAATGAGTCTTAAAGATCTTTTATATGGAGTGTTTATGTATTCAGGAAATGATGCTGCTGAGACTTTAGCAATTAACACTATGGATAGAAATGAGTTTATAAATGCAATGAATCTTAAGGCAAAGGCAATCGGACTTGAGAATACTCATTTTACAAATCCTACTGGTCTTCAGGGTGATGGTGAACAATATACAACAGCATATGATTTACTTGTGCTTGCCCGATATGCTGTAGCGAATTATCCCGAAATCATAAAGGCTTCATCTACTCCGGAGCACCATATTCCTGCAAACTCAAATCATTATGCATATGATATGTATAACCAAATGAATCTTATTACCAGTTATCCAGGGGTTAAAGGACTAAAGGATGGCTACACACCCGAAGCAGGACTTTGTCTTATCACCTATCTAGAATATGACGATCATAAAATAATTGGAATTATTTTAGGAAGCGAAAACAGAAGACAAGAAATGAAAGATCTTTTGGATTATTCTCTTACCAAACAAGGGATTAAGCCTCCACCCCATTCCTAGTTTATTTTAGCTTGGATTAGCCACATTGACAATCTAAAATTAATTGTTATACTGCACGCATGGTTGACGCACTTAATCCAGATAGAGCAAGAGAGATAGAAAGATTAACTAATGAACGCAGAGTTCTTGGTCATGAAGCTGGCAGACTTATGAGGGACAAAGGTCTCGAAGCAGCTCAAGAGTTAGGCGTTTCAGGAGGAATAATAGTGATCGTAGATAGAGAAGGACTTTTACTTACCGCAGAGTCATATGGAACTGCAAGGCCTTCGCATGCTGCAGTTGCTTTAGATAAAATAAAAACAGTCTTAAATTATCGTACGTCTTCACGAGGTTTTGGAGAACGCATGGTAGAGCTCGGATTATCACGCGATGATTTAGCTGGACAGGTCGGAAGCTTAGCAGGAGGCGGTGTTGGAGTATGGGCTGATCCAGATTTCAAAGAATTTGTAGGTGCAGCAGCATTTAGTGGAGGCACAACTACTCAAGATGAAGCAGCTAGCGTATTAGCTGTAGAAAGAGCAGGATTTTATACTAGAATTACCCCACTACCAGAAGGTCAAGTGCCACTAATTTCTCAACAAGGACCAGTTGCTCCACAAGGTTAATCGTTTAAATTTCATAAGAGTTGATACCATGGCTAAACTAAGGTAAAATATAGGGTGCGCCGCGGTGGTGGAATGGTAGACACGAAGGCCTTAAGAGCCTTTTCCAGCAATGGAGTGGAGGTTCGAGTCCTCTTCGCGGTACTCAATCGGGGAATAGCTCAGTTGGTAGAGCGCGCGGTTTGGGACCGTGAGGTCGGAGGTTCGAGCCCTCTTTCCCCGACAAATTAATTGTTATGCCTGAAGATCATCATCCATATGGACCAGAGATTTCAAGACCATCCGCTAGAGATGTAGCAGTTAATTATGGCGAATACTTTGCGATATACCAGTTAGGAAGAGCTGAGTACGATAAGCCAGCGGATAGAATCCCAGAATTAGATAGGATAAAGTCAGTAACTCAAATTCAGTTTAGGGATACAGTAGATCTTTTGGACGCTCACATTGAAAGAGCACTAGATGTTAGAAAAAGCATAAATGGTCCTAGAATTGCTGTGAATCAAGAAGATAGAGCGGAGGTAAGGTTTTTAGCGCAACAAAGATTGTCGGACAAGCTTGGTATTGTTGCAAAATCTCAATCGGATGATCCAAGAAAAGATGAGTGGGGTGAATGGGAAGAGATTCCAATGGATCCGCGTGAAAAAGCAAACAGAGATAGTATGAGGGCTTTACTGGAAAGATTGAAGTCACCTGTCGAATCAGATGGCTTTAGCTCTACGCCTCCAGATTATACCTTTGCTTCGGTTAGGCACCCAGTAGCACGGCCACTATTAGAGCTTCTTAATATTGCAATGGTGGTAGATGATGAAGTTCTCGAAAATCCAAGACTTAGATCGAATAGATTAGCAGAAAATGGTAGAAAAATGGTTCGAGAATTAGCAGGTGACGATCCACACGCGCTTTTAAGAGTTAGAGAGGTTGATGTTCTAACTGCTGTTTTTGAAGGAAGATTAAGATTGCCAGAAGTTCCGGGAAAACCCCTTACGAATGATAATGGTCTGCATATGGAAACTATTGGTGAACTGGGAAAGATAGATCACTAATCTACAAACTTCGTGTAAATAACTGTTCTTTTTAAATAATTTTTCGCAGATTTATCAAAAGTACCGTCACAAGTTATTAGATTTAAATATTTTCCTGAATTATCTGAGAAGACCTTGTCTATCGGAAATTTGTCGAAATCATAAGTCTCTTTTTTATATACTTCAAAAAAATATGACTTTCCTTTATTATCTATAACTTCTATTTTATCCCCCTGTTTTAATTTAGCTAAATCCCAAAATACTGCAGGTCCTCCATCCAAACCATCTAAGTGTCCTGCCATGACAGCGCTTCCCTGCTCCGCGGGTTTTATTCCCAGCGCGTACCAGCATATATCTTCATCTTTTTTGGGAACATCCATATTTCTTTTTTCATCAAGTCCTACGCTTTCTATGTTTGCGGAAACATTTATTGAAGGAATCTTAAGTTTCAGAGGAATTCCTATGCTTTCTGAAGTTTTTACATTTGAGGTTTCATTTGAGCGAGTAATTTTTCCATAAGCTCCACCTAACACAAGCACTCCGACAAAAAGGAAAATTAAAAATATTTTTTTCATGATAAAAACCAAGGACACCTTAAGGTGTCCTTATAACTTATTTCCCGAATCCTGTTGACGGAGCTCCTGCTGGAACAGTAGTCGTAGAAGTCGGTTTCATAGTTGGTGTAGGTGTAGCTGTTTGAGCATGTGTATAGCCTACAATTCCCACGAACATAAATATCGCTAGTAATAATGTAATTATCTTAGTCATTAAATCACCTCCTTTATAAGAACAGTTTGATGAATTGATATTAAAAAGAAGCAAATTAAATGTAAGAATTTAGAGGGAGAAAAGATGAGCGGGTGAAGGGAATCGAACCCTCGTATCAACTTTGGAAAAGTTGTGTTCTACCATTGAACTACACCCGCAATTCAGATAATTTTAACAAACTTAAGCCTCGAGATCAACTTATTTAAAGGCTCTAACTATAATTATTGCTGCTGAAATAAATGGAATTGAAAGAAGAGCTCCGGCTACTCCCATAAGATTTCCGCCAATTAAAATTGCAATAATGATAATTACTGGATTTAACCCAACTGCTTTTTGCATAATTTTTGGAACTAGGAGATTGTTTTCTGCTAACTGGATAGCGGTATAAACTCCAATTAGGGTAACTGCCATAACTGGAGAAATTGCGAGTCCTACTATTATCGCAGGAATAGCCGCTATGATTGGTCCAAGAGTTGGAATAATTTCCAGAAAACCTGCGAGGATTGCTAAAGGAAGAGCGAAGGGAATTCCTAGAATCGTTAATGCGATCCAGGTAATGATACCTATGGTTAATGATAAAATTACTTGTCCTCTAAGCCAAGCTCCTAATTTTTCTTCCACTAAATGAATAGTAAGTATTCCCTTTTCCTTGTAGTTTTCAGGTAAAAGATTTGGAAGCCCCTTCCCTATTCTGGACCTATCGATAAGCATGTAAAAACTTAGGATAAAAATTGTGATAAACGAAAATATTCCTCCGAAAACCTTTGAAGTAACTGAAAAAGCATTTTGTCCTATTGAGCTTGCTATTGGGGAAATTACTGAGTTAATTTGTTCAGGATTTATTCTTATTCCAAGTGCTTGGCTAGCTCCATCAACATATGATGGGATAGCCTTTAGAAGTGACTGAATTTGAGAAATAAAGAATGGAAGTACAGGGATTACTAAAAGAATTATAAATGCAATAACTATGGAGTAAACAATTAGAATTGCTACGATTTTAGGGACTTTAAATTTTCTTAGACTTCTTACAAATGGATTTAGAGCAGCCATTATTATGTACGAAAGAAATACTGTTACAAGAATGTTTTTTATTTCAAGTAAGAACATTGCAAGCGCAACAATAAGGACTGTTATTAAGATATGATTATTTAGTACATATTTGACTATAGGATTCTTCATAGCTTCATTATAACATAAAATGGTTTGATTTTGTGCTCAAAAGAATGATAAAATATACAGGTGACTTTGGCCCCGTAGCTCAACGGATAGAGCGAGTGCGTTCTAAGCACCAGGTTGGGGGTTCGATTCCCTCCGGGGTCGCA
>CAYQEJ010000010.1:0-16139 GCA_964416505.1 uncultured Gammaproteobacteria bacterium
ATAACTGTTCTATGGTAGCGAAGTTCCTTGTCGGGCGAGTTCCGACCCGCACGAATGGTAGAACGACTAAATAACTGTCTTAATCATTTACCCGGCGAAATTGCGATGGCTGTGAAGACGCGGCCTAGTTGTCCTTGGACAAAAAGACCCCGGGAGCTTTACTGTATCTTGGCATTTATGAGTTTATTTCAATTGTTTAGTATAGGAGGGAGATTCGTCATCAGTGAAATACCTCTCTTTGGAATGAGCAAGTATCACTCTTAAGCCGCATAAAAATCCGGCAAGGGAACAGTGTCAGGTGGGCAGTTTAACTGGGGAGGTTGACTCCTAAATCGTAACGGAGTTGTACAAAGGTTGGCTAATCACGGATGGAAATCGTGACTAATCGTGTAAAGGCACAAGCCAGCTTGACTGCGAGACTCACAAGTCGAGCAGGTACGAAAGTAGGTCTTAGTGATCCTGTGATCGGTAGTGGTACCGACACAGCTTAACGGATAAAAGCTACCCCGGGGATAACAGGCTGATCGCACCCAAGCGTCCATAGCGACGGTGCGGTTTGGCACCTTGAACAAATCGGGGCGCCCATGTAGTAATACATGTGCCTGGTTATTCTAATTTTTAAACGCGTTTAGAGGCGCGTATAAGGATAATATAAATCAACTAGTTAATATCGGTGGACACCAAAAAAGTGAACAATTTTTGGTCAATACCGAGGGAATTCATTGTAAAATGAACCCGTATCGACTTGTACTAAAAATTCTGCTGAATTTTAAGTACGGATAGAAGTTTTATGTTTAAAGTTTAACTTTGAATAAATCTATGACTTCTATAATTAGACTAGCTCTTTTCGTGATGGAAAAGATGAAGGTATAGTCAAGCCTCTTGGTAACAAGAGGGTACGCAATTCTGAGAGAACAAATTTGTATAGAGAATCAGAATTCGCGATGTCGGCTCATCGCATCCTGGGGGTGGAGAAGCTCCCAAGGGTCTGGCTGTTCGCCAGTTAAAGCGGTACGCGAGCTGGGTTCAGAGCGTCGTAAGACAGCTCGGTCTCTATCCAGGACGACCGTTGATATTTGAGGAGATTCGTCCCTAGTACGAGAGGACTGGGATGAGGGAATCCCTGGTGTGCCAGTTGTGGATTACTATCTGCATCGCTGGGTAACTATATTCCCAACGGATAACCGCTGAAAGCATCTAAGTGGGAAGCCGTCTCCAAGATTAGATATCGTTCCGCAAGGATAACACCCCTTATAGATCATGAGGTTGATAGGAGGGCGGTGTAAGCACAGTAATGTGTTCAGCTTACCCTTACTAATGGTGGATAAAGTAGTTTTTTTTAAAGACGCTAGTCTTCTCTTCACATTTAAAGAGCTAAATAATAGCTCGTTTATAATTTGTACTAAGGATCTCGGTCTTTTGAGCGTTGTGGCACTACCTCTTCCCATTCCGAACAGAGTCGTAAAACACTTCAGCGTTCACGATACTAGGGCAAGACCCCGGGACAATAGATCAAGGCCGGGATCGTTAGTATAAATGCAAATTAGCCACCTGTAAGGGTGGTTTTTTGTTGACTTTTAGTCTTATAGTGATATAATTTAATCCATGGAAAGAGATTTGCCTAGTGAAGTAACGCGAGATTCAATGGTATCAAGAGTTGATGCCGTAGGGGCCGATGCGAAGGTTGACCCCGAAATTGAAGCTAGAATTAATGCTGGATATCAGAGGTTAGTTGCGAGAATTGTTAGTTCTGGAGTGCATTATCATGAATATTTTCCTGAAGGTTTCAGTTTCTCTCCTGATCCAGATCAACTTGCTCGAGTTCGAGCAGTTCTAGATACTGCTCTTGGAACAATTACAGAACGAGAGGCAAGAGTTTTAGTTTTAAGAAATGGATTAGATGGAGAACCCCCTAAATCACTTTCTGAAATTGGTAAGGTTCTGGGTCAAGTTCCTGTTACTGATGAAAGAGCAAGGCAGATAGAAGTAAGAGCATTGCGAAAATTAAGACATCCAATAAGAGGATTGAATTCAGCCCTTGGGGAAGTATTAGGTAAAGAGAATGTTGTCCTCTTTTAGTTTTTAGTAACTAATTCCATATATCTAAGAAAGAGAAAGCTATCTTCTTTTTTTTGCATCTTCAGTTCAAATCATGATTATCGTAAAGCGAAGTATAATTTAGGATATTTAAAGCTTGTTCTATCCTATAGGAAATTACTATTTAATAGTTTGATTATCCTTAAAACAACCTGAAGTATTATTTAGCTTCATCTTGTTTAACTCTAGGATCAGTGGTATACTCTTACATAGACTTTATGAAAGGAATTGAAAAAATTGGGAAATGCAACATCCATGGCCGAACTAATGGCCAAACACCAAAGCACGCTTAAATCATTTAAGAAGGGTGAAAATATTGAAGGTGTTATTACTAAGCTTACTCCAGGAGAGATTTTGATAGATATTGGTGCCAAAACAGAAGCAGTAGTTCTTGAGAAGGATAGAGCTCTTCTTAGAACACTTCTTTCTACTCTAGAAGTTGGCAATAAGGTAAAAGCATATGTTTTAAATCCAGAATCAGATCAAGGAAATCCAGTAGTTTCCCTTAGAGGATTTATGGATGAAAAACATTGGGGTGTTTTGGAGGCTTACCAAAAAGATAAAAAAGAATTAGAGGTTAACGTAAATGAGCTCACTAAGGGTGGATTTTTGGTTACAACTTTAGATGGTTTTGCAGGATTTCTTCCTAATTCGCAGGCAATTTTAAATGATAATCCTGCTAGTTTTGTAGGTAAGAGAGTAAAGGTACAAGTTCTTGAGATAAACAGATCTCTTCATAAAGTTATATTCTCTCAAAAAGCTGCATTTGGAGAGGAAGACTTTTCTAAAATCGCTTCTCAAATTAAATCAGGAGAGATTGTTGATGCAGTTGTATCTAATACTACTGCTTTTGGAATATTTGTATCCGTTAAGAATGCAGGTGACAAAATCGCGCTTGAGGGGTTCATTCACTTATCTGAGTTATCTTGGGATAAAGTAGAATCAGCTGAGAATTATTATAAAACTGGAGAAAAAATTAAAGCATATGTTCTTGGAATAGACAAAGAAGCGAAAAGAATAAATCTTTCGGTAAAAAGACTTACTAAGGATCCATTCGAGGATGCAGTTAGTGTATTTACTATTGATAAGAAGGTAAAAGCAAAGATTTCTAAAATAAATTCACTTGGCATTACCCTTGAATTAGATGGGGGAATTGAAGGGCTAATTAAAAAAGAGAAAGTACCTCCTACGTCTAAATATGCAACTGGGGATGAAATTGAAGCTACTGTTTCGGAAGTGGACAATAAAAGGCATAGAGTAATTCTTACACCGGTTCTAAAAGAAAAACCAATAGGTTATAGATAAGCGACGATGTTGAGGTCGCCTACGATTTTCTCGTTCCTCAGGCGAACTTCGAAAATTCGCAAGCCCTCGCAATAGCTGATTTTTATGAAAACAACAACTTCTTATGTCTGTGAAAATTGTGGATATGACTCGCCAGCATTTATGGGTAAATGTCCTGAGTGCGGGAGCTGGAATAGCCTCCGTGAAATAAAAATACAAAATTCTAATTCTTCCAAAAAAAGTGCCAATTTCTCTAGCAGTAGTACTAACATTCTGCCAAAAAAACTTTATGAAATTCAGTTTGAGGAAAAAAATAGATTTGGTACAGGATTTGTTGAATTAGATGGGGTTTTAGGGGGCGGAATTGTCCCAGGGTCAGTTGCTCTTCTGGCTGGTGATCCCGGAATAGGTAAATCTACGCTTCTTCTTCAGTTAGCTTTGAATATATCTAAATCAAAACCAGTATTATATATATCTGGAGAGGAATCTGAGCAACAGATAAAGCTGCGAGCAGACAGGCTCACTAAAGCAAAGAATGAGAATTTGCTTCTACTTTCTCTTTCTAATACAGACGCTATCGTAAATGTTATTGATAATATAAAGCCTAATTTAGTGATTATTGATTCAATACAAACAATGGAATCAGAGAACTTAACTGGCCTTTCAGGTTCAGTGGGACAAGTAAGATATGCTGCTATGGAATTTATACGTATCGCTAAAAGATTGAACATACCAGTTATTATTGTTGGGCATGTTACTAAAGAAGGAATGGTGGCTGGTCCCATGGTTTTGTCTCATATGGTTGATACAGTTTTATTCTTAGAGGGTGAAAAGTTTACTCGCGTGAGGCTTCTTAGAAGCTTAAAGAATAGGTTTGGACCAGTAGATGAAGTTGGAGTTTTTAGTATGGAGGGGGACGGGATGAGCGAAATAAAAAATCCTGAATCGTTATTTTTAAGCGCAACGAAAGAAAAGGCATCCGGAAGTGTGCTTACTGCTACTCTGGAAGGGAGTAGAGCATTTTTAGTAGAAATTCAGGCTCTTGCAGTATTCTCAAAGCTTCCTATGCCTCGTCGAGTTTCTTCAGGAGTGGATTCCAGGCGTTTAGAGCTTCTTCTTGCAGTTCTACAAAAGCACGGAAAACTTCCGATTGATACTATGGATATCTATGTAAATGTTGCTGGTGGAATGAAATTATCAGATCCTGCTGCAGATTTAGGAATTTGTCTTGCAATATTTTCCAGTTTGAAAAATATTCCTGTAAATAGAACTGTTGGAATTGCTGAAGTTGGACTTTTGGGGGAGCTCAGGGCGATAGCTGATTTTAACAAGAGAGCAAAAGAGGCAAGAAAATTGGGCTTTACTAATATCATAGGAACTGATAAATTTAAAACTCTTAACGAAGTGCTTCAAAAACTTGCCTAGGTACTATTAGTTGATATTTTGATATACTAAAGTAGTATTCAAAGAATTAAAATGCCAACAAAAAAAACAAAAAAACCTATAAATAGAAAAGTCTCAAGAAAAACTGAGGACCAAGAAAATCGAGTTTTGCAGGTAGCAGATCTACCCGCAAAACTTGTGCAGTCCCTTGCAGATGAGGTCGCTAAGACCGTAGTTAAGCGTTTACCAAGCGTTATTCCCCACAGAGCACCGAGAGCACGCAAATCATCAAGAATTGAAAATCCGATATTTCTAGACACCTCAGCAATAATAGATGGAAGAGTATTTGATTTAGTTAATTTAGGTGTTTTAATAGGAACTTTTATAATTCCTGAAAGTATCCTTCTTGAGTTAAAGCATATTGCAGATTCTCAGGACATGGTAAAAAGAGAGCGGGGAAGAAAGGGATTATCTCTTTTAGATAAGCTTAAGAAGACAAAAGGAGCAAAAGTGATGCATGTTCCTGATAAGAATGGAGAAGGTAGTCCTCGAGAAGTGGATGATAAGTTAATTGAAATTGCAAAGTCTTATAAAGGAAGGTTGATAACTTGTGACTACAATCTCGAAAAGAAGGCGAGCATATCGGGAGTATTAGCAATTAATGTAAATACAATAGCGAATCATTTGAAAATTAAAGCAGTTCCAGGAGAATCTTTGCATATACGAGTTCTTCATATTGGAAAAGATGTAACTCAGGGCGTAGGCTACCTGGATGATGGAACCATGCTTGTTGTAGAGAATGCGAGCTTAGATGTAGGAAAAGATGTAGATGTTATTGTCTCCCGCGTTATTCAAACTTCAGCTGGGAGGATTCTTTTTTCAAAGAAGATTTAGACAAATCCTAAATAAACATCCACTTTGTTTTCTCTTACCCATAAAAGCCCAGTATTTATTTTAAATTCTTTTTCCTGATTATTGTTATGAAGAATTATCTTGTTTTTTATTAATGAAATAAAGTTTTCATGGAGGGGAAGGACGTCGAAAAGCCCCACATCGTTATAAGACGATAAAGCATTTACTGGCCCATCAAATATAATTCTCTCTTTATTTTTAATAGTGACTTTAATTGTCTGTAGCATTATTTGGTTCTAGCTTCTGAAAGTTCTCCTAAAAACATTAATTTTTCTTCATTGATGTCATCAACTTGTCCTTCAAGAATCTGTTTTACATCCGATACAGTAGTTTTGATTGGTACAAATTTTCCTTTTCTTCCAGTTTGAGCTTCTGCTACGAAGAAGCTTTGCGTCATATAATTCTTAAGTTTTTTGGCTCTTTCATATGTGGTTCGGTCATCGGCTGATAACTCAGCCTCTCCAATAAGAGATACAATTCTTTCAAGCGTTAATGATTGCTTAAGAAGCGCTTGAGCTTTAAGGGCTGTTTGATAGTGCTCAAATCCTATTATGTCGGGATTTAAATTTGAAGATGTGGATTTTAGAAGATCGATTGCAGGCAGACGTCCTTCCTGATAGACATCGCGTGAAAGAACTACTGTGGAATCTAAATAAGGAAATATAGATTGAACGCCTTGATCCTGGATATCATCATTGGGAATATAAATAGCTTCAATTGTTGTGATTGAAGTTTTTTCGGTAGAGATCAATCTCTCGTGAAATGATCCCATTTCTGAAGTTAATGTTGCTTGGTATCCATCTTCAGAGGGTATAGTATTCATAAGCATGGAAAGCTCATTTCCAGCTAGAGCAAATCTAAAAATGTTATCTATGAAAAAGAGGACTTCACGGTCTGATTTGTCTCTAAAATGCTCAGCTATCGTGGCTGCAGTAAAAGCAGTTCTAAATCTTACAGCAGGATTCTCTCCCATAGTTCCAAAGACAAGACTCACTAGGGGTAAAGATTTTTGTTTTTCTAGAGTCTCGAAAAGCTCTTGGCCTTCGCGAGATCTTTCTCCAACGCCTGCAAAAACAACGCTTCTCCTGGGAGAAAGAGTAACGACATTATGAATTATTTCTGTTAGAAGAATTGTTTTTCCTACTCCTGCTCCTCCGAAAAGTCCAAGTTTGTCGCCTTTTAAGACAGGGGAGAAGAAGTCCAAAGCTTTAATTCCTGTCTCAAGGAACTCAGTGTGAGTTGCAACGTCATCATATAAGAGTTGATCTGAATAAATGGATCTTTTTAAATCTGTTTTAATTGGTCCTTTTCCATCTATTGGTTCTCCAAATATATTCATTATTCTTCCTAAGACACCTTCTCCAACAGGAATTTGAATTGGAGAGCCGCTATTTATTACGACAGCGTCTCTGTATATTTTGTCTGTGGGCGAGAAGCATAAGCAGTAAAACTCAGTTTCATTAATCGATGAGATTACCTCCATTCTTACCGATTCGTCTTCTTTTAAAATAAGAATGTCATGTGTTGCAGGTAAATTATCTCCTTCAAATTCTACTGTTATTACCTGCCCGTCAATTCCAATTACTTTTCCGTTGGATTTAATCATTATTATTTACTCCATAAAAGACTGCTTGCAAATGTTTCTAACTGTTTTTTATTTTGTGTATGATGAGCAATTCTATTTTTTTGATATGTCATTTGTCGTAATTGTTCATCAATATTTTCTGAAGCTGTATAGAGAGACGTAAGACGTGAACCTATTTTTGCAAGCTGAGATTCTCTAATGGTTTGTTCAAAAATTGAAGAATAGATTTGCTTCTCAAAGAACTCTAAAACTTTTTCTAGAGAAGGTTCAAAGAAATATTTGGTTACTGTTTTTTGTTTTCCATTGTCTGCAAAGGCATTTCCTGAGATATCTGAGAAAGTAGGGGATTGATTAATAAAGTTTTGAAATTGTCCATAGAAAACAATCGTTTTTTGATAATTGATTATAAATTTAAGAATATCTTCTAATACTTTTTCATCAACAGATTGATCAGGGAAGTCAAAATAAAAATATTTATCCTTTAAGGCTGCTTCCTTCCACAGTGAAAGTCCAAGTTTTCCAATTATAGCCACATCATAATTAGAGTCTTTAGGTGTTTTTTGAAATAATTCGAAAGTCTTTTTGATTAGGTTACCATAAAGACCAGTATTAGCAGAAACGAATACATATAAGGTCTTCCCATTTTTATTAATGAAGGTTAAATCTTTTATGTTTTTAGCTTTCTTTGATTTCATAAGTGCTTCTACCTGACTTTTGTATGAAAAAATAACATGTTCAAAGATCTGTTGCATTTCATTTACGAAATTTCTGTCTCTTAAAACTGAATCCCGGGTTCTTCGAATTCTTGAAGCAGCAATTTCTTCAAATGATTTAACCATATCGTTGAGTCCGACAAGGTTGGCGATTTCATTTTCAAGTAATTGTTTTGTAACCATATTTATCTAGCAAAAGGATAGACATACTTAAGATTAGATTTGACTTTAAGTATGAGATCGTTAAAACTGGAGCTCGCATTGATCATATCATCAATATATTTTTTGTAGTTTAAATTGTTTAGATAGTGTTCAGAAATTTTATCTCTGTGCTGGCCCAATGTTTTTAAATTCACATCCTGAATGTTTCCGCCCCAGATGAGAGTGAGAAGAATAACTTGGACACTTGATGGAATTATGGCATTTGGATCCTGATCAAAAAATATTAAAAGTTTATTTCCTGTTTCTGTGGTTACCTTAATTGAATCAGTTACCTCTGCGCCGAAATGTGAAAATTTTCTCATCTTTTCATAAAGAGTGAGAAAGCTAAGCAATTCTCTGTTTATGCTTCTTTTTGATGCAGATTGAGTTTGTTTTCCAACGCGAGTAACTGAAATAAAGGGATTAACTGCAGGACGTCTACCCTCGGAAAAAAGATTGCTGTCAAAGTATATATGGCCATCCGTCATAGACATAATATTGGTTTGTATATATCCTGAAAAATCTCCTTCGGGGCTCTCGACAACCGGCATGCATGTTATAGCTGTGTTTTTGTCTTTAACAAGAAAATTTCCTGCTCTTTCTAAAAGTCTTGAATGTACGTAGAAAATATCACCTGGATATGAGTTTCTTCCAGGGAATTTATTAGCAAGAAGTGATATCTCTCGATAAAATTTTGCATGCGTAGTTAAGTCATCTAGTATAAGTAGCGTGTCTTGTCCCTGATCTTTGAAGTATTCCGCTATGGTCATTGCGGAGTATGGTGTAAGGAAAATTGTTCCTGCGGGATCCTGTGAGGTTGAAGCGATGATTATTACATTTTGCATGACCTTGTTTTTTATAAAATACTCCTCGGTCCTTTTTATATCTATTTTTTTCTTTCCAATTCCTGCATAAATGCAAATAATCCCTTGTCTTGCAGCTGAAACTATTGTTTGGAGAAGAAAATTCGTTTTTCCAGTTTTTCTATCGCCGATAATTAGTTGTCTTTGACCTCTTCCGATAGGTACCATAAGATCAACAATTGAAACTCCTGTATCGAGTTGGACATTAATAGTGCGTCTAGTTAAGATTCCTGGAGGTTCAGTTTCAATTGAGCGAACCGTTTTCGCAGGTTTAATAAGTTTGTGATTGTCTAATGAATTTCCAAATGAATCTAAAACTTGACCTAGAACCTCTTTCCCTACGGGTATCTCAATATTCTTTCCCGTGCGAGCTACTTTTTCACCGACTTTAATAGGCTTTTTAGAAAATGACATTATTTCTATATTGTTCTGATTTAGGGATATAACTTTTCCGCTGTCTCCATTTTCAAAGAGTATTAGCTCGTTTGGTTTAACTGAAGGTAGGCCGCTTGCATGCACAATTGAGTTTATTACTTTGCTAACGAATCCAACTTCTCCTGTTTCTGTGAGATAATCATTTATTGTTTTCATATTAAAGAAGTCTAGTCAGTTGATCTTTTTGATTTTGAAATAAGTCATTTATTTTCTTAAGAAGGCTTAAATCGGAATACGAGCCTTTTTTGTTCGTGATAATTGCTCCTCCTAGAATTTTGGGGTCTACTTCAAAATCAAAGATTACATTTTCACTTAAATTTTTCACAGACCATTCTTTTATGCTTTGTATAAGTTCTTGAGTTGGCTCAATAGCGATAGTAATTCTTATCGGCGTGATGTTTTTTACAGTTTCCAAGAGGATGCCAAGATATTTTTCTGTTTCCACGCTAGATTTTAAATTTTTTGATTCAATCAATTTTGATATTTCTTGTGAAAGTAATTGTGAAAAAGGGGATAGGGATTGATTATTGTTAACTGACTTTTTTTTGAAGGCATTCGCTGACATGCTTTCTATAATATTAATTAACTCCATTTTTTCTTCGGAGGTCTTGATCATTTTTAAGATTTCTTTTTCTTCCATTTTAAATTAGGTTTTCTTTTTTGGCTTGAGCGAGTGAGTTTATGATAAGATCTTGATGGTCTTTAAAGTTTAGTGATTTTCCGATCACAGTTTTTGATACATTGAGTAGTATTTTGAATATGTCATCATTTACTTTTTGTATCATCTTTTCTCTGTATTCTTTAATTTCTTGTTCAAGTTTGGAATACTCGCCACGTATTTTTTCTTGAGCAATTCTTTCTGCTTCAAAGGTCTGTTTTTTTATAAGTTCTTTATATTCCGAGTAGCTCTCTTCAGCATTTTTTTCGATATCTTTGTATATGTTTGATAGCATTTCGACATTGTTTTGGTTTACTTCCTCGGCCTGTTCTTGAAACTTTTTTGAGAGAGCACCTGAGGCGTCTTTTAAGAGTTTTTCTTGTTCCTCTAGGAGCATATTCACTGAATTTTGGAAATTTGATCCTGTATCTTCTTTTAATTCTGTTGCTTGAAGTATTATTTCTTCCGCCTTTTTATTAGCGCTCTGTATTATCTCCTGATAATCTCTATACGATTTTGATTCTAGTTCCATCCATTTTTTACCAGCATTCTTTTCTTCTTGCTCCAATTTCTTAATGCTGCGTTTCAAGTAAAAAAAGGTGATAAAAAATAAGCTTATTGAGAATAGCGACAATAATATTAGAAATACATTAAGGGGTGATAGATCGGACAGGCTAATCATAAGCTAATCATCGCACATTTAAATGATTAAAATCAAATATCCCAGCCCTACTCCAGCCAGGATGATTAGTGCAGTTAGGAGTACATTTAATATTACTGAAAATTCTATAAAGTTTCTAGCCAGAGGATTTCTTCCAACAGCCTCGATTCCTCTTTGAGCAACTCTACCGAAGTACATAAATCCAAGAATAAATGCGATTAGTACTACGATCGCTGCAATCAAATATCTTAGAGCTTCAAGTGGAGAGAGATATGCGGAGTTTCTGGCATTTTTTAGAATGTTAAAAATATTTTTACTAACCTGATTGTTTCCAGAACTATTAAAATGTGGATCAATATCTACCATAATAGATCCGTTGTTTGGGCCTGAATAGTCTTCTAATGCAATTCCAAGCACAAATCCATTCTCTAAAGCCTTAACACCTATCCCGGGAGTAGTAGAGGAAGTAATTAAGTCATTCTTTTTAATTTCTCCCTTGGATGTCGAAACTAATACTCTTGTCTTTCCTTTATAGACTACATAGTTAAGTCCTGTTTTTGGTACATCCTCTAAGGCAATAGCAGGGGTTTGGGTCACGACCCCATAGATGGAGTTGTCATAATCGGTTTTAGATAAAAAATATCCGCCATTTCCGCTGGAAACAATAGATCCAGTTTTTGGATTTTTATCTGTTATTGGTATGGTAGTAGCAAAACCAGAGTAATCTTCATCTTTTGTTTGAGCATTAACGCTGGAAACAAAAAAGTAAGAAATTAAAGATAATAGCAAAGAGGAAATTAATAAGAATTTTTTCATTTGTCCAATTTCAGCATAGTATTAAATTGTTTTATATGTCAAGCTAGGGCATAAAAAAATAATGATAAAAGTTAAAAAAAGAATGTATACATTAAGTAAAGGTTTGATACATTATTTTATATTTAATATCGACATTATATTTCACGGAAAAACTGTGAAATATAATTAATAAATCTTTTGAAAAGTATAAAAAATCTTTATTTCAATAAACTACTTTAGGGAAACACTGTACATACTACAGGACAAAGTTAATTTATAAAATTTATTTTTTAGAACAAGAAAAAAAGTAATTTTTTTAATATTTTCGTTAATTTTTGATGTCCAAAATTAGCCTCAGTGAAAAATTTGAAAAAATAAAAAATAACTTTCTAAGCAGTTTAGCCTTTTTTTGAAGCTAAAAAGTAACACTAAAATTTTGTCCAAGTTTGAGGCTTGACAGCTTGTGAAAAAAATGTCGTAATGGATATACGGTAAACTTATACATTTAGAATATGAAATTATACATTCTCTCAAATAATCTGGACATTATACCCTCCAACTTAGACATTTTAGCTTGCTGTCCAATTTCTGAAGATAAGTTTACCGTGCGTATCTGAGGGGAAAATAGGACATCTTTCTGCCCAAGATGGACAAGAATTTATTAAGCATACAAGAAGCGGCCAAGTTATTAAAAGTCTCTACAAAGACTCTAAGGCGCTGGGAAGCACGAGGAATATTGGTTCCAGCAAGAACAAAAGGTAGCCACAGAAGATATACCCGAGAATCTGTTGAGCAATTCTGGATGAGCCTACATCAGGTAAAAGCAGTTAATAATCCAGAAGCTCAAGATGCATTTGCTAGTCACGAAGAAGTAAAGCCATTTAATATCACAGCTCCAGTAATCTCAGCAAAGAAAGAATTAGAATCACAAAGTGATAAAAATATTATAGGACTAACATCAAAAGAAATGTTTTTATCAAGAAAGATAATTATCATTTCTACTTTAGCAGTAATACTTGCTTTAGCTTTATTCGTAACTTTAGTTTCAGCATCATTTGTGGGTAACTTCTCAATTTTTGGTTCAAATAATAAAGATTCTAAGGCTAATATCTCTTCGAAAATAGATTCAAAAAAAGTTCTAGGCCTCACGATCGGAAGCTCAAAATATATATACAGAATTAATGTTCCATCATCTTTTACTCAGGATGCTGAGTTTCTTAAGGGAATATCTGTAACAGGAATAGCTACAACAGCTGGAAGTATTGATACTCAAAATTCAAACGTAAATGCAGGAACGGGATCAGTATTTGCTTCAAATCTTGTTTATTCAGTTTTGCCTGGAAATGGAATAACGATATCAGGAGATTCTCAAAATCCAGTTGTGACAAATACAGGTGTTATTTCTTTGGGAGGTCAGAGTGGAGCAGTAGAATTGAAAGCAGGCACGGGAATTAGTATTTCTGGAAATACAATCACGAATTCAGCTCCAGATACAGTTCAGGACACATTCAAAAATATACTTATTGGATCAGACATAATCACTGCATCGGGAAGTGATGATGAATTAACTTTTGCGGCAGGTACGGGAATCGGTCTTTCTGCAGATACAGCAAATAAAATTATCACAATCACATCCACAGGTGGTGTGGGGGGATCTAACTGGAGAATGATTAACGGTGCATTATCACCAGTAAATAGCACGTTGGACGTTCTAATTGGTGGATCATCAACAGCTGGGGCGAAATTTGGTTTTGTAAATGTTGATTCAGGAACACCATCATTCCAGATAAATGGAACGACAGTTCTTAGCCCGACAGCTCTTGGAGGTGGAATTGTGTCTTCGAGCTTGACAAGTGTAGGGGTTCTAAATTCTGGCTCAATTACTTCTGGATTTGGATCGATAGATATTGGAGGCGACAATCTTACAGCTGGTGGGGCAATAACTTTTTCTGGTTTTAGTGCAAACGGTGGCATTCTATATACAAATGCATCAGGAGTACTTGCTCAGACAGCAGCAGGATCCGTTACGGATTGTTTAATTGGTGGAGCTACTCCAACATTTGCTCCATGTTCTGGAACAGGATCTAACTGGAATATTGCAAACGGTTCAATTTATCCAAAGCTCGCAAATACTTTAGATCTTTTGATCGGAGGAAGTTCAACTGCGTCTGCAAAATTTGCAGTTACTGGTATCACAAATGCGAGAGGACAACAAGTTGCAACATTATCTGGATCAATTGTTTTGGACGCAGAGGGATCACTTCAGACAACAAATAATCAGACTTTAACACTAGGTGGATCTACAACAGGAAACATAAATATTTCTCCAAGAAATGGTTCTGGAACGATTAATCTAAATGCAAGCGCTTTAAGAATAAATGGCGCATTGGGTATAACCGATGGATCTCCTCAGTGCGTAACTGTAACAAACGGTATCGTTACGGGAACAGGAACATGTCAGTTGGGAAGTGAGCAGTGGTCAGTAAGCAACGGATCAATTTACACAAGTAATTTATCTCTTGATCTTTTATTGGGAGGAAATTCAACTGCATCATCTAAATTTGCATTTATAAACAATGGCGGTGGTACTCCAACGGCTTCTATCTCCGCAAACTCAGGAAATATTGCAACAACAATAACTGGCACTGGAGTAATTGGAACAACAAATAGGCAGACATTAACACTTGGTAATTCAACAACTGGAAATGTAGTTATAGATGCAGGATCTGGATCAATAATTCTTTCTGATAACACAACAGTTAACGGAACGCTAAATCTTTCGGGACTTTTCACAGCAAATGGAGGATTAACAGTTCCTTCTGGGCAGACAACAACTCTAGCTAATTTCACATCTAACAATTCAATTCTTTATGCAACATCGGGAACAGGAGTTGTAAATGCAGCTACTACCAACACAGCAGGACTTTGTTTGGTATCAGGCGCATCAGCACCAGCATGGTCTTCATGCGCGGCAAGTGCTTCTGATGATTGGGATGTCTTGAATGGAACAATCCAACCAAAATTAGCATCCACCCTAGATTTATTAATCGGTGGAAATTCTACATCATCAGCTAAGTTTGCAGTCCTAAATGTAAATTCTGGTACACCAACAGCTTCTATCTCAGCTAATTCTGGAAATATTGCTGTTTATATAACAGGGGATGGAAATATTGGGACAACTAACAAGCAGACTCTTACGATTGGTTCAAGTTCAACTGGAAATATTAATATTTTCGGATTGGGAACAGGAGTAGTTCATTCAACAAATGGAGTCCTTTCTACTAGTCAGGTAACAAATGCAGAACTTCAAAACTCATCAATCACGATAAATACTGGTACTGGGCTTTCAGGAGGAGGAGCAGTTTCATTAGGTGGATCATTAAGCCTAACTAATACTGGAGTAACTTCTATAACCGGATCAACGGGTGGATCTTCAGCAGTAACTGGAGGATTAACATTTAACAATACGTTAACTTCTGGATCATCAATTACGATTGATGATGCATCAACAACTGCAAAAGGTATTGCATCATTTAATTCAACAAACTTCTCAGTATCAAGCGGAGCAGTAAACACAATCCAAAACATTAATTCAGCAGCAACTCCTACATTCGGTGGTTTAACTCTCTCTAATTTTACAGGTAACAATGCAGTTGTTTACGGAACAACTGGAACAGGATTATTAACATCAGCTACCACCAACACAGCAGGACTTTGTTTGGTATCAGGAGCATCAGCTCCAGCATGGACTTCATGTTCTGCATCAGCAAATAATTACTGGCAATTAAATAACAATGCAGTTTCTCCAGTAAACGGAACATATGACATTTTGTTTGGTGGTCCTTCTACATCAAGTGCAAAATTTGCATTCTTAAACAATGCTTCTGGTACACCAACAGCTTCTATCTCAGGAAACTCAGGAAATATTGCAACCTCTATCTCAGGACTTGGAGTACTTGGAACAACAAATGGACAAACATTAACACTTGGTAATTCAACAACAGGAAATGTAGTTCTCTCAGGACGTGGTGGACAGAACAACGGAATTCAGTTCTCAGGATACGGAGCAGGAATCATTCACTCAAATGCATCTGGAGTATTAACATCTTCTGCAATCAATCTCGCAGGAGGATCAACTGAAGTAACAGGAATACTTCCAACTGCAAATGGTGGAACAGGATTAGATACTTCAGCTGCAGCACAAGGATCACTTCTCATCGGAAATGGAACTGGATTATCTCTTGCAACTCTTACAGCAGGATCAAACATCTCAATCACCAATGGAGCAGGAAGTATCACAATTGCAACAACAGGACTTCAATCATTCTGGAATCAAACAAATGGAGCACTTTATCCATACAACTCAACAGTAGATCTTCTCATTGGAGGTCAATCTACATCTAGCGCTAAATTTGCTATCACCAACATCAACGGAGCACGTGGAACACAAGTTGCAACATTATCTGGAAATATTGTTTTAGATACAGCAGGATCATTACAAACAACAAACAATCAAACATTAACACTAGGTGGATCTACAACAGGAAATATT
>CAYQEJ010000011.1:0-11243 GCA_964416505.1 uncultured Gammaproteobacteria bacterium
AGAGCGAGTGCGTTCTAAGCACCAGGTTGGGGGTTCGATTCCCTCCGGGGTCGCAGGTATAAAATTTAGGACTTTCTTAATAAAGGGAAGAAAATAGTTTCTCGTAAATTTTCAACTCCTGTTAAAACTGCGGTAAGTCTATCAATTCCAATTCCAACTCCTGAATTTGGCGCCATTCCATACATCATTGCACTTAAATAATCTTCATCCACTGTCATAGCTTCTCCATCACCTTTATCTTTAAGCTTGGCTTGTTCTTCTAATCTGAGTCTCTGATCAATAGGATCAGCAAGTTCTGAATATCCTTTTGCTAATTCCCAACCATTCACAAGCCATTGAAATTGATCCACATATCTAGGATCCGCATCATTCCTTCTTGCTAGGGGTGATAAGTCTTTAGGAAATCCAACTACAAATTGAGGTTGTATTAGATGGGGTCTTGTTGTTGCTTTATAAAGTCTATCAATGAGTTTTCCTAAGCCTGGAGAATCTATGCCTTCAAATTGAATTCCCCGTCTTTTAATTTCGCCTCGTAATTCATCTTCAGAAGTAAACTGACTTATATCGATTCCGCTATGAGCTAATACGAGATCTTTATATTGCACAACCGGCCATTCTTGAGAGAAATCAATAGTAGCGTCACCTATTTGAACTGTCTGATTATCTCCTAAAGCTGATTGCACTGTGCTTCTTAAAAGTGCTTCTGTAAATCCGAGATTTCTATCAGCATTCCAGTATGATGCATAAAATTCAAGCATTGTGAAATCTTGAAGGTGAGAGGGGTCAATGTTTTCATTTCTAAAAATTCTTCCCATTTCATAAACTCTGTCAAACCCTCCTATGATTAATCTTTTTAAATAAGTCTCAGGAGCTATTCGGAGGAATAGATCTCTATCTAAAGCGTTGTGATGCGTTACAAATGGTTCTGCGTTTGCGCCTGATGGATCTGGCTGCAGTACTGGAGTATCAACCTCCATAAAGCCATGATTATCAAGAAAATTCCTTATGTTTTTTACAACTCTTGATCTAATTACGAATCTGTCTCTGGTATCTGGGTTTGCGATTAATTCAAGATATCTTCTTCTGTATCGTTGCTCGTCATCTGTTAAGCCATGAAATTTATCGGGCAATGGTCTCAATGCTTTTGCCAGCATCTGAATAGATTCTGTACCGACAGTTACTTCACCGGTTCTGGTTATAAAAGGTTTCCCCCTTACGCCTACAATATCTCCTAGATCAAAATATCTATTAAAAAACTCTAATCCTTCCTCCCCTACGCCTTCGGGATTCATATGAATTTGAATTCTTCCGGAGCTATCTTGAATATGGGCAAAATTTGTTCTTCCCATTCTGCGAATACCGACCAATCTCCCTGCAGTTGCGACATCCTGTCCTAGTAAGTCAGGGGTAGTTCTTATGTCTAGTGGCTGATGGGATCTATCAAAATGATCTGGATAAGGATTAATCCCCAAATCTCGTAAAGCTTGTAATTTTTCAAGTCTTACCCTGGTTTGTTCTTGGAGATCAGATGATACAACTTTGCCTGAGCTTGCATCAACTCTTTGCCTTCTGTCTCCTATTGGTCCGCTTTCTATACCCATATTATTATAGGTTTGCATTATAGCAAAACTAACTCCAGAAGTATATTATATATAGGCTTTTAGTATAAATTTTTTATCTCTTTCACAAGAGATTTTGATCCACCTTTTCTTTTTTTGAAAACAAATTCTTTTAAAATTCCTTCTTGCATATCAGACAATATAAAAATCCTATCGCATAAATAGATTGCTTCATGAATGTCATGTGTGATTAAGATGGTAGTTGTTTTAGCCTTTTTAAGATTCTTATTTAAGAATAAAAATAATTCGCTTTTAGTTGAATGATCTAGATATGAAAAAGGTTCGTCGAGCACTAGTAAGCTTGGTTTTGCAGCAAGTGCTCTTGCTAAAGATAGTTTCTTTTTCATTCCTCCGGATAATTTATGCGGGAATTCATTTTTTAAATTATGGAGGTTCATAGCCGTTAAATATTTATTTATTTCTTTTGTGTCACTGGTGGCAATTCTCATATTTTCTTCAATTGACATCCATTCAAATAAATCATTATTTTGATTAACCATCACTCTATTTTTGGAAGGAGAATCTGTGATTATGCCATTTATTAAAACAGTGCCACTTATGGGTTTTTGATAACCGCATATAATATTTGCGAGTGTAGTTTTACCCAATCCTGATTTTCCTAAAATTGCTACAGTTTCTCCGATTTTAATATTTAGATTTATTTTATTTAAAATTTTTTTCTTTTCACCGTTATTTGCTAGGTAAGCATGTGAAATATTTTTTAGTATTAATGTATCTGCTATTTCCATATTACTATCCTCTTTTCTAAGACAGATATAAATTTATTAAATATTAAGCCAATGATTCCGATTAACAACATTCCTATTATGATTCTATCGATATTTAGAAGTAGCCTGTTGATTTGTATAAAATACCCTAGACCAGACTGTGCGCTTACAAGCTCAGACGCGATTACGCTCATCCAGGCCATCCCGATTCCTATTTTTAATCCAGTAAAAATATATGGAAGTGAATATTTGAATAATACTTTAGTAAAATAATCCCAAACGCTTATCTCAAAGGTTCGTGCTATATTTTTATAAGACTGAGGAAGACTTGATGCACCAAAATAAGTATTGGTAAAAATAGGAAAAAATGAACTTAAAAATACAATAAAATAAGATGAATTATCCCCTAAGCCAAAGAAAATAATAGACAGGGGTATCCACGCGATCGGAGGGATAGGTCGTAGAAGTTCAACCACTGGTTTTATGAATGATCCAATTTTTTCAAAATATGCAGAAAAAAGACCTAAGAAGATTCCTATAAAACAAGCAATTAGGTATCCAATAAGAACCCTTTTTATGCTATAAAACATGTCGTTTATTATTTGTCCCTCTTTCACGCTTTTTAAAAATTCATTAATTAATGCAAGCGATGAAGGAAGATTTTTATCACTAAAAATATAAGTGGTAGTTAATTGCCAAATAACTAATAGACAGATGAAAATTAATACTGTTCTTTTCATTTCTGTCAATCAATGTAGTAACCCATTTTAGTTTTTTTAATAAGAAGTTCTTGCTTATTGAATTTATTTAGATTAATTTTTATTTTTATATTTCTTGAGATTATATAACCTGCTTCTTTTAAAGAATTTATTTTGTTAGGATTATTAGAAATAAGTTTGATCGTTTTGTTAACTCTGAGTTCATTAAGGGCATTAATTTCGCAGTTATAGTTTCTGAGATCTGGTTTAAATCCTAATTTGGCAAATGCCTGAACAGTGTCTAATTTCTTTGTTCTTTGTATTTCCATCGCTTCAATTTTCTTCTTTAGTCCTATTCCTCTTCCCTCAGAATAAGAATAAATTACTACACCTGCGCCATTAATTTTTATTTTTTTTAAAGTTTCTTTGAGTTGATCGTTGCAATCACAATGTAGAGAAGAAAAAGCCTCGCCGAATAAACAGGCCGAATGAATTCTTACGATAGGTTTTGGTTTAGATAAATCACCCAACCAGAACGAAACGCAATCACCATCGCTGAAGGTATGATAACTAACATTAAATTCGCCATATTTTAACTGTAATTTTGTTGAGCTTACAATTGACATATTAAACTTTATATCCCTGAAGTCTTAAATAGCTTTTAATTTCCTCAGATGAGATATTGCTTTGTGTGTTTATGTTATTTAAATTTGAAAGCTTAGTCTTTAATTCTTTTAAAATTTTGGGCTGTTTTTTCGTAATCACTGTACTTTTTTTGTAAAGTTCTTCGTAAGAATAATCTATTAACTCCTCGCTTCTATTAGTAAATTTTTTATAGTATTCAATATATCTAAAATCTTTTTTGTATATACTTGCTCCATACTTAATAGATCGAGATTTATTAAAATTTACTTTATCTTTTTTTAATAAGTTTCTTATTTGCTTTATTACCGCATGTGACTCATTTACCCAAATTGATGAAAATGCATCCCTGTCCTCTTCGATCTTTTTGTCATAAATAATATTTTTAAGACTTTTACCATCAAATTCAGATTTAATTCCCAAAATGTCTGCGATAGTTGGTGTCAAATCAATTGTCCTAATTCTGTTTTGATAGATTTTCGGTTTAATGTCTTTAGAGTAGAAGATAATTGGAACTCTTAATACTTCTTCATCCAGGGAATTGTGATGACCATATGATCGATCATTCCATGCTTCCCCGTGGTCTGCAAAAATCACAACTAGATAATTCTCTTTTTCTATTAATCTAAGAAGTTCACTCAGGAAATTGTTAAGTTTTTTCTTATTGAAGTAATTAATCCCCTCAAGGTATAAATTAAATAAATCACTGTCTTTGCCATTTTTATAAAGATGAGAAATTATTTTTTTATAGCGATAAAGTGCATGAATGTCATCGTCAGATCTGAATGATTCTATTGCCATATCATCTAAGTTCATTTTGCCAGTGTTTATCTTGTATTTTTTTTCTAGCTCATCTAACTTTTTTACATAATCTTTTCCTCCGTATTTCAAATTATGAAAACCGTAAGGATAATGAATTTGTCCAAAATGAAAAAAGATTAATTGCTTTTTATTTTCCTTTATACATGATAACGCAGCTTTATCATCTTCTATAAAATATTTATCTACACCTCTTATTAGATTTAGATACTTTCCAAGTATGAAAGGAAAATCAGTTTTAAAAATTGTTTCATAACCGTTTTTCTTTAATAATTTAAAAATCGTATCGACATCACTTCGGAGTTTACTATTGAACTGGTCGTATAAGCCGTTATTCTTCGGCCATTTACCTGTGAAATATGCCGCATGTGATGCTGAAGTGTAAGGTGCAACGGAAATTACATTGTTAAAGAAAAATCCTTTTTTAGATATTTGATTAAGAATAGAATCTTCGATTTCTACATTTAGTTTGTATTTATTCTTGTAAAGTTTTGTGGGATTTGATGGTATGCAATCTGCTCTTAATGTATCAAGAGAAATTAAAATAATTTTTTCATAAGATTTATTTTTCATTAAAACCACGGATCCTCCTGTGTCAAGAATTTGAGATTTATTCCGAGATTATCTTCTAATAATTTTTTAAATTCATTTTTAAACACAAGACTTTCGGTCGCAAAATGTGAAGCTCCTATTAGATTAAACCCAATTTTTGGTAAGAGCTCATTAAATATGCTTCTTTCCTTCTTGGCAAATTCGTTATCTATTCTGCTGACATATTCACCAGTCAAATATGTATCAGGATTTAATTTTATTACTTCATTTATGATCTCAGGATCGGATCCTCCTCCAGCAACTATCGCAATCCTTCTATTTATTTTTATTTTTTCCAGGACTTTTAAATCATTTATTTCAAAAATGTTTTTTATTATACTTAATAATTCTTCAGTGGATAGAGATTCTGGAAATTCTCCGATTATTCCTTCGTTGTTTATAAAATATTCCAAATTAGTTAACGATAAAGCGTTTGCAATTGACTTAGATGTTGAAATATTTATATTTTGATCCAGAGGATTATGTAGAGAATAGACTGAAATATTAAAATCTTTAATTTTTTTTAAATATGTTTCTGATAAAGGATAAAAACCTTTGTTGCTGGTATTGTCACCAGATGGGTGATGAGTAATTAATAATTTGTTTTTTTTATTGTTGGATAAACGATCAATTATGTCTTCAGATAAAAATACAGTGGAATAGGATTCATCAATTTTATCGGAATTTTTAAACATTAGCCCGTTAAAATTTATTTTGAAATCTTCAGAAATAAAATTTGAAAAATTGCTATCATTTGAATATAAGCTGGGTATAACATTTGAAAAAGGTAGATCGGGGCCAAATTGTTTGGTTTTAAAAAAATCGTCAAGAAATTTAACTATTATATTTAGGTCCATTATTTAAAAAGATTATTTTTTTCGTTTGGATCTTTTTTTAAATCATAGATTTCCATATTTTCTCCTGACATATCTGTAATAAATTTAATCTGATTATATGCCATAGACTTTTTTGTTTTAATTTTTTTAAATTTTGGTTCATTCATAGATAGTTCTTCGGGATATAGAGTTTCAGAATATCCTACTAGGTTTAATTTTTTTCCCTTAATAATTGGAAGTATGCTTACTCCATCAGGATTTTTTTGTTTTTGTTTTAATCCCATTAAATTGTGAATTGTTGGATTTAGATCAACAAGTCTTACCTGGTCTATGATATTTTTATTTTTTGGTAATTTCTTGTCTTTTATTATCAATAAGACTTTCTGAGTTTGTTCATAAAGAAGACATCCATGCCCCATTTCCTCTGGATGACCTAATTTAATTCCACCTTTGTCATTTGGATACCATCCATCCAAATCCTCCCCATGGTCAGAGAAAGCAATAATAGTTGTATTGTCAAAAAGATTATTAGCTTTGAGATAATCGATGACTTTTCCGAGATAATGATCTGTGTATCCAACTTCCTCTTCGTATGGATTATCACCGGTAAATTTTTCTGGAGCTTCATATGGCCAATGAGCATCAAAGAAATGAATAAACAGAAAAAAATTTTCATTTTTATTTTTTTCTAGCCAATTGATTGCCCTTTCGCTTACTAATTTTGCTCTTTTTAAAGCAGTTCCTCTTTTTTTAACGTCAACAGTTTTTAAAGGATCCGATCCATCTGCTAGTCTTGGTATCTCATCATCATAGCTATTAAAACCTTTACTAAATCCGTACCATTTATTCATTCCTGGGCAAGATACAATCGCTTTGGTTTTATAGCCTTTTTCCTGGAATGCTTGTGTAAAAGTAGGTATATTTTTTGGAACTTTTTCTCTAAACAAATGTCTTACTCCATGATTGTACGGTTGAAGACCTGTAAAGACAGTAGAGTGACTGCATGGAGTGAGAGGAGATGAGGAAATAGTATTTAAAAATGTTACACCTTCTGATCTGAGTTTATTTATCGTAGGAAATTTCTTGCTGTACGCAACGTCTGCTCTTACTGTATCAAGCGAAATAAGAAGTAAATTTTGCATTAATCACTTTTAATATTATTTAAATAATTTAAATTTACATGACTTTTCATGTTTACTTTTTTATTTATTAATTTTTGTGAATAAAGAAAATCAGCAGCTTCCTGCATAGTTTTATAATCATTATCATTAAATGAAATTCTTATTTCATTATTTTCTTTTAGATTAGGCTCAAGACTTGCTGATAGATCCAAAGCTTTTGGTGATAGTTTTAATTTAGATTCTTGTATAAACCATTCGTTTGCTTGATTTTTATTATTTTTATAATAAAGATAGGATTCTTCAAAAGCTTTTAGGAATTTTACTGGCGCATCTGGATTTTTTGATATATAGGATTTCGACATTAAGATAACTGAAACTACATGTCCTACTCCTATATTTCTGCTCAACCCTTTTTCTTCAAAAATAGCTGGTGTAGGGTCAAAACCTGCTAATGCATCAATATTTCCCCATGTTATAGCGTTTTTATCATTTACAATGGATGCCTGTTCGAGAATATCCAGGTTAATATTGTTAACATCGGTGGCGGGATTTAAACCGGAATCCTGTTGGATTTTATATGCATATCTTTGTGCTGCTGCACCAAATGGCATCGCAACTGTTTTGCCCTTTAAATCTGCAGCTGTTTTTACTGGAGACTGCGGAGGTACATAAACTGCTACTCTGTTATACATTAGTCTTCCTATAATTTCCCAATCAGAATTCTTACTTAATAATGTTGCTGCAGGTTGATCAGCAGTAAAAATTACATCAACTTGACCAGAGATAGCAGCTTCATTTAGAGGAGCACCAGATGTGAATCCTCTGAATTCTGCATTAATATTTTCTTTCTTAAGATTGTCTGTGTGTTTTAATACTTGAGTTATTTGTCCCTGAACTGCCCAAGGAGTCTGCCAGCCGATTCTAATCTTAATATTATTGGGTTCCTCAGTTTTAGAAGTAGATCTATATAATGACGCTAATCCTGCAAAGAGAATTATTCCGAAGAAGATTAATAAAAATTTATATCTCATAGGATTGTATTTATTAATACTGTATTGTATACTAGCCAAACTTGATTTACAAGTAGTATGGCAGAAAGAGCATCAGCCTATAAAATTTTATCAGACTCTTCTAGTACTGCGCTTATTGACTCGCATTCTCACGCAGGTTTTGATGCTACCAATATTGTAAGGAGAAGATATCCTATTGCGCAAGGAGTATTGGATATGGTCAGAAAAATGGAAGCAAATGGCGTGAGTCATGCAGCAGTATTTCCAGCCCCAAGTGATTTATTTTGGTTTGATGCAAAAGGAGTTGCTTTTGATGCGACCTGGGTACACTCCCAGGAACCTGCGGAAAGATTTCCATATGAACATGCAAATACTGCACATTTTTCTGAAGTAGAATTATTTGGCATGGGCAGAATAATGCCATTTGCAAATGTTCTTCCTGGTGTACGGGAAGAAGCTCAGCTTGATTTACTTAAAGAATTTGCTTCAAGAGATCAATTGTTTGGGATTAAATTTCATTCATTAGCAACGCATACCCCGGTATCTACTTTCGCAGAATCACTTTTTGCTGATTTTGCACGCGAGCAGTCATTGCCGGTGATGTTTCATTCAGGAGCTGATGAGTATTCAAGACCAGAACAGGCGTTGGAAGTTGCTAGAAGATTACCTGATCTCCGAATTTGCGTAGCTCATGCCGGTGATTTTGAAACTAATTTTTTTGATCAGCTGAGACCAGGAGCATTTCCGAATCTTTTCGTAGACGTAGCACCGCATATTACAAATTGTCACTTTGCGAAACAAGTTACTGATGGAAAAGTATTAGATCTTAAATATGATGATCCTTTAACTGTGTTATCGCAAATTTATGAATTGATACCTGAGAGAGTTCTTTGGGGAACGGATGAGCCATGGACTACAGTAACTGATGATGCAAATCAGAAAATTCTTGTAAAAGTAACTTATGAGGACGAGGTGGCTCTTTTGAATAGTCTGCCTGATCGAGTAAGAAGATCAATGGCATATACTAATCCCATGAGATATCTGTTTGGAGAGGGAGATGTGAGCAATGCCTGAGTTAGATCCTAGACTTCGTAATCCCAATGATGCGTACCAAAATATTGGATCTTTTAATTCATCATTTGCGGATTTATTACAGAATCCTGCATCTGTTCAGCTTAGAGGAAGAGTAGCAGCTATTAGGAGAATGAAAACGATGGGATTTGCAGATTTAAGGGATGCAACGGGTACTGTGCAGACTGTATTTCCTACAGATCCAGATTTGGGAATTAGTGTTCTTGCTGGTGTTTCGCTGGGAGATATTTTAAGGGTAAATGGAGTGCCATTTCTTCCGCGTAGCCAACAGCCGAGTCTTTTGGTAGCAGAACATGATGTGGTTGCAAGATTTCAAGATAAATATCCTGACAAATTTCATGGAATTAGAGATGTAGGAAGAAGACGTGAAGATTTTTCTTTGCAGCTGATTACGGATAGTGATTCTTTTGAGTTTTATAAAAATGCTTCAAGATTGGAGCAGGTGTTTAGGGAAGATTTGAATTCATTAGGATTTCAGGAATTTGAAACGCCCGTCTTAAGGAGAAGATTTCAGTCTGGTCAGGCACGTCCCTTTGTAGCGCATCATAATTCTCTGGGATCGGATGTGTATATGCGTCCAACGAGTGAAGTAGAATTGGTGCAGTTAATTGCTGGAGGTTTTGAGAGAGTTTATGAATTAGGAAAATCTTTTCGTAATGAGGGAATGGATAGGATGCATAGCCCTGAGTATTCAACTCTAGAAGCATATTCTGCTTATTCAGATTATGAAGATATGATGGTTCTAGCCCAAGTATTAATTAAAAATGCTGCACTTAAGGCGTTTGGGAGATTGGAATTTAGTGTAGATGGGGCTACTGTTGATTTATCCGGAGTTTGGAATCAATTAACAGTAGATGATGCTTTGAAAAAATATGGAGGATTCTCTTTGTCAGATGTCGAAACAGGAACAGGTCTGGCAAATGTAGCCTCAAGTGTGGGTTTAGATTTAGAAAATCTAACTTATAGCCAAGGAGTAAGTAAGTTGATTGAGAAATTAGTTGTGCCGAAATTAGTAGAACCGACATTTTTAAAAGATTTTCCTGTTTCAGTGGCTCCGCTTGGAAAAACTAAGCCTGATGATCCAAAAATCGTTGAAAGAGCATGGGCTTGTATTGCTGGAATTGGTTTTGCAGATATTTCAAGCAATGTAACTGATCCTGATGATCTTCAAAGGAGACTTGAACTTCAGGATCAAGAAAGCGGAGTTCATTCTGATCATACAGATAATCCATTAGTAAAAGCTTTGCGTTATGGTATTCCCCCTACAGCTGGGATAGGGATAGGGATTAACCGCTTATTGATGATTTTGGGTGATAGAAAAAATATTAGGGATACAATTGTTTTTCCTGAATTGTAATAACTATTTTAATTTCTTTGTAAATATTCTTCTGTGCCTTTGTCGAATTTAGCATTAGTCACTATTATATTTGGATCATTTTCAGTTTCTTTTTCTCCTACAAAAATAAATTTTGATTTATGTCCTAGCTTTATTAAATATTTATGCATCTCTAAATCTCCCGGACTATCTCCAAAAGTTTCAAATTCTTCAGGTTCTGATTTTCCTAGAATATTCAAAAATCTTTGAACACCTAAATCTTTTCCCACGCTTTTACTTTGTATATCTGTAGCAATTATACTCGGGTCAATCACTAGATCAGTTAAATTTAAGTGACTCAAGATTTTCTTCATATCTTCTTCAAGTGTTTTTTGTTCTGAATGAAACTTGTTAATATCTTCTCCTTTTTTATATTCCACAGATATCATAGTTTTTTTGGTTTCATCAAAAAACATCGTTTTGGAATATTTAAAATTCACTAAGTCCCTTATTTTTTGAATGAGTTCTCCGGGAATATTTATTTGTGGATCAACTATATTTTCGATTTTTCCGTTTTTATAATCACCCCATGTTCCCCCTTTTTCGCCTACAAAAAATATATTTTGCAAAAGATTTTTATCTTCAAGCTCTTTTTCTAGAGGATTTAAAACTTCATTAATTACAAATTCCAATGCGCGTCCAGTATTGAGTCCTATGATGTCTCCTCTTCTTAGAATCTCTGCAAGTTTTTTAATTACATTAGAATTTGCTT
>CAYQEJ010000012.1:0-10578 GCA_964416505.1 uncultured Gammaproteobacteria bacterium
TAGTTGATCGGGCAGCTTTTTTTGGCATCTATTCCAGTGAAACAAAAAAACCAAACTCTGTCAATTACCTTATGCCTCTTGCATATATCCTAGCGCCTGAAACAACATCCCGAATTCGCATATGGGGATGAAAAGCCGTCACATCTCTTAAATGAAACCATTCTCCCTGAAGCTCAATTCTTTTCTCTCTATCCTGAAAAATTCGCTCCGCCCCCGCGTCATCTGTCATCTGATACCAGCTTCCTGCCAAAAAAGTACCTGAAGAAGTAGATGTCGTTTGTATGCAAAGCCCAGCTTTCCTGCCCTCGTCTTTCAACACAATAGCATCTCCAACTAAAACTGCAGATTTTCTGCCCATAGATTTTTGCAGCTTTGCTTCTGAATCACCGCATAAATATTTTGCTTCATGAAATGGTAAAATCGCGGCCTCGCTATTTGTCTCGACAATACCTAAACTTGCTCTGATATTTGGACTAAGCAGACGCGCAGGAAGAGCTGAAAGCAAAAGCCCAATTAAATATCTATTTTGTACTCCATCTGCATATATTAATTCTTCAAGAAATCTAAGCCCTTCAGAAGATCTTATTGCCTCAATGATTTGCTCCGGAGTCCAAGTAGTAGCGTGCTCAAGCTCCCTACTACTTGCTACCCAACCTGCGCCTGCTTTAAAATCTTTTATAACGCGCGAGGGATTAGGACGCCAAACTGAAAAACCATCTACGACGGAATATTCTAGCTGCTCATGAATCATTGGGGAATTATAGAAAATAGACTTATAGTTGTCAAACTCATAGCTCGATTGACTTTTAAAGCACCCATTGGTACGATACTTTCATGAATCCAGCAAGAATTCTTATAGTTGAGGACGAAGAATACTTAAGAGATCTGTATCAGGAAGTTTTATCAGATCAGGGTTATCAAGTAGATACTGCTCAAGATGGAAACGAAGGATTAACAAAAATAAAGCAAGGCGGATGGGACCTCGTAATGCTAGATATAATTCTCCCTGGAATTGATGGAATATCCATCATGAAACAAATAAAAGCCGCTCCTCCACAAATTCCAAACAAAAAAATCATCTTTTTAACTAACCTAGATAAAGACAAGGAAATGCAGGAAGGGTTAGCACTTGGGGATGGATATTTTATAAAAAGCCAAATTACCCCAGGAAATCTTGTCGATCAAATAAAACAATATATAAATATTGAACAAGCTCCTAATCAAAATGCTCCTGCGACTCCTCAAGCTAATGCATCGCAAGTTCCAGCTCAGCCTCAAATTCCACCTGCTCCACCTCAAACTCCGCCTACTCAAACAGCCCAACAACCTGTCCAACCAGCACAGCAAACGCAAAACATTCCTCAACAACCAGTTACCCCGGATCCAAATAAGCAAGTTTAATTTTATTTAAGCGGAATCGTGAAGCTAAAAGTGGACCCTTTTCCTTCCCCCTCTGACTCTGCCCACATCTTTCCTCCGTGCATCTCAATAAGTTTTTTAGATAAATAAAGACCAAGTCCTGTACCCTGAGCCTCCTGCTTATGCAAATAATTTCCCCCCATAGTTCCAAATTTCTGGAAGAGCTTTGAAAGATCCTCTTTGTTCATTCCTTTCCCATTATCTTTAACTTTTACAAGAATATCTTTATCTTCAGAAATAATAGAAACATTTATAGCTCCCCCTGGAGGAGTAAATTTAAGAGAATTACCCACAAGATTTATAATTACCTGCTCTATTCTCTCATGATCAGCATTAATGCTTTGGATCTGCATGTTGGGCTTCGTGAATGTTAGACTTAATTTTAACTGTTGAGCACGTGGCACAAGCTCTTCAACCTGCTTCTGAATAACATCAACAATCTGTATTGGTTTAAGCTCCAAAGATAATCTTCCAGATTCAATACGTGAAACATTTAACATATCATTTACTAAATTTATAAGTCTCTCAGTCGAAGAATACGCACGAGTAAGATAACTTTTTTCTTTTTCTGTTAAATCTTTTTTCTTATCCATGAAAAGCCAGAGATAGGATTTTATGATAGTCATTGGCGTTCTAAGTTCATGCGAAGCAAGAGATACGAACTCATCCTTTAGCTTATCTAATTGTTTCAATCTCTCATTTGCTTCCTGAAGAGTTTTATAAAGAAGTGAATTATCTAAAGCAATTCCTACTACTCCAGCAAGACGATCTATTAAAGCTTTGTTCTCATTCGTTAGTTCATCTTCTTTTTCGCTAATACCGATAGTAATAATTCCTATAACTTCAAGCCTTACGACCAGTGGGTAACTAATTATTGTATTTATCTTATTTTCATTTTGAATTTTTTCAGCTTCATTTTTTTCAATCGCATCACCAAATATTTGAGAAATGTCTTTTATCATCTGCACTTTTTTTGTATTTAAAGTTTTTACTAAAACATTTTCTTTTTCTGAAGTCAGAATTGATTGATTTAAATATTTTTCAGTTTTATCTTTTTCGAGACTATTGAAAGACAACGATAAAGAAATCGGACTTAAACATTTCTCCTCACCGTTTACCATATGAATTGTTACAAATTTAAATTCATCTTTAACCAAAAGATCTGCGACTTTTTGACTAACCTGATCAAGGTCCGTAACTGTTGATAGAACTATTTCATCAATATTTCGAAGAAGCGCAAGAGTTTTATTTCTATCATTTAATTCCTGATTTTTTTTGTACATCTCCTGCATTATGTGTTCAATTCCCGTTACAGCAGAAACAGTCGCAGGATCAGAATTTGAAGCAATTGGATTAGTTTGGGGCAGGTCCATTAATTCATTATAAATTTAATGGTTATTTGAGTAAAGCCGGAAGACTATCTGGAGGAACCTGAAGACCTTTTATTGCTTGCTTGCATACCTCTACTGATGTTTGACCAAAAAGATGTTGATATTGCTGAACCAGACTTTCTATTGCTGCTGATTCATTCCCTGCAATTTGTACCTCTTTTTTCGACCAATCCACTGAAAGCCCCGGAACTTTTTTAGCCTGTTCCAGGGCTATCGGGCCTATTATAGACTCCTGTTCTTTAATTATTTTTACTGCTATTTGGGCGTAAACATTCATAGGTTTAATTTTGAGACTTTAGATTCAACACAACATCTCTTAGCTGGAATATAGCAAGAGCCATGAGGAAATAGGCTGATGCATAAATATAATCCAGCACGCTTCCAGGATAATACTTATCGCTAAAAAAGATAAACATATAATCAGCTATAAATTGAGCAGCAAAGGCAAAAATAAGAGCTAGAATTCTTGGCTTCATAACTCCACCCAAAAGATTTCTTGTAGTCAGATAAGTTAAAATTCCTAAAGATATATAAATTGCCTGTCCAAATGGATAACCGAAATTCAAGAAAGTCTCAATAGGTTTTGATAAATCAACTGAATAATTTCTCAAAAATAGTGCATATGCGATTCCTAAAATAACTACAGGAATTACAACTGCTTGAAGTTTGCTACGAAATGATTTAAGTGAAATTTTTACCCCAGCAACTTTAGCTAATAAATAGGCTGCATAGATATAGAAAGGAATTGTTCCAAAAAATCCAATATCTCCAATGGATGGATATGGCACATCAATTTTTAAAATGAAAATATAAAAAGTATATGCACATTGCCCAAATTCCTGAGCAAAAAGACCAAGAGAGAGCATTATAATCGCTCGCCCTAATAAACTCCTAAATCCTCCCCAGTATTTAGAAATATAGATTCCACATAACCCACCCCAAAGAGCAATTATTCCGTAAAAAATACCATAGTATTCGTGAGCAAGGCTATCGTGAGGAAGAAAGAAATTCATGTAGAACCACCACGCACTGAAAACAGCATAGAGGACTAATAAAACTAAGTAGGCCCACTTATTTTTAACAAGTTCCACAAATTTAGCATATATTTAGTACTATATCTTGTCAAGCGATACAATCTATGCTTACAATTAGATTGAATTGATACCTATTTTTCCAAATTTTAAAGATCTAGAGCTAGGAGACAAAGAAGAGTTCGAAAATATCATCAAAAAATATGAACCTTACTCTGACTACAATTTCATAAGCTTATGGGCTTATAATACAGAGAAGGATACAAGGATATCACTTCTTAATAATAATTTAGTTCTTAGATTTAGAGATTATATAACTAATGAGCCATTTTACACATTCCTGGGAAATAATAATTCTTCTGAAACAATTCATGAGCTACTAGAACTAAGTCGAAAAGAAGGATTCAAAGAAGAACTAAAGCTGATCCCTGAAGTAAACATAAAAAATTTATCAGATCCAAAAATAAACATTACCGAAGATAGAGACAGCTTTGATTACATACTTTCAATTGAAGAAATCGCAAATCTGACGGGCGACAAATATCACACCCATAAAAATTTCGTAAACAGATTTCACAATTCCTACTCACCATACAAACTCCATAACCTAAATCTTGCTGACCCTACTATTCAGGAACAAATGTTAAACGTTTTTTACAGATGGGAAGAATCAAGGAAAAAGGAAAGAAGCGAGACAGTTCATGAATTATCTGCAATCCAAAGAGTCTTAAGAGATGTAAATGAATTTAATTTAATAACTTTAGGGGTATATGATAAAGAAACACTTGTAGGGTATATAATTGCGAGCTTAGAGCAAATGGATCATGCTGTTAGTCATTTCGCGAAGGCTGATGTGAGTTATGCAGGAATCTTCTATTTTCTCTACCACCATCTTGCAAAACAACTTCATGAACTGGGATATAAATATCTAAATAACGAACAAGATATGGGAATAGAAGGACTTAGAAAATCAAAAGAACAATGGAATCCAACTCACTTTTTGAAAAAGTATATAATTAAAAAGAAAATATGAACTGGGTATTATTAGCTTTGCTTGCCCCTGCAGTCTACACACTTAATAACTTTATTGATAAATATTTAGTTTCAAATAGAATTAAGGACTACAGAGCTATATTTATTTATTCCGCAATCGTAGGATTAGGAGCAGGTTCTTTAATTTGGCTTTTAACGGGCATGCCTATTTTAGATAGATTTGATGCGTCAATTGTACTTCTTACAGGTATGCTAACGGTCTGGGGACTTCCGCTATATTTCAAAGCCCTAGCCGAAGAAGAAACTACAACAATAATCATTTTATTTCAAACAATACCGATTATCTCTTTAATTCTTGCATTCTTTATACTCGGAGAAACAATTACTGTTCAGCAGATTTTAGGATTCATCTTAATATTTATATGTGCAACTCTTGCAACTCTAAAAAAAACCAAAGGTAAAATATTTCAAATTTCTCCTGCTTTTTTCTATGTTTTACTATTTAATTTTATGTGGGCACTTGCAGGTGTACTTATAAAATTTACTATAAATGCTACATCTTTTACCAAAATACTTCCTTACGAAAGCTGGGGAATAGGAATTGGCGGATTAGTATTATTTATCTTGTTCCCAGGAATTAGAAAAGCGTTTTTAAAAAGCTTGAAAACTCTAAAAAAACCTACTATCGGAGTAGTTATTTCAAATGAAGTAGTCTTTGTCACCGCTAAAGCTGTTACATTTTTGGCATATTCCCTGGGACCAGTAGCTTTAGTTAGTGTTTTAGGTGGAACTCAAGTTTTCTTTGGAATTATCTATGGAACAATTCTAACTATCTTATTTCCAAAACTATTTAAAGAAGATATTGATAAAAATACTCTAATTAAAAAGGGAATTTTAGGACTTGGAGTTTTGATTGGAATTATTTTAATGAGCTAGCTCCAATCTTCGGATTTATATGCTGCAATTACAATAACTGATGCCGGTAAATCTTTTACTTGAGTTGTTCTAATTTTTATTCCCATTCTATTTTCATCAAATTCTAAGTTTCTATTTTTACATAAATCCATAATTGATCTTTTAACTTCCTCCTGAAGATCCGCTTCTACTGAGCTTTCAACTTCGCCAGTCTCTTCATGCTCTACGAAAACTCCACGTCCATCTTCAAGCTGATACCAGCCCAATGCGGCTCCTATAAATCTACCAGATTGCCTACTTCTCATTTCTGCTTTTACACAGTAAAGTTTATTTCCCCATTCCTCATCTTTAACTGGTAATTTTTCGTAAACAATCTCTGTGTTCGCAGGAATGACAGAAGAAAGAGTAATAAGATTAAAATTCATTACTCCAGCATCCTCCAGTGCGCTATCAAACGCCGAGAGAGGAGTCTTACCAAATCCTACACCTGTTGTTAAATAAATTTTCATAACTTAATCAGTATATAAGGAATCTTTCAAAAAATTCAAGCCTTATAGCGCCAGGAAGGGATTAATTGTTTCCCTAGCTTCCTCGATAGAAATATCCTTAGTACGCTCTATATTTGTTACAAAACCTCTATATCTTTCAATCGCAGATCTGGCATTCCTAGCTCTATCTTGAGCGGGATTTGAATCGAGAAATCTTTGCCATGCATCAAGCGCAATTGCATCTCCTACAGCTAACACGCTCCATCTTGCTCGTTCGCTGGCTCTAAATTTTTCTATCTTTTCATAATCTCTATCAAAGCTCGTCGGTGGAGAATCCATAAGCCTACTACTATGTATCGCGTGAAGAATCAAACTTCTTCCTCTATTATGTAAAAAATCTGCTGTTAATAACTCAAAGTATCCCGCAGTATTATTATTAAAACCCTTGGGTTCTACATCTTCTTCAAGAGCTACTACTCCAGCAAGATGTTCATAAAAAATCCCAAGAGATTTCTGCCTAGCTCCATTTCTAACTGTTTTTTGGAGAAGTACCATATCTAAAACCTCTTGAGCTCTTGTGCTTGGCTCTACTCGTTGTCTTGGCATCAAGAACCATGCGCGACCTGGAATACCTTCGAAATCAAGAAAAGGCTTAAGTAGCTCTCCCGCTCTTTCCGCTGCAGCCATTCTTTCCACTAAGCCCATTTGCTGATCTCTAAAAGATAAAGAAAACATATCTAAAAGGGGACTCCCTCTTCTTCCTAACTCTGCCTGCATCAAAGCTGCATTATCCATACCGGCGTAAACCAGTCCTGTATTTGAGGGTATATTCCTCTGAAATTCTGAATATTCTTTTCTTAGAACTCCAGCCAATTCCTTGGGCTGTAAATCATGAGAACGCAGTATTTCTGGCATAGATGGGAATTATATTGAATCCGAGGTCTAAACGCAATTATTCAACTCTTCCGGTGAAGGTGGAAGCGGCTTTCATTTGAGCCTGAATGTTAGATGGAACTTCATCATAGTGGGATGGTTCCATGTAATATGAAGCTCTTCCTTGAGTCATTGAGCGCAATACTGTTGCATATCCTGAAAGCTCTGAAAGAGGAACTTGAGCATTAATAATAGTTGCTTTTCCGCGATCTTCACTTCCTGAAATTTGCGCTCTTTTTGATGATAAATCTCCAATAACATCTCCTAAGAATTCTGAAGGAGTTGTAACTTCAACTTTCATAATTGGCTCAAGAAGTGTGAGTTGTGCGCTTTGCGCTGCGACTTGAAGAGCTTTAGAAGCTGCAATCTTAAATGCGATTTCTGAAGAGTCAACGTCGTGGAAAGATCCATCATAAACTTCTACACTCATATCCACTACTGGATAACCCAAGTAAATTCCATTTTCTTCAGATTCGACAACACCTTTTTGAATAGCCTTTATAAATTCTGCAGGGATTGCTCCTCCTTTAATGCTGTCAATAAATTCATTTCCTTCTCCTCTAACTTTTGGCTTAATCCTTAAGAAACAGTGACCATACTGTCCACGTCCTCCGGACTGACGAATGTATTTTCCTTCTCCAGTTGCTTCAGCTTTTATTGTTTCTTTATATGCTACCTGAGGAGCTCCAACATTTGCTTCTACTCCAAAATCAGATTTCATGGTATTAACTTTAACTTCAAGCTGAAGCTCTCCAACTCCGGAAATAATTGTTTGTCCAGTTTCATGATTTGTCTTAACCTGGAAAGTTGGATCTTCATCCATGAGTCTTTTCAAAGCCAAACCAAGCTTTTCCTGATCTGATTTAGTCTTAGGCTCAATAGCTAGTGAAATAACAGGTTCTGGGAATGTAATTTTCTCAAGAACTATTGGATTTGCTTCATCACAAAGAGTATCTCCAGTGATAGTTTCTTTAAGTCCTACTACGGCCACAATTTCTCCAGCATATGCTTCATCAATTTCTTCTCTTTGGTTTGAATGCATGAGAAGAAGACGTCCTACGCGCTCAGTATTGTCTTTTGTAGAATTATAGATATAACTTCCCGATTTAATTTTTCCAGAATAAACTCTATAAAATGTAAGTTTTCCTACATGAGGATCGTTTTGAATTTTAAATGCTAGCCCTGCAAGAGGAGCATCTTCTACTAACTGACGTGTTTCTTCTGTGCCTGTTTTAGGATTTATTCCTTTTACTTCTTTAAGATCAACTGGAGATGGTAAATATTCTACAACAGCGTCAAGAAGAGGCTGTACTCCTTTATTTCGAAGTGAAGTTCCTGCATAAATTGGAACTAATTTATAAGCGATAACTGCTGCTCTAAGCGCTTTTCTTAATTCTTCTACGGTTGGCTCTGTTCCACCCAAGTATTTATCTAAGAGAGCATCGTCAGTTTCGCAAATCTTTTCAATAAGCTTGTGTCTATATTCCTCAACCTGATCTTTCATTTCAGCTGGAATATCATCATTTACATCATATTTAGCACCAAGCTCATCTCCACCCCAGCGAATTGCTTTTCTTGTTAAGAGATCTACATTTCCTACATATGTTTGCTCACTTCCAATCGGAAGAACCATAATTGCAGTATTTGCCCCAAGCCTATCTTCAATAGACTTTACAGTCGCTAAGAAATCTGCTCCAAGCTTATCCATTTTGTTAACAAAACAAAGCCTTGGAACTTTATACTTATCTGCTTGTCGCCAAACTGTTTCTGACTGGGACTGCACTCCTTCTTCTGCATCAAGAACTGTAATTCCTCCATCAAGAACACGAAGAGATCTTTCTACTTCAGCAGTAAAGTCTACGTGACCTGGAGTATCAATAATATTAAATCTATGCTCAATTCCTTTGTATGTTCCTTCAGTTGGAGTCCAAAAAGCAGTTGTAGCAGCAGATACAATTGTAATTCCGCGCTCTCTTTCTTCCTTCATCCAGTCCATAACGGTATTACCTTCGTCAATATCTCCAATTTTGTGAGTTTTTCCTGTGTAATAAAGAATGCGCTCTGTAGTTGTAGTTTTACCTGCGTCAATATGCGCAATAATTCCGATGTTTCGGATCTTTTCTAAATCAAAATGTCTATTTGCTGAATCTGCCATAAAATTGTAAAAAACTTCCAAATCTGGAAGCTAAATGAGTATACCACAAAATTCTTTGGGAATCTAGATAATTATATAGACCTATAACTTTAGCCTTGCAAGGCCTGGCCTTGCGAAGCTGGGAGCTAAGGAAGAGTTGTGAAAGAAAGAACACTACCAAATGTAGTTCCTCCTGAATTAGTAGCCACCGCACAATAATAATATGTCGAGCTAGATGATAAAGAACCTACATTTGTCGCATTTGGGCTTATATTGGAAGTCCCATTTCCAATCATTGTCGCGCTCGATGAAGAAGATAGGGAATTACATGCCACGTTTACCAAGCCATATCTATAATAGACACTAGTATTTGTTCCGTTTGGATTAACAGTCGAGTTAAGTGTAGCATCAGTAGATCCAACATTTGTTGCTGAATCTGTAGTAACGGTTGGAACAGGAGCAGTATATGTTATAACAGCTCCTATTCTTCCTAGCCTTACTCCTTTAGCTCCAGAATTCAGGACAGCACCTACTTCAAGTGTAGTAGATCCTGTTTTGTTTATAGAAAGACCTGGAAAAGCAGTTGAACTTAAATTTGCTGGAGTTGTTCCAGTTAATGAATATGAACCTCCATCAGCGCTATTTATCCCATCAAGTCTATAAAAAACCTTCATCACAGGATTAGAACCACCACTATTTACTCTAGAAGCACATGGTGTAATAGAAATTTGGGTAATCGTAGAACCATTTGGGATTGCAGAAAGTGAAACTCCATAAGAATCTCTATTTCCTACAGTAGTTGTAGAATTATAGTCAGTAGTTCCATTACAAGAAGACTCATCGACTAAGGTGTAATGCGTAGATCCGGTTGAAGGAGTGAACTGCGTATATGTTCCATCAGAGACAGGAAGAAGCGTAGAGGTGGTTAAGGCTAAAGCTTTTCCAACGAAAAGAATAGAGACTATAAGGAAACTTGAAACAAAAGCGAGAAATAATTTTCTCATTAAATATAATAAGACAGTTTTAAAACTTATTGTCAAGGTATAAATCTTCCGGTAAAGTTTTTAAACCTGCTTCGCTCATGAGACCTTCTTTGATCAAACGGCGAGCGCGGATTCTATTGCTTTCTGCCCAATTCGATTTAGGTTTTCTTGGACTAAACTTTTGAATACTACTTTCTTTATCCCGGCTTCTATGAAGTGAGTCAATCCATCCAAAGCAAAGTGCTTCTTCTACGGAATCTTCATAGCTAACTGATGGAGTTTTTGAGGATT
>CAYQEJ010000013.1:0-7863 GCA_964416505.1 uncultured Gammaproteobacteria bacterium
AAGTCGTAACAAGGTATCCCTACCCGAAGGTGGGGATGGATCACCTCCTTTCTAAATTTTTTTACGGACAAACATTCGTTTGAATGATCTAAATGCAGAAAGGGGAAGACACACAAGCTTGTTGTTTAATCAACAGATTATTAGTTTTTGATATCGCTTTGCGATTCTTTGACTATTAATTAGCGAAATCGTGTATAAAGGCACCAGGTGTCAGTTTGGATTTAATGCCAAGCGTTAGAGCCTGATTCGTCTCGCTATACTTAGAGACGAAGAATTCTATGTTTGTCCTACCACTTTTTAGTTGCTGAGAATTTAAAACCACCCAATTGGGTGGTTTTTTGGTGGAAATGATTCTTAGCCTCGTAGTTAAGCCTATAATCTGATATAATTAACAGCTTATGTTACAAATTGAAAATAGACCAAATAGCGCCCAAGCATTGGCGGGAGCAATTGATAGAAGATTGTGGATTAGTCCTAAAGTCCCAGTTCAAGCAAAAAACGGCACTGAGGTTTTAGTGTTAGATGTCTCTCAAGGAGGATTGAAGCCTTTGGCTGGATCTGATCTGCTTGGAAAAGCTGCAGAGGTTTTAGCTGATCATGCAAAACTGACTTTAGTTAGTGGTGATAAATCAAAATCTATAAAGTTAGCTGTTTTTCCGCAAGATAGAGTTGAGCCTTATACTTGGAGAATAGATGTAGATCCTAATCAAGCTGGAATCAGCTATGATCCTGAAGGAAAATCTGGATTGCCAATAACATCACCCGAGGAGATTGCTAGAATTTCAGAATTATTGAATAGGGCTCATAGAAAAGATGTGCCGGTAGATGATTATATTGCGTCGTTTTTAGTCAGGGTTTATGGGCGATGGACAACAAGAGATATTGATAGGGGTGTAAATGCTGCCATGATGGCTGAGCTTAGTCATAGAGGTCAATATAGGGAAAGCGGAGAGCCTTATTTGGATCATCCTTGGGCAATTGTCAGCGAAATGCTGGAATTTCCAGAGCTTGCGGAGCACGCTGCGCTTATAAATGCAATGTGGGTACATGATGCACCAGAAGATAATGATAAGCTTAAGCAGCCAAGAATGGATCTAAAAACAGGTAGAAAAGCAAAAATTTCTTATAGTCTTTGGGAGAAAGGAATGGAGGAAAGATTGGCCCTTGTGGTTGGTCCTCAGTCTGCCAAGTACACTATGAGGTTAGTAAGGCCACAGCCAGATGGATGGTCTTTGTTTTCAAAGAAAGATGCAAATGAAGAGTATTACGAAAGACTAGAGGAATTTCCTCCGGTTGTTATTGGTAAAGGATTTGATAGGCTTCATAACGGAAGAACTCTTTGGGCCATGCCTGAAAAAAATCAGATAGCTACTATAGAATCTACCGTAAGAACTTATAAACCTATGCTGGAGCGGGTAAGAGGAGTTTATCCACGAGTTGTTGAGTATCTAATAACTGAAATTGATAAAGCTTTAGCGCCTATAGCTGAGGAGAGAGGCTTAGACTATGATGCTATCAGTTGAGGCGCGGATCGGACTCGAACCGACGAATATCTGTTCTGCAAACAGCTGTGTTAGCCACTTCACCACCGCGCCTAGTGCGTAAATTATAACAGAGATGATATAATCTGAAAAGTTATGGATAAAGAAAGAGAGCATCAGTTTGAGAGTGGGTTTTCTGAAAAAGCGCTTGATAAGGCTGTAGATCAAACAAAAAATTTAAATCAGGTAAAGGCTGGGAATATTTTTGATCCTAAAAATAAAAGTAAGGAAAAGATTATACTCGATTCGCAGAGCCAATAGCTTCAGATATATTCTCAAATCCATCATTTTTTATAAGCTTAGGTAATTCCTGATTAATTTTGGCAACAAGTAGTGGTCCTTCAAAAATTAGCCCCGTTATGAGTTGAACTAGGGAAGCTCCAAGTTGGATTTTTGTGTAAGCATCTTTTGCAGAAAAAATTCCACCGCAGCCAATAATTATAAGCTTATTTTTATATTTTTTATAAGTTAATGAAATTAATTCATTGGAACGATTCCAGGTGGGTTTTCCTGAGAAATTACCAAATTTCCATTTGAGTTCTTTTTTTATAATTTCTGAATTATTTCTGTCTTTTTGTAGATTTCCAATAATTATCCCTTTTATTTTATGTCGCACAATAACATCTAGCATTTTTTCAAATGACTGATTAGTTTCATTAATTGGCATCTTTATAAATATCGGTTTAGTTATTTTAAGTTTATCAACAGCCGATAAAAGTTCGTCCAGGTTTTTTGGCGGATAAAAAGAGATATTTCCATATAAATTAGGGCATGAAATATTAAGTTCATAGTAAGCATTTTTAATGTTCATTGATTCAAATTTATCAAAAGCTTGTAGTATATCTGCTATTGCAGATTTTTGTGTTTCTTTAATTCTAGTATTGGTTTTTCCGATACTTATCCCCAGTGGAATTCTAAAGGTTTGATTTTTAAGTTTTTGCGCTGTCCAAATAGCACCTTTATTTTTAAAGCCTTTATTTACCATTAAAGATTTGCTTTTTATGAGTCTTCCAAGTCTAGGTGTAGGATTTCCTTCGTAAGCATTATTAGTGATAGTTCCGATTGTATTAAATCCAAATCCTACAGCCGGAAGAATCTTCACAACTTTTGCTTCGTAATCAAATCCGGCTGCGAGCCCAATGGGGCCTTCAAAATTTATACCCGCAAGATTCTGTTTTATTATAGGACTTTTTTTACCAAATTTTTTCGAAATTATATTTGTCAAAAATTTTGATTTTCCAATAAATTCTCCCTGAGTTGTTATAAGATTATGAACTTTTTCTGGATCGAAGCGAAAAAAGATTTTTTTGATGATTTTTTTATATATAAAGCTAAAAATATCAATTAACATAACCTATTATTTTACACGCTTTTGTCAAATCGTTAAATACTGGCATGTTTTAGTATGCTTGACATATAAAATGCTGAGCAAGAGAATTAAGTTGGAAAAATTTTGTGAGTCCAGAATTTATAACAATTCATATGCCAAATGACGTTCGTCAAGAGAACCAGCCGATACCGCAGATGCCTGACAGCGGACAGCAGGATGTTAATGGTGCGCTTGTTGGATCTACGATTGGTTTAAGATCTCCACAGTCTCATGAAATTCCACCTAGTCCAGTCGAAGAATATTTAGCGCCATATAGAGTTACTCTTGCATGCGCAGGATTATATTCTCCATTTTATGAGGTAGGATCAGGGAGTCAGCTTGCTATTGGCATCGAAGACAAAAGATTAGGTCATCCGGAGACATTGGATGCACAATCTGCTCCTTTTGAAGTGGCAAGACATTTTGCGAGTGATGGAAAAGGTATTCGAGAGTCCATAGTTAGAATGGGAGGAAAAAAGGGAGAGGATAGGTATGTAGTTGCAAAAAGAATTGTTGGTTTGGGAAAAGATGGTTTGGAAGAGGCTATATTGGAAGCTATTAAGAGAAATTCTCCACACGACAGAGAGTTTTTAAGCGTTGCAAGTGAGCTTGGAATTGTATTTGGGGCATATATGAGGAAATTAAATACTGAAGTGACTGATGCGGGTGATAAGTATAGGCAAAAAGTATATAGAGATTTAAAGCTTATTGACGCTAAAGGATCTTTTAGAACTAGAGGTGCTGCCTCAGATGTAGAAGAAAAAAAACCTAAGTTACCAGATAGATATAATAAAGTTAAAGTTGATGATGTTCTTGAGGGGCTAAGTTTTGTTCAGAGATCAGACTGGGTTTTCTTAAGATCGCTAGTATCAACTTATTCCACGCCTGAAATAAGACAAAAAATTGATAGATTGACTGCAATTTTCCACTAATCTTGCTTGTGCAGCCTGTATTCAGGTATAATTAATTCTTAATTATTGGATCGGTAGTTCACTGGTAGAACGCTTCACTGATAATGAAGAAGTAGATGGTCCGATTCCATCCCGATCCACATTTAGTTTTTAACTGCCACTATTTTTCAACTTTCTACTATGTCAATTTCAATACAAGAAGGATTAAGACCTGGATTTCCATTATTGGATCATGCTGACCTTGTAAGAACAGGTATGACCTGGTCAGGGCCAGTTCTTTCTCCTCGAGAAATTCCAATCCATCCAAAAGTTTTCGAAGCAGATAGTACATATACTCCTGATTTTGCTCTAAAGATTTTGGAGTCTATTCCGGGCTCAGTTAGAAAAGATGTTGAAGTTATTGAAGGCTTAATCAAGAGAGATTTGGGAGTGCATGTCACCGATTCAGGTATTTTCGAAAATGGGAGGGAAGTTTCGTTCGGAGATTTTAGAATATCGGCTGATCCAGGCCACGCTGATTTAGGAATTGAGCCAAAGGTAAGTGTTAATGCTGAGAATGCTTACATACAAAGAAAAAGACCTGTTATTATTATGCCTTATAATCATCCTTTACCCAGAAAGAAACTAGCTGCTTATTTCGTAAAGCCTGATCTAGAGAGATATCAGGGAGAAGGTATGCTTACTTGGACAGCTCATAATTCAGGGGGATTAAGTATGGCAAATCTATTGGTTTTAAGAAATTTTGCAATTCTCGCGAATAATCTCGGGCTTGAAAGATTAGGGCAAGTCTAAAATCACAGTTTCTTTCTTGACTTTTAAGGCTAATTAGACCACTATAATTATATAAAGTGATTAGAGATTTTAAGCTAAAAAAAGTAGCTATTATTTTTGTGTTAGCGTTAATAGTTTTTGCTATTCCTATCACTGTTTACTTTGCACAACAACAACAAAATACTCAGAGTAGTGCTTCTATAGTTTCCGAAGATACAGTAGTCGCTACCATAAATGGTAAGCAGATTAAGAAATCTGATCTTAGATTGGTTGCGCAGGAGCAGTATGAGGCAGTAGATGTGGATGACCAGGCTTTGAAAGATGCATTAATTACCATCGAAGAGCGCGCAATATTGGATCAGGCGGCAGTTGATTTTGGTATCCAACTCGATACAGCCTGGGTTGATGAATTAGTGTCTAATGGTACTCCAGAAAAAGTTGCTAAATACCAAGTATTGAAAAATCAGGTAGCTTTAAAAGCTGTTAAGAATAGAGAGGCTATGACTGTTTCATTTTGGAATACTCCAGTAGCAGGATTAAATTCGCTTACTCAAGAAGAAAAAGATGCATCGGAAAAACAACTCACAGATGGTTTAAAAGCATTGGATGAAGCCGAAAATGGATTTAATTCTGGAAAAGATGTTTTACAAATAGGAGATACGTTGCTAAGTAAATATGATTCTTTGAGGCCAGTTTTGGCTGTTAATGGCGTTATACTTAATGGTTTGTCTGATTCGGATAGGGTAGCTAGTATGCATCCTCAAGTTTATGAGTTTGGAAATTCAGGTCTAGATAGGGAAACTCAAGATGCAGTTTTTGGATTAAACGTGAATGATGTTAAATTAATTTCAAATTCTGCTTCAAATAGAGGCGGAATTGTTTTTAAAGTTGTCTCCTCAAATGATAATGGTGCAAATACTTACGAAGAATGGTTTGCGCAGCAGAAATCGTCTATGGTTCAGGAGCTTAATGTTTTATGAAATTATTTAAATTAGGACTTTTTTCTTTATTATTAATGGTTTTTCTTCTGAGTGGAGTAAGGTCAAATGCTTATGCTCTTGATCCTTGGAGGCCGCTTTGTGTAGGAATTCAGGGGCAATTTGTTGCTAAAAATTGGAAAGGTGGACCAATTCAGGTTGGATGTGTGGGAGATGATGGTGGAGCTACAAATGATGCTTCTCAAAAATGTACAGGACAGATCATTAAAGATGTAAGGCCTGGGGAAACTTTTCGGCTTACAAAATGTTCTTGTTGGGGAAGCAATAAGGGATGTTTAAAAGTTGGAAAAGAATTAAAGTTAAATCCACTCAATAGTAATAATAGAAGAACAATTACTGTAGTGAAAGCTGTAAAGGATATGACCTTTTTCAAAAATAACGCATGTACAATTAACTCAGCGCAAATTAGTAAATATTGTGCTGCTAATGGATCACATTTATGGAATAAAGACGTAAAAATTACATGTAAAGTTCCTCCTTCAAATACGCCGACTAAAAATCCGAGCAAGACTCCGACTCCACCAATTTGCGTAGAGCCGGATAAGGTAACAAATGTAGAAGTTAGTTGCGAAAATTGCAGTACTGCTAGCGATAGTAATTGATTATGAATTTTAATAATTGGACAGGAAAGAAAAAGGCGTTCGTTTTAATAGGTGGTTTAATTTTAATCGTTGGGCTTGTTATAACCATTTTTCTAGTACAAAAGGTTCAGGAGATTAGATCCAGAGCCGAAAAGGCCACTACTCTTAGATTTGATCCTGAATCGCAAGAAGCTAGGTCTGGAGATCAAGCAAGTGTGGACGTTATATTAAACCCGGGTGTAAATCAGGTTAATTTTGTTAAATTTAAATTAAAATTTGATCCAGATAAAATTGATCCCGCGTCAGTTGAATTTAACCCAGATATAAATTCAGTTCTACAGCCAATTGGAAGTCCAGTTATAGACGAAAGCGGCGGCGTTACATTTTCATTGGGAGTTGGAGATCCAACGAGAGTTCTTAGGCAGCAAGCTAAATTAGGTAGTGTATTATTTTTAGTTAAAGAAGGTTTAGATCCGGGAGAGATTCAGATTAGCTTTGATGAAACAAATTCGCAAGTAAGGTCTATAAGAGGAAATGCGGATGCATTTAATGAAAATGTTCTCATAAAACCAACTTCGATAGCTAGGCTTATTATTGGCGGAGGAGTTTGTGAGCCAAATGTTGCAACATGTTCCTGGGATAGTGCAGAAAACGCCACATCCTATCATTATGTAGTTACAGATATAACAGATAATGGCTCTTCAGTTATTAAAGAAGATGATGTTGATTCGGATACTACACAAATACAATTTAATTCTGAGCCGGGACATACATATAAATGCGAAGTGACTTCAAAAAATGAATGTGGTGAGGCGAGTCCAGCGGAAGGACAAAGTTCTTGTGCTCTTCCTTCTGCAACTCCTACACCTGGTGAAACTTCTACGCCAACTCCTAGAAATACTGCAACTCCTACACCAAAAAATACCAGTACTCCTACTCCGAAAAATACATCTACTCCAACACCAAGTAAAACAGCTACCCCTACACCTAGAGATACATCTACTCCTACACCAAAAAATACAAGTACTCCTACTCTAACTCCGACTAATTCACCGACTCCAACCACACCACAAGGCGGAATTGAGAGTCCTACGCCGACTCCAACCACACCAGCAACTGAATTTATACCAACCGAAACTCCGGCTCCAACGCTTCCTCCAACTGGTAATCCACTTGTGATTACCGGTATGATCGGAGGAGTTTTGTTCCTTCTTGGAGGAATATTCTTATTCTTCCTATAGACTGCGTTTGATATAATTTCCTCATGAATGAACCAGGAGACCTTGCTTCAGAAGGTGTACAGGAAATGTTGGACAGGGAAGAAGTAGTTTTAGCACAAGCACAGATTAAAGAGTTATTATCTAGATACTTTAGAAATACTCCTCTTGAAGGTCTTTTTGATGAACAGCCTCCCGCCAGACCAATTAATGAAGCAACATATAGAGGACTCCGGCTTGATTTTATTGGAACCAGAATAATAGGAACTGATGGGGTTTTGGGGTCTCAAGAAAGAGAGCTTCAAGCGATAAAAAAACTTAGAGATATAGAAAGAGAACAGACTGACATTGGAGAAATGATTAGGTTAGTTGACGTTGGAACAATGTCCTCTCGTCAGCCTGTAATTGAACATTTAATCGTAGAAGCTAAAGGACAAGGTGGAGGATATAGATCGACAGGTTTACCAAATTCAAG
>CAYQEJ010000014.1:0-7406 GCA_964416505.1 uncultured Gammaproteobacteria bacterium
ATGTCTCCTCTTCTTAGAATCTCTGCAAGTTTTTTAATTACATTAGAATTTGCTTTTTTTTCAGTTGGGTTTGTTATGACACCGTCTACGTCAAATAACCAGGCTTTCATGCAAATATTATACAAGTTTGAGGCCTAACATGGTATACTTTTGAAAATGAAAATAGCAGTTTTAGGTGGAAGTTTTGATCCGCCTCATTTAGGACATACGCTTATTGCTCGACAAGTTTTGGAATTCCTTGATATTGATAAAGTTTGGATAATGCCTGTGGCAAGTCACGCATTTGATAAAAAAGTCAGCTCTTCTTCTCTGCGATTTGAGATGACAGAGATCATTGCGGAGGAAAAAATAATTCCATCGGATTTCGAAATAAAAATGGGAGGTATTAGTAGGACTATAAACACTTTAAGAAAACTTAAAAAAGAAAATCCAGATGATTCTTTTACTTTTATTATCGGTTCTGATCAACTTTATGAATTCAAAAAATGGGATTTGTGGGAAGATTTAATCAAAGAATTTGGTCTTATTATTTTCCCCAGAGAAATTGTTCAGAAGCATTTGAAAGATTTAGTTCTTAAAAGTTTAGACTTAGATAATTTGCCTGAAAATATAATACTCCTTGATCATGAGGACTTGATACTTTCAAATGTTTCTTCTTCAAAAATTCGAAAAAGAGTTAGAGACGGAAAGTCTATCGAGTATTTGGTAAATAGAAATGTAGAAAAATATATATTAGAAAAAAAACTTTATGTTTAATAATTTACTTGATATAAATCCAGAAAAAGAAGCTGCTCGAATCATTTCTTTTCTTAAAACAATTTTTAAAGAGCAAAAAAGTGAAAAAGCTGTAATAGGTGTTTCGGGAGGAATAGATTCGGCTACAAGTCTTTATCTTCTTTCCAAAGTTCTTAAGCCCGAAAATATTATAGCCCTATACCTTCCCTATTTTGAGGAAATTGACCCAGATATAAATGAAATTCAAAAAAAAATAGATTTAAAAATTACTACAGTTTCAATTAAAAAAATAGCTGATGAATTAATCAAAACTTTAGATATTCCAAAAGATGATTTAGTGAGACGGGGTAATATTATGGCTAGGACGCGAATGATAACCCTTTTTGATTTTGCAAAAGCGAATAATGCACTTGTGGTTGGGACTGAAAATAGGTCTGAGTATCATCTGGGATATTTCACTCGTTTTGGAGATGGCGCTTCAGATGTAGAACCTTTGCAGCATTTATATAAGACACAAATCAATAAAATTGCAAAGCATATTGAAGTACCAGATTCTATCGTAAATAAAGCTCCTTCAGCAAATTTATGGGAGTCTCAAACAGATGAGAAAGAATTCGGTTTTACTTATGAAGAGGCGGATCCCGTCCTTTATTTATATTTTGATAAAAAAAATCCGGTCTGGACTATAGAAGCTATGCATAAAGGAGCTAAGAAAATAATTGAATTTGCAGACAAATCAAAGTTTAAACACGAAGTTCCCTACCATCTGTAATTTCAATTGTAAGAATATTATAAGATCTATTGACATATCCTATAATATTAAATATAATCCTATTCTCTACTAATCTGCCCTGATTATGGCTAAAAACCTAGGAATTTCAGGGTCATTTGATTTTATTTTTACAGGCATTTTCTTGATGCTTTTTCTTTCCGCAGATATATTAATTGCTAAATATTTTTTAGTCCTAGAGTTATTTAACATTTATTTAATTTTTTCTTTCCTGACAAAAGTTACTTATTTGAATTTAAAAGGTTTAAATTTCTTTTTTAACAAATTTTCGGATAAATTCAAAAACAAATTTACTAAATCTTATTATCATGTTCTTTTTACTCTTTTAATTCAACTTATTTTTATCGCATTCGTTCTTATTTTTGAAAATAATATTTTTGATAGTACGAGCAATTATTTTAATTATTTTTCAATTTACTACTTTATAGCAAGTTTTCTATTAATTTTAAATGTGCTAAGTAAATACTATTCCCCGGATTTTTTAAAAAACTTAAAAACTTTTTTCGTACCCAATAAGCTTCCCCGAAAATCTTATGAAGCAGCTTTTTACAATAAAAATGTAGCGGTTGTGATCCCCACCTATAAACCTAGCCTCGAAACCCTTACTTTAGTGAGGTCAATTGCGAGCTGGTATCCAATGATAAATTTAATAGTTGTTGATGATTATTCGCCAAAAGATGAGACAAGTGATTTTGTATTAAATCAAATTAGAGAATTAGCTAGAAATAATTATAAAATTGTACTTTTTAGAACACAAAAAAATGAACTTAAAGCAGGAGCGCTTAATTTGGCGATTAACTATTTGAAAAACTTGGCATACGGAAAGCCTGATGTAGTCTTCACATTTGATGACGATGTAAAAATCATTCCTTCAACAATTCCTGAAATGATAGATGAGCTATATAAAAATCCCAAGATTGGAATAGTTTGTTCTCAGGTTAGGGTAATAAATAAAAATAAAAATATAATCACACGTCTTCAGGCTATGGAATATCACAGTTTTAATATCACAAAAATTGCAGATAACGGGTTTCTAAAAGGCCCCTTAGTTATGCAGGGAATGCTTGCGGCTTTAAAATTTAAAGTTATAGAAGATTTGGGAGGATTTTCAATTGGACATTTAATCGAAGATTATGATCTGACGGTAAGAGCAAAATTAATGGGATGGGAAGTAAGAATTTCTCAATCTGCAGTTGCTTGGACCTATGTCCCTGAGAGTCTTAAGACATTATGGAAGCAAAGAGCAAGATGGACAAGCGGCGGACTTAAGGTAATTCTTGAAAATTGGCATGGAGTAATCGCTGTTTTTCAGGATCTCATAGGGCATTTTACATTCTTAATACTATTCGCTTTAATTATTCTTTCTTTTGTTTACGCAGGAAGCTATCATGAAACCGCATTTACACCAGTTCTTTTTGCTATTTCCCTGATTAATTTCTCAGTAATTTTCGTTTATTCAGTATTAACACATTTTTCTTATCCTGATAGAGATTTTAAGGATTCGATTTTAAAGTTTACTTTTATTGCTGAATTTATATATGCAAATTTTCTTTCAATAATACTTATTGGATCTTACGTTTATTTGTTGTATACTGCCACGGCAAAGAAAATAATTCGAACGTTCGAGTATTTATTTGAAATGAGTCAATCTGGATTTTCTAAGATTGGTTACTCATCAACCTGGGGAACCAGGTAGGAAAGGAGGTGTTTTATAGTTATGACAGAATACGGAAAAGGCGGAATATTAGGTTTAGCAACTGCACTACCGGCGACATCAGGTGCAGGACTTTTTCTTGCAGATAAAGTTCATCCTGTAATAGCTGCAGGATTTGTAGTTGTAAACAGCGTATTATTCGTTTTGTTATTAGGCCATATTAGCCGATATTTAAAAAATAAAAGTTTATGATGTTTTTTAATAAAGTTAATTTAATAGCTGTAGTTTTACTTTCAGCAGTTTTAATTACTTTTATTACATTTAACGAAAAAAAAGTTCAGGCAGAAATGGATGTCGAATCTGTTTGCGTGGATTGCGTTGTAGAAACACCTAAAGAAGTAATTTCCTTCACACCTACAAGAGTAGTGATGGAAAAAGCAGGAATTGATCTGCCTGTTGTATCAGTTCCTATGGAAAACGGGACCTGGAAAGTTAGTGACGCAGTCGCAAATTACGCAGAAGGGACATCTCTAGTAAATGAAAAAACAGGAAACGTAGGTCTTTTTGGTCATGCTCTTCCAAATGCATTTTTAAATATCAAAAATTTAGTATCAGGAGACATGATTTATGTATATGGCGATAACTATAAAGCAACCTACGAAGTAATACAAAGTGATAAGGTAACCCCAGATTCAGTGAATGTTTTCTATCCAGAGAAAAATCCAGTTTTGACACTTATTACCTGTGATGGAGTTTTTGATCAATACAGATATATGGTAAGAGCTAAATTTATAAAAATCGAAGAATTATGAAAAAATTTATAACTAATTTATTTGGAATATTAATATTTGGAGTTTTATTCTTTTTGATTCACTCCCCTTCTTTTGCTGCTTCAAACGGCGCAAAAATTTCTTTTACTTTTGACGATGGTTATTTAAGTACATTAAATGCGGCTGAGCCAGTTTTAGCAAAGTATGGAATCGATGGTACTGTTTATATTCCAACAGGATGTATAAACAATACAGGAGCTTGCAGAAACAATGTTAATCCTACTGCTTCATATATGACATGGGCACAGGTGAAAAGCCTTCAAGATTCATATGGGTGGGAAGTTGGTGCTCACACAGTAAATCATAGAAGACTTTCTGAGCTTACAAATGCTCAAAAAGAAACAGAGCTTTCTCAAAGTAAGCAGGATTTAGTAAATCATGGTCTTAGAGTAACAAATTTAGCAAGTCCTGAAGGAGATTATGATTATGCCACTTTAGCAATTGCTTCCAAATATTACACTTCTCATAGAGGTTTCTGGGATAGAAATAAAAATACATTTCCTTACAACGACTCAATACTTCAGGTAATGCAGGTACAAGAGCCGGTAACTGTTGCTCAGGTGCAGGCTGCAATTGACACGGCAATTGCAAATAATCAGTGGCTTATTTTAGTTTTTCATCAAATCAAAGACACTCCTAGTACAAACCCAGATGATTATCAGTATGCTAGATCTAAGCTAAACCAGATAGCTAGTTACGTAAAAACCAAACAAGACGCTGGAAGAATTAGAGCAGTTAAAGTAAGTCAAGCTTTAGATATGGGAGCAACAAATATTCTTCCAAATGGAGGATTTCAAAGTGGCATATCAGGAGGGTGGACAACTGATAATTCTGCTAGCGTAGTTAAGGATACAAATTCAAAGGGAGCATTTCCAAATCAAGTAGATTCAATAAAGTTTACTGGCTCTGCTCCAGGACATTTGTTTTCTCCTAAAGTTCCAGTAACGCCTGGATCTAAATATGGATTTAAGGCTTTTATAAATACTCTCGGGAGAAAAGGTGGAGAATTTGGTTTTTATATAGATGAATATGATAAAGATGGAAACTGGATTTCAGGACAATATTATCCGGTTAACAATTTAGTAGTTTCATACTTTTATATGACTTATACTCCTTCCTCAGCAAATGTAGCTAAATTTAAAATTCAGACTTTTTATAGTGCTGGGGTTTCTGGCGCAATTTTTGTAGACAATTACCAACTTTATAATTTGACAAATACTCAAGGTGTAACTCCTCTAGTAAACGAGCCTGATGTTATAGCTACTGCAGCGCTTGTGGAGGCTCCAACCGCTACACCTACACTGACGCCAACTCTTACTCCTTCGCCAACATCAATACTAAGCGTTTCGCCTACTGCTACACCTTCCCCAACTGTTTTGCCAAATGTAAATTTAGTAACAAACGGAAGCTTTGAAACCATCTTGAATGGTTGGGCTGAGAGCTGGGAAAAAGATTCTGATAGTTTTTCAATCGATACAAATATCTCAGGAAATAGCGGTGCAAATTCTGTAAAGCTTGTTTCAAATAGTGCTCTTACTCATTTATTCTCTTCAAAAATAAATGTTGAGAATATAACTTACAAATGGAATCAATTTATTAAAGTCGTATCAGGATCTGGAGAATTTGGTTTTTATATTGATGAGTATGACAGTAATGGTAACTGGATTTCGGGAAAGTGGATTGGAATGATAAATGGTGTATTTAGTGGAGCAAAAGAATTTAGCTATACACCCACATCATCAAATGTAAAAAGCGTAAGGCTTCAATATTATGTATTATCAGGTGGAACATTTAATCTATTTTTAGATTCAGTATATTTTGGAAAGTAGTATGAAAAAATTATTTTTTATTTTATTTTTAATCGTAGGAGTGCTCGTAGCATACCTCATAAATTCACACTCAAATAATCTTTCAAACTTAAAAATTATGAAAGATGTAGGAGAAGCTTATATGGATAATTTTGGTTTGACAGATGCCGATTTTGCAAAATTAGAGAATGCAGGTATTAATACGATTGAAGGGAATTTTGATATTTGTGCAAACGATGAGGATGTTAAGTATTTCCTGGATTCTTCTCAAAAGCACAACATAAAAGTTATTATGCCAGCCGGATCTGGTGAAGCAGAATGGAGCTATAAGTGTGATCAGGAAAAATTCCCAGATGATCAGAAACCAGTTTGGAATAAAAAAGGTACTGTAGATTTCGTAAAAAAATGGAAAAATCATCCAGCAGTTATTGCCTGGGATATATCAAATGAAGCAGGATCTGTTTTCCCAAATTATTCAAAAAATTATTACTTAACTTCGGATCAACTGAAAGTCGCTTATAAAGATATAAAAAGAGCTGATCCGACGCATCCTATTATGATTAGAATGAATGGTTGGTTTTTCTACGATAATGAATCAGATTTCTTTAGAGTTGGAAATCCATTCGATAAAAATGTTGCGGATATAGTTATGGTAAATGCTTATTCAAACGTAGATGATTACTATGATGATTTCGTAACTACTGTAACCGAAAGGTCTAGAGATTCAATTAAGAAAATTGATCCTGACACAAAAATTGTAATTGCGCTGGGAGCATGGGAAGAACAGCCACTTTGGGATTTACCATCTGAAGACGAATTTCAAAATGATATAGATTCAGCACTTGATGAACCAGGTGTCTCTGGAATCGCATTTTTCAAATACGGAGCAAAAGGAAGTCAGTGGTATATGCCGGACGCAAAGATCGGAGCTCCAAATCTTCTAGAGATTATTTCTTCGGTTCAGTTTTAGGTCGGTTAATATATAATTCTCTTGCCGCAAATAAACCTAGCGGTATTGCAGCGATTCCATAGGCTAAATCATTTTTATCAGCAACGCCATAACTATCCATACCGCTTTCAACATACACGTTAACGGCTGCTGCTGCAGCTGCCCCGCCTAATAAAGAAAGGTTTCTTGCTTTTTTCTTCCAGCTGTCTCTTACTGAATATCTAATATTCTCTCCTACTAATAGAGCTGCACAGATCGCAAAATAGCTTAATGTCGCATTTGAAATGTGTTGAAGTGGTTCTATTTTTGTTGGAACCCAGCTTAGATCTAGCCATCGCTGTTCTGTAATCGCGTCTACGCTAAGCTGAAAATAATACCCGGCAACAAACGTTCCTTGAATGGCTTGTGCAGCTTTTCTTTTTCTATCAGCCCATCTGTCATTTACTGGGCCAATATTAGCAGCTTCAATTTTACCCATTTGCGGATTATATCTAAATACATTCCAATCTACAACTATAGGTTTCTAATTGAAGCTAATCTCTGGCTCTGGTATAATCCATATACATGGTGGATGTAGCTCAGTGGTAGAGCATCAGGTTGTGGTCCTGAGGGTCGCGGGTTCGATCCCCGTCATCCACCC
>CAYQEJ010000015.1:0-5893 GCA_964416505.1 uncultured Gammaproteobacteria bacterium
TAGAAGCTAAAGGACAAGGTGGAGGATATAGATCGACAGGTTTACCAAATTCAAGGGGAGTTGTCGAAAGTGCACTTTCATTGGCCAGAGCAATTACAAGTCCAAAAGCTTGAATAATCGCAGATCTCCTTATATAATTTATTTTTCATTTTTGAAAAATGGTAAAATAATATGTCACAACCTAGAGAATTACAAAGAGGAGTCGGATTAGATCCGAGCATTGAAGCTATGCATAGAGTTACAGCTGTGGAAAATAGATTACTTCCTGAAAGAATTAAGGGTCAAATATTTGATTTTATTGGTCGTTTAGAAGAGTACAATCAGACATTACCGCCTGAAGTTAGAAGAAGACCTGAGGATTATGCTTATTTAAGATATTTTTTTCCAGCTTTCGTTACAGATCGAAATAGTAGAGCGGAAGAAGTAAAATCGGAGCCTTACATAGATGTTGCTGATAGAGCACGCACTATGCTTCCTATGTCCACCCTAGCTGTAATGTGTATGGACGGAAGAGTAAAGATGATTCATGCTTTTGGATTTTCAGCAGATATCGGGAGCGCAATCAGAAAGCCTGGGGGAATTTTAAAAGAATTCGTGAGAGGAAAAGACGGGAAATTAAAACTTGAGAAAGATTCAACGTTTGCTAAGCAATTAGAAACTGCAATGCGTAGAGGTGAAGCTACTGCGGAGATTTATGATAGTCACTATGGGTGTGCAGCAAGAGGTAGAGAAGAAAAAGCGAAAGGAAAAAAACCATCAGATGGAGGACTCTTTAGTGATGTTTTGCATAAGAAAGAAATGGCAGAAGCTACAAAATCTTATGTAGTAGCAAATGGATTGGATTCAAGAAATCTAGCGACAGTCCAAACCTCATTTAATCCTATCACAGGGTATATGTATATGGGACTAGAGACAGATGATGCTATAGAATTTGCCAGAGCAGAAGCAGGTGGTAAAGGTGAGCCTGTATATTCAAAAGATGTGATTGGTAAATTAATTAGCGAAGGAAAGATAATTTCTACTGGATTAATGATTGATAATCCAGCTATTAGGCAAGCATTTGATCAATATTTTTTTGATGTAAGCTGGAAAGATGATTATATAGAAAGCGCAAGAAAATTCTGGGATGGAATCGGCTCTATGAAAGATTCGCTACTACCAATATTTAAAAGAAGCTTAATCTCAATTTACCCTGAGTTTAATAGTGATGACAGGGTAACTCGCAGAGAGCTTGAAGAAAGAGCCATGCTTCTTTTGTCAAATGCATTTAACGCATATCTTCATAATAGAGACCATTCCGAGAGCGAATATTTGCAAATGTCTGACGAGGATTACGAGAAGCAACAGCATTATGTTTATGATAGCCATAGGGAACAAGGAGTTAAGGTGTCTCGTGGCGGTCATCCAGTTTACAACATTCCTATGTTGGTGATTGATAGTGAGGATAAGGAGAGTATGGCATCAGATGTGGAATTTGGAGGGGGAATCGTTAGAGAAAATAGGGAATTAGAAAGAATTACAGATTCATCGGGCACTTATAGTACTCCTGAAAAATTTACTGCAGCTCCAGTTCCGGTGGTTGTGCAGGAAATTGTTTCTGATCCAAGAATTACAGATGCAGAATGGGAAGCTTTGCATCAAATAGATTGGACAGGATTAGAAGATGAGCCATGGGACACATGGAGTACAACAGAATTCACAAGGTATGTAAATGAAAAAGGAAAACTGGTTGGTCCGCTTCTTACAGCACTTGATAGTCTAAGATTAAATATGGCAACTTTATTTAATCGAAGATCACAAACTTCCGCTCATCTTCTGACTCATATTAAAGTCGCGCTTCCTGTTATGTGCGGACCCGATAGAGAAACTCATTCAGTGGTTCCTTTTTCTAAATTAGGTTATTAATTATTGAGTGGTTTCGGGGATAACTGCTGAAACTGTTGTTTTTAAAACTGATCGATTATGTTTTGTGGTTGATACTTGGGATTGTGGTAGGAAGCTTAAGTATGATTCATTTGTGCCAAGTCTTGTGAAGCTTAGTGTTGCTACAACTCCTTCTCCTTTTACCATTTTATCTCCTGGTTTTATAGCTAATACATAAGTGATAACGCCTGTTTTTTCATCAATTGTTTTAATTAAGACATTTGGGCTATTGAAAAAAGTTCCAGGAGCGATATCTACATTAGTTATTTCTTTAGGGTCATAAGAAATCTTGATTTGTACACCGCTTACTTCATCTTTATCGGTATTTATTAATACATCGGACTCAACTTTTTCTGAGTCAGAATTTCTGAAATCTTCCGAGATGCTCATGGACGTGTGAGCGATTTCGTTTCTTTCACTAGGAGCATTTCTTAAAATGGGGGATAAGCCTTTTGATGTGATGCTGACTACTAGAAGTACGACTGTAAGAATCACAAGTCCGGCTACGAGAAGCCACGTTTTATTTAAGCTTTTTTTGACGGGAGTTGGTGATTGTGTTTGCAAATTTTCTTCCATAATTTATTCTAATACTAATTTGGTAAAATTACACCTTGTTGATTTGCGTATTCACTTAAGAATAATGTCAAATCATCTTCGTTTACAATTCCATTGTCGTCTAGATCTGAATATGATTCGTAGTTTGGATCTTGATCACAAGCGCTTTTATCTTGAGAGTAAATAGAGCAGGAGAGTAATAAGTTGTAATCCATAAGATCGATTTTGTTTTCTGACATATCAGAATTATTTACATTTCCTGTAATCATGAAGAAGTTTCTGGATGACAGTTCAACTGTCTGACCGTAAGCAATCGATGCTGATCCTGGATACTGAGTGTTTAGGAATCTAGGTCCTGAGACGTATACATTATAATTACCTGTTTGACCTGCAGAGAGAGGAATATCAAGTCTGGTTACGAATCTTTTAAGATTTGAATCATATCTAAATGTTTGGTCATAGAATGCACCTGCGAGAGAATTATCGCTAGTATTATAAATTCTTACATCAAGATTTCTGATGTTATGTGCTGGGTTAAGATTTCCTCCGAGTGCGTTTCCTTGCGAATCTATTATTGATGGAATTCTTGGCGTATCTCCAATTCCATCAATTCCTAGAGTCAAATTCATAAAGCTATTTCCGGGTTCCGGAGTAACGCTTCCGTTATTGTCTACATTAAAAATTACAACCACTGAGCTGACTTTATTGTTGTTATGGAGAAGATTTAATACTATGTTTTTGTTACCAGGTGCTGCGTCACTTGGGGAAGTTATCATTAAGCTCGTGTTTTCAGTTTCACCAGGCTTTAAAGTGAAATCCTGACCAAAATATCCTGGTTCCCATCCGTCTCCTGGGTCCTCAACTTGTAAGGTGAATTTTCTATCAGCACAAGGACCTGAGTCATTATTTTTAATTTCGATATTATCAAATGTTATAGAGTCTCCTGGCTTTCCGGTTTTTGTCTGAGGGCTAACGCTAAAGTTTGGAGTTGCTTCTACGCAGCTTCCTCCAGGAACTACATATGTAACTGTTTTGGTTACAGCGACATCATTATTTGGGTTAATAAGTTTTACTGTAATTGTTTTATTTCCCGGAGTAGCGCCGGTAGGGGATGTAACTACTAAATCAATTGTACCTTTGCTTCCTGGATTTACTTCTTCGGATTGTTTAGCGAGTACTATTTTCCAGTTGTCATTTGGTCCCTCAGCTTTAATTTTAAATGTTCTAGGACTGCAATCTCCAGTATCCTGGCCTTCGATAATCATTTTGTATGTAGCAGCTTCTCCGGGATTTGCTGTTATTGAGCTTGAAGCAAAACTTAATTTTGGAGTGTTTTTATTACATGCTTCTGGTTTTGGAGAAGGTGGTTTTGTGTCAGAAGTAGTCACGGTATAGGTTGCGTTTACAGTTTTTATAGCTTTATCTTGTGATTGTCTTCTTACGCCGATTGAAATGGTTTTTTCTCCTTTAGTTGCACCAGCAGGGGATGTAACACGATATTTAGTAGTTTTAGTTCCACCATTTTTACCTACATTTTCCAAAGTAGCATCATCGAATTTCCCAGTCCACTTATCTGTTGGGAGAAGTTCTTTAGAAAGAACAAATGTAGTCGGGTTACAATCAGCACCTTTATCATTGTTTTTAACAACTACTTCATAAACTCTTTCATCACCAGGGTTGCCATTTTTGTTTGCAGGAGAAATGTCTAAGGATGGTGCATTTCTGTCGCATGTTGGAGTAGGAGTTCCTCCTCCGTTTCCGCCACCTGATCCACCACCTGAAGGTTTGGTAGTTGTGTAATCATCTGTTTTAGTATTATTTCCCTCATTTGATTCAATGATTTCGCCGTTAGGATTTAGTGGACTAATATTAGAATCGATTTTTACTGTTGCGGTATACTTTCCTGCAGCAGGATTAGGCATATTTGCGAAATGAGAAGATAATGGTAATTCATCGTTTGGAAATAAATCTTGTTTCACTCGATATGTCTTAGAAGCTCCGCCATTTCTATTGATAACTTTAACGTCGAATTCGCCAGTAATTTTTGTATTTCCCGTGTTTTTAATCTTAACAACTGGATCTGAAGTTTTATTTTCGTTTCCTCCAGGGAAGGTAAATGCTGAAATTATGAGATCTTTGGTTTGCGCAGCTGGGGTAGTGCATTTATTACTTTTACAAGTTTTTCCAGTCGCACAAGTTCCGCAATTTAGCTCAAGTGTGGTTCCGGAAGTAAAATTGCCACATTCCAATTCTCTAGCATCACAAGCCATGGCATTTGTAATTGTGAATTTTATTTGCTCGTTACCCGTTGAGCTGGTGGTGTTTGTTTCAATCTTCAAAGTTTTATCTCCCGGGGTTTTCTTTGCATTCGTGCTTGGGGTGACTAAAACAAAGAAATCTTTATTTGCACCTGCTGCAAGAGAGAGTTGGTTATTGCTAGTTATTTGTTCAGATACGACTCCTCCAACATACTTTCTATAGAAATAAAAATTCCAGCTAGCTGTGTTATTCACAGGATTTCCTTTAAATGTATAGGTGCAAGTTCCAAGATTGGTGCTTGCAATATTTAATTTGAAAATTTTTGATGAATTTACGTTTTGCATAAATCCAGTTCCTGTTTTTGAGATTTTAATTGCTGCGCAAGGGCTTACGGGTTGTGCGTGGGCTTTTTTAAAAGAATGTGTTTGAATACCAATTATAAATAGGAATGAGAGAGAAAATAAAAAGAATAAAAACTTTTTCACAGTAAACATACCGCTTACAATCAGATTATTATAGTATGAAGCGTATGTCAACTGTGAAAATTCCTCTTTTCAAAATATTTTTTAAATGCTAAACTCTTCAAAGAAATGATCCTGTCAGACCAAGATATTAAGAAAGCATTAAAAGAAAAGAGAATTGAAATTACTCCTACTCCTGATTTTTCTACTCAACTCGGAAGCTGTTCGATTGATCTCAGACTTGGAGATACATTTAGAATCTTTGAACATAGTAGACATAGTTATATAGATCCTTCAAAAAAAGATTTCTCCAATGAAATAACCCGCGAGATAAAAATAAAAAAAGGAGAAACCTTCATGATGCAGCCGGGAGATTTTGTCCTAGCAGTAACTTTGGAAAAAGTAAAAATCCCAGCAGATCTCATGGGACGCCTCGAGGGAAGATCTTCTTTGGGACGCCTTGGAATAGTAGTTCATTCAACAGCTTCTATTTTTGATCCGGGATGGAATGGAAATCCAGTTTTGGAACTTGGAAATTTAGGTAGAATGGCAGTAGCTCTTACTGTGGGGATGAGAATTTGTGCAATGACTTTTGAAGAACTATCTAGTCCAGCGCTGACTCCATATACTTCCAAAAAATTTGCCAAATATAAATTCCAGGATGGACCAATCGAATCAAGGATTCATGAAGAAAA